>NZ_VJWO01000028.1:0-84469 GCF_014889455.1 Pseudomonas sp. K8
GCGGGGAAATCAGCTTGGCCGTGTGTCCCATCGCCATCAGTTGGCGAGCGACAAAATGCGACCCTGCACAGGCCTCCATCACCACGACACAGCTCGGCACATTGCCGAAAAACTGCATCATCTGCGCCCGTGAGCATTTTTTGCGAAACACCTCGCGGCCCGACTTATCCTGGCCGTGCAGGTGGAAAGTATGTTTGCCGAGATCGATACCGATCAGTGCTGACTCGCTCATGATGATGGCCTCCGAAAACAAAACACCCCGTGAAAGCGTAGCCCTCACAGGGTGTTGGGGGTGACCATCTCATTAACCCCGAACCAGTCGGGGTTTTTTATCGCCTGCAATCAGGCGCGACGCCGGATCAATTAGAAAACGTTGATCGGGTAGTCGGCGAACAGGCGGAATTCGTTACCGCCTACGTTGTACTTGTCAGCGTTGTTGGAAACGCGCAACCACGAGGCACGAGCACGCAGGCTCAGGTCTTTGGCTGGGCCGCTCTGGACGATGTACTTGAACTGGTTAAAGATTTCACGCTCGGTGCCATCGCCACGGCCACTGCCGTCGTCGATGTTGGTACCGCGCACGTAAGCCACGTTGTAGGTCAAGCCAGGTACACCGAAGGTAGCGAAGTCGATGCCGTAGGCCGCTTGCCACGAACGCTCGTCCTTGCCGTTGAAGTCGGACCAGTAGGAGTTGGCCAGCAGGATGGTGTTGCCGCCGTCGCCGATGCCGCCATCGTTGCGGTAGCCGCCGTACAGGTAGCCGGTGTCGCCGGTGCTGCGCTGGTGAGCGACGGTGAAGCTGTGCGGACCAACAGCCCACGTGGCGCCCAGGCTCCAGATTTTGTTGTCGCGCGCGTCTGCATCACCTTGGTTTTCCAGGGCGAAGCTGCGATCCAGCTTGGTCTTGTAGCCGTTGAAGTCAAACGTCAGCGACTGCTTTTCCGGCAGGGCCAGTACGTAGTTGACGTTGACGTACTGCTTCTTCAGCACGTCCTGCATGTCGGAGGCGTACAGCGCTGCCGACAGGCTTTCGGTGAATTTGTAGCTACCACCGATATAATCGATGCTTTTCAGACGGCCGCTGTCGGTACCTTCAGCGCTCTTACGCGCTTCCTTGGTGAAGTGACCCGCGTCCAGTTGCAGACCTTCGATCTCTTTGGAAACGATCGAGGTACCGGTGTAGGTTTCCGACAACAGACGAGAGTTGTCGTAAGCCAGCACGGGCACGTTCGGGAACTGGTCGCCGTACTTGAGCACAGTGTTGGACAGGCGGAACTTCACCGCCGCGCCGCCTTTGGCCAGGTCGTTGGCAGCCGAGCCGCTGTCGCCTTGCTTGAAGAAGTCGATACCGCCCGCGCCGCTGCGGCCTTTACCGCCGTCCAGACGAATGGCGTACTGGCCAATCACGTCCACACCGACACCGACGGTGCCTTGGGTGAAACCGGACTCGAACTTGCCTATGAAGCCTTGGCCCCATTCGGCCTTGTCTTGCTTGCCGTTCTTGTAGTCACGGCTGATGTAAGCGTTACGTGCGGCGATGTTCAGGTGGCTGTCTTCAACGAAACCCTTGGATTGCTCCTGGTCGTTTGCCATGGCTGTCGATGCGCTCAAAATCCCCAGAGCGATCAGACTCATCCGTTGTTTCAACATTTCTTATATTCCTTATTACTGGTTGAGTACGCGCTATGACACCAGGCTCCATATTGCTGTTTTGGTGTCGACTTTTTCCGAAAAAAAACAAAGCCCGCGGACGACTGAACTGCCGCGGGCCTTTTCTTATTGGTTAAGTCATGGCTGTTAGCCACAGGCGTTGGACGCAATGCTAGTCTCGCGTTGAACTATGTGTCAATTTCGCGAATCGTCTGTATTTAGGCAAAAAAATTCTAAGCCACGGCCTACAGCGCTTTGGCCATCGCCTGGAAGTCTTATCCATACAGAAAAAATACGGACTCACTAACATATTTTATAAGTCGAACGCGTGGGAACAGGCATGCGCCCAAATGCAAATAATTGTCATTATTCTCAAGTAAGGTCTTATGCGCTTAAGCGAACCATGTGACGCAGATTCAGCCCGAAGATCTGTCGTCACATCATGGTGAGGGGAACCTGCCGTTTCTGAGACTGAACCGACTTTAAATGAGAGCCTGCTCGCGACAGGTATAGCTCAATCACTTATTCAGTGAAGGGCACACCGCAATAGCGAACATGTTCCCTCGCCGATGGTTGATCGGCGAGTTCTCAGTTATTCATCAATTCGCACAATGCGTGCATTTCTTCGTCGCTGAACAAGCCTGCCGGGTAGCGCTCACTCATCACACTGAATAAATCAGGCGGCTGCCTGACCTGCCGTGAGCCATGTGCCTTCAACCAGAGCGCCAGCGCATGGATTTCGTCACTGTTGACTCGCACGGGGTGGAACGTGCGCGTGTGCATCAAGTTGATATCGACATTCATTTCAGCGCTCTCTCCTACTGCATGAGCGGCTAACTTACTCAAGGTTTATGACAGAACTGCGCAGTCATCACCGTGGGCCACTGTGATAATACCAATACAAGAGCTATGCCAATGTGCAGTATTTATAGGCAGTTGGACACAAAAAAGCCCACGGCCTTACGGGGCCGCGGGCTTGCTGTGAACGCTAGAACCGAGTGGCGCTCGGTCGTCGCTCCGACGTTGTTACAACCGCACTCAATTTTTCTGCGGGGCAGGCTGTTGTTGGGTCAGGCAATGGATATTGCCCCCACCCAGTAACAGTTCGCGGCCCGGCACCATCACCACGTCGTGCTGCGGGAACAGGTTCTGCAGGATTTCACGGGCCTGGTTGTCCAGCGGGTCGTCGAAGCTCGGCGCGATGATGCCGCCGTTGACGATCAGGAAGTTGACGTAGGAACCGGCCAGACGCACGGAAGGGTTGCGCTCCTGGCTGCCGTCCATCGGGTCCACACCCGCGCACTCTGCTTCGGTGGCATAAAGCGGCCCCGGAATCGGCATTTTATGCACTGTGAACGAGCGGCCCCGGGCATCGGTGCTGCTTTGCAGCACGTCCATGGCGGCATGGCAGCGTGAGTAGTTCGGGTCTTGCGGGTCGTCGGTCCAGGCCAGCAGCACTTCGCCCGGGCGTACATAGCAGCAGAAGTTATCCACATGGCCGTCGGTTTCGTCGTTGAACAGGCCGTCTGGCAACCAGATGATCTTATCCACAGCCAGGTTGGCGCTCAGCACCGCCTCGATGGCTGCACGGTCGAGATGCGGGTTGCGATTGCGGTTGAGCAGGCATTCTTCGGTGGTGATCAGGGTGCCTTCGCCGTCGACATGAATCGAGCCGCCTTCCAGCACAAACCCTTCGGTGCGGTAGCGCGGCGCACGCTCGATCTCGAGGATCTTGCCGCCGACCTGCGCGTCACGGTTCCACGGCGCATACAGACCGCCGTCAAAACCGCCCCAGGCGTTGAAATCCCAGTTTACGCCGCGCACTTCGCCACGGTTGTCGATCACGAAAGTCGGGCCGGTGTCGCGCACCCAGGCGTCGTCGCTGGACATTTCCACCACGCGGATATTGGGCACGTCGAGGCGGGCACGGGCGTTTTCGTACTGGCCGGCGGAAACCGCCACGGTGACCGGCTCGAAACGCGCGATAGCCTTGGCCACCGCCACGTGCGCGGCCTGCGCCGGCTTGCCACCCAGGCGCCAGTTGTCCGGGCGCTCGGGCCAGATCATCCAGGCCTGGGTCTGTGGCGCCCATTCGGCAGGCATATGAAAGCCATCGGCGCGAGGTGTGCTGTGCAGGGTGGTCATGGCGATCAGGGCTCCGAAAGGGTGAAGGCCGACTTTATAACCGATAAAAATCGGCCTTAAAAGCATCAAAACAATATAGCCGATAAATATGACAGCATTTAACCGATAACAATCGATTATTTATAGCTGTTCATCCAGCACCTTCGACAGCATGTCGACAAAGAAATCCACACTGCGTCTGGAGGTGACCATCGGCGGCTTGATCTTGAGAATATTCAGGTAATCACCGGTCGGCTGCATGAAAATCCCCAGCTCACGCAAGCGGTCGCACAGCAGTGTGGTCTCTTCGGTGGCGGGTTCCAGGGTATGCCGGTCGCGCACCAGCTCCAGGCCCAGATAGAAGCCGGACCCATGAACCGCGCCGACCAACGGGTGACGATCGATCAGGGCTTCCAGCCGCGCCTTGAAATGCGCGCCGACCACTTGGGCGTTTTCCCAGAGCTTTTCTTCCTCCATCACATCCAGCACCGCCATGCCGATCCGGCAACTGACCGGGCTGCCCCCCGAAGACGAGAAGAAATACCCCTCGGCCTCCAGCGCCTCGGCAATCTCGCGACGGGTGATCACTGCCCCCAACGGCTGACCGTTGCCCATGCCCTTGGCCATGGTAATGATATCGGGCACCACGCCCTGCTCTTCAAAGCCCCAGAAGAAATGCCCCATGCGGCCATAACCCACCTGAACCTCATCGGCGATGCACACGCCACCTTGGGCGCGCACCAACGCATACACCTGCTGCAAATAGCCCGGCGGCAGGGAGATGCCCCCGGCATTGCCATACACCGGCTCACAGATGAAGCCGGCCAGTTGGCGCTGGCTAGCGGCGATTTTCGCCAGGTTGTGTTCCACACTTCGCACGTAATCCGGCGCGCTGTCCTGCCCGCGGAACTCGCCGCGATAGGTATTGGGCGCGGTCACCGGGTGAACCCAGTCCGGACGACTGCTCAGGGCCTTGGGGTTATCGGCAATCGACGTGGACACCGCATCCGCCGCCACCGACCAACCGTGGTAGGCCTCCAGCACACTGAGCATGTCGCGCCCACCGCTGTAGGCCCAGGCCAGGCGGATGGCCAGGTCATTGGCCTCGGTGCCGCTATTGACCAGGAAGACCCGGTCCATGCCGTCCGGCGCCAGCGCCAGCAAGCGCTCGGAGAATTCGGCAATCGCCGCATAGTGAAAGCGCGAGTTGGTGTTGAGCAGCGACCACTGCCGCGCTGCCACCGCTGCCATGCGGGGGTGACCATGGCCGAGCACGGCGACGTTGTTGAGCATGTCCAGATAGGAACGGCCCTGCATGTCGATCAGATGGTTGCGCCAGCCTCGTTCAATGCGCGGCGGATCGACGTAATAGTGCTTCTGCGAGCGCGCGAAGCTGGCGTCGCGTCGCGCCAGCAGGGCTTGGGGGTCGAGCTCGGGTTCGGCATCGCAGGCCAGCCCCAGCAGCACCGAGGGTGACGGGCATAGCGCTTGCCACGCCGACGCCCGGCTCGGCGTGCAGAACAGCGGTGGCTCAACGTCAGCGCGGCACCATTGCACGGTCAGGGGGGCATGGACCTCGCCCAGTATTTGCCCTTCCACCACCGCCGCTCCCGCGCTCAATGAGGTGCTTACGCCCCACAAGCGCAGGCTCAACGGACCATCCTGCACGCACAGCAAGCCATCGGCACCGACACGCAGCACCCCAGCGAAGGGCGCCTCCACCGCTGTACCGTGGGGCAGGTGCAACTCGACATGCAGCGGGAACGTCTGCGGCTCCGTGGCGCTGTCCGGGCAGGTGCGCGACAAACGGTATTGGCCGTAGCGACTGGCGGCCAACCCGTGAACCGCCGCAGCCTCGTCCAGTAAGCGCCGGTCAATCCCCGGCTGCTCCCAATTACCCGCTTCGAAATGTGGGCTGAGCACTCCCAGGTCGATCAGCGCGAACTCGCGTCCCACCAGCCCCGGCAAGAGCGGCGCGAACCCCTCGCTGGCGATCGGTGGCAGCGTCTGCCCGACACAGAGCAGGATCGCCGCCTCCATCAATTCAAACGGCACTGACGTTGCAACCTGGAAAATTTCCCACTCATGCTCGGCGTTTTTCAACAGGTAGTCGTTATCGGGGTCCAAGCGTTGCTGCTGTTCGCTGCTGAGCACCAGCACCGCCGCACGGGCGACGATCAGCGGCCATAGCGCCTGCAGTTCTTCGCGCTGCAACGGCGTAACGGCGTGACAGGCCTGGATTGCCGGTAAAATGGCAAAGGGATCGCCCTGGGCATGGTGCAGCAAGGCGGCGCAGGTCACCGACAGGTCGGCGATGCGCCAGGTGTGTACCAGATCGCCGAAATCGATCACCCCCTGGATCTGCCAATGACGCAGGGCATCGCGCTGCCAGACCACATTGTCATCGGTAATGTCCATGTGTACCGCTTGCCACGGCAAGTGATCCGCCAGGGGCCGAATGCGCTCACCGACCTGCTCGGCGACTTGCTCCAATGCCGCGCGGTGGGGCAGGTCTGGCAGGGTCGCCAGCAGGTGGCTGATCAGTTCCTGCGCGTGGCGCGGGTCCCATTGCAGGGTCCGCTCCAGGCCCGGATGCGCAAAATCGGCCAGCGCCTGGCTCATCCGCCCGCACAAGTCACCGAAGCCTGCGATGACCTCGCGGCCCACGTGAGGCAGGTGGGTCAAGGGCTGGCCGTCGATGTAATCCAACAGCCGCAGGTGCAGGGTTTGCCCATCGACGGTCACGGTCAGCAGGTCCTCACCGGTCAGGGCCTTGATGACTCGGGGGACGCGCAACCCGTCCTGCGCCTGCAAGGCGTGGAGCGCGGCATGCTGGGCGTGCAATTCGACGGCGGCGTAGTCGCCCAGGCAGATTTTCAGAACAAAGCGGCCATGGTTGGTGTCGACGCTGTAGTTGAGGTCTTGTTGGCTGCCAAGTGATTGCAATGTGCCGCCAAGGCCATAATGCCGCTCAAGCAAGTGTGCAGCCTGATCGGGCCCCACTTGCGGGCAAGGCAGGCTGGTGCGATGGATCAACGTGGCAAGCAACATGATGAGGACCTCTGTTTTTATCAGGCGCCTATATCGCCATTGTTGATGGGGGTTAAGCAACCCCCCAACGTACCGCGCTTGCACAGATCCGCGTCACAACTCAAGCTATGCCCCATTCGCTAAATGTCCGTCTAAGGAAAAGGCCCCCCGACATGCGTATTCTCATCACCGGAGGTGCCGGTTTCATCGGCTCTGCCCTGATCCGCCACCTGATTCAACACACCGAGCACGAAGTGCTCAACCTGGACAAACTGACCTACGCCGGCAACCTGGAGTCGCTGACCAGCATCGCGTCCAACAGCCGCTATGAGTTCGTCCAGGCCGATATCGTCGACCAGGCCACCGTCAGCGCCGTGCTCGCGCGCTTCGAGCCCCAGGCGATCATGCACCTGGCGGCCGAGTCCCATGTCGACCGTTCCATCGACGGCCCGTCGGATTTTATCCAGACCAACATTGTCGGCACCTACAGCCTGCTGGAAGCCGCCCGCGCGTATTGGCAAACGCTCGCAGAGCCGGCCAGGAGCGCGTTCCGCTTCCACCACATCTCCACCGACGAGGTGTACGGCGACCTGCACGGCGTGGACGATCTGTTCACTGAAACCACGCCCTACGCCCCCAGCTCGCCCTACTCGGCCAGCAAGGCCGCGTCCGACCACCTGGTTCGCGCCTGGCAGCGCACGTATGGCCTGCCGGTATTGCTGACCAACTGCTCGAACAACTACGGGCCGTTTCATTTCCCCGAGAAGCTGATCCCCCTGGTGATCCTCAACGCCCTCGCTGGCAAGCCGTTGCCAGTCTATGGCGACGGCTTGCAGGTCCGCGACTGGCTGTTCGTCGAAGACCACGCCCGTGCGTTGCTCAAGGTGGTGACCGAAGGCGTGGTCGGCGAGACCTACAACATCGGCGGCCACAACGAGCAGAAGAATATCGACGTGGTACGCAGCATCTGCGCCCTGCTGGAAGAGCTGGCACCGCAACACCCGGCCGGTGTCGCGCACTTTGCCGACCTGATCACCTTCGTCAAGGACCGCCCCGGCCACGACCAGCGCTACGCCATCGACGCCAGCAAGATCGAACGCGAGTTGGGCTGGGTGCCGCAAGAAACCTTTGAAACCGGGCTGCGCAAAACCGTGCAGTGGTACCTCGATAACCTGGAATGGTGCCGCAGGGTCCAGGACGGCAGTTATCAGGGCGAACGATTGGGCAATACCGACATGAAGGATCTGCTTGCATGACAAAGGGAATCGTATTGGCCGGCGGCTCCGGCACCCGTTTGCACCCCATCACCCTGGGCGTGTCCAAGCAACTGTTGCCGGTGTATGACAAGCCGATGATCTACTACCCGATCTCGGTGCTGATGCTCGCGGGAATCAAGGACATCCTGGTGATCTCCACGCCGGTGGACTTGCCGCAATACCGCAATCTGCTGGGGGATGGCAGCCAGTTCGGCGTGCGTTTCAGCTATGCGGAGCAGCCGTCGCCGGACGGTTTGGCTCAAGCCTTCATCATTGGCGAAGCATTCATCGGCGACGATCCGGTGTGCCTGATCCTGGGCGACAATATTTTCCATGGCCAACACTTCGGTGATCAACTGCGCACCGCGGCCGAACGCCCGTCCGGGGCAACAGTATTCGGCTACTGGGTCAAGGACCCGGAGCGTTTTGGGGTGATTGACTTCGACAAGGAAGGCCGCGCCCTGTCCATCGAAGAAAAACCAGCCAAGCCCAAGTCGCCCTATGCCGTCACCGGCCTGTATTTCTACGATAACGATGTGATCAAGATCGCCAAGGCGGTCAAGCCCTCGCCCCGTGGCGAACTGGAGATCACCGACGTGAACAACGCTTACCTCAAGCGCGGCGACTTGCATGTGGAGCGTTTTGGGCGTGGCTTTGCCTGGCTCGACACCGGCACCCACGACAGCCTGCTCGAAGCCTCGACCTATGTGCAGACCATCGAGCACCGCCAAGGGCTGAAAGTCGCCTGCCTCGAAGAAATCGCCTACGAAAATGGCTGGATCGATCGTGACCATCTGCTGGAACGCGCCAAGTACTTCGGCAAGACCGGTTATGGCCAATACCTGTACTCGCTGGCCGGAGAACACCCGTGAATGTAGTGCAAACCTCACTGCCCGGCGTACTGATACTCGAACCGAAAGTGTTTGGTGATGAGCGCGGTTTTTTCTACGAAAGCTTCAATGCCCGTGCCTTTGAAGCGGCCACCGGGCTGCAGCGCGACTTCGTGCAGGACAACCACTCACGCTCGCAAAAAGGCGTGCTGCGGGGTCTGCACTATCAGCTTGAACATACCCAGGGCAAACTGGTGCGTGTCATTGCCGGCGAAGTACTCGACGTAGCCGTCGACATTCGTCGCAGCTCGCCGAACTTCGGTCAATGGGTCGGCGTGCGCCTGTCGGCACAGAACAACCGCCAACTGTGGGTGCCGGAAGGCTTCGCCCATGGTTTCGTGGTGTTGAGCGACTACGCAGAATTCCTCTACAAGACCACCGACTACTACCAACCGAGCGCCGAGCGTAGCATCCTCTGGAATGACCCTACGCTGGCCATCGACTGGGAACTGACCGAACCGCCGCAACTGTCCTCCAAGGACCAGGCCGGCAAACTGCTGATGGAAGCCGACCTGTTCCCATGAAGATTCTGATCACCGGCCAACACGGCCAACTCTCCCAAGAGCTGCAACAACGGCTCCTGGGCCTGGGCAAACTCATCGTGCTGGGCCGCGACAGGCTGGACCTGGCTCACGTCGACCAGATCCGCCAGCAAGTGCGCGCCCATCGCCCCGACCTGATCATCAACGCCGCGGCCCACACCGCGGTCGATCAGGCCGAAAGCGAGCCGGACGCGGCCTTCGCGATCAACGCCACCGCGCCCGGCGTTCTCGCCGAAGAAGCCAAGGCCTTGGGCGTGCCGCTGATCCATTACTCCACCGACTACGTGTTCGACGGCAGTAAAACCGCGCCCTACACCGAAGCCGACACACCCAACCCGCTGGGCGTCTACGGCCAGAGCAAGCTCGCCGGTGAGCAGGCGATCGTGGCAGTCGGGGGCGAATACCTGATCCTGCGCACCAGTTGGGTTTACTCCCTTCACGGCAAGAACTTCCTGTTGACCATGCAGCGTCTGCTGCAAGAAAAACCGCAGATGCGGATCGTCGCCGACCAGATCGGCGCGCCGACCTGGGCCGGCACCATCGCCAACAGCACCCGCGCGTTGATCGAGCGCTGGCAGGCCGGGCAAGCGGGCGACTGGGGTGTCTATCACCTGACCGCCCAAGGCGAAACGTCGTGGTTCGGCTTCGCCCAGGCGATTGGCGAGCACCTGCGCGCCACAGGCAAACCCTGCGCCGACCTGGAAGCGATCCCGTCCAGCGCCTACCCGACGCCGGCCAGGCGCCCACTGAACTCGCGCCTCGATTGCAGCCGTCTGCAACAGCAGTGGCAGGTCAGCCAGCCACAGTGGCAAGACGCATTGCGCGAGTGTCTTGCACAGCAGCACTAGGCATAATGCGCCTGTACCCTCAGGCGCATGACTCCCATGACCCCACCCCTCCCGCGAAGACCCCGCTGGCGCAGCCTCGCCCTGTTGGCGCTGTGCCTGGCGCCGCTGCTGTGGCCGCTGGAGCACCTGGCCGAGCGCTACTACCGCAGCGAACTGGCCGGGCAGAACCGCCAGACCCTCGACCTGTACGTCGCCAACCTGCTGGGCACCCTGCACCGCTATGAAGTGCTGCCGCAGATCCTCGGCGACTTGCCAGCCCTGCGCACCGCGCTGGCGGCACCGCAGGTCAGTACCAACCTGGCCAACGCCAACCTGTTGCTCAAGGACGTCGCCGCCCAGGCCGGGGTCGAAGTGATGTACCTGATGGACACCACCGGCAAGACCCTCGCGGCGTCCAACTGGGACAAGCAAGACAGCTTCGTCGGGCGCAATTTCTCGTTCCGCCCGTATTTCAGCGAAGCCATGGCCGGACGCCTGGGCCGATTCTTCGGCTTGGGCACCACCTCGGCCAAACGCGGCTACTTCTTCGCCGCCGCGGTGCGCGACGGCGAGAAAGTCATCGGTGTGCTGGTGGTCAAGGTCGACCTGGACCACACCGAAAGCCTGTGGGGCAACACCCCCGAGCAACTGCTGGTCACCGACCACAACGGCGTCGTGATCCTGACCTCGCGCCCGCAATGGCGGTTCCGCGCCACCCGGCCACTGACGGACGAAGAGCACCAGGCGATCATCGCGATCCAGCCCTACCCGACCCGCGATCCGCAACCGCTGGCCTTGAGCCCGACGGCCTGGCTGCGCCAATCCACGGCCATCGCCGAAACCGGCTGGAACGTGGAGATCCTCGCGCCACAATCGTTGATCAACCGCCCGGTACGCACCGTGGTCGCGGTGGGCGGCGCCACGCTGTTGGTGCTGATGTTGCTGCTGGGCCTGATGATGCAGCGCCGTCGGCACTACCTGGACCGCATCGCCTTCGAAGCCAAGGCCCGACGCGAACTGGAAATGCGCGTGGCCGAGCGTACCAGCGACCTGGAAGGGCTCAACCGGCGCCTGAAACAGGAAGTGCTGGAGCGCGAACATGCGCAGCAGGAACTGGTGCGCGCCCAGGACGACCTGGTGCAGGCGGGCAAACTGTCGGCGCTGGGCACCATGTCGGCGAGCATCAGCCACGAGCTCAATCAACCCCTGGCGGCGATTCGCAGCTACGCGGAAAACGCCGAAATCCTGCTCGACCATGAGCGAACCGACGACGCGCGCAGCAATCTCAAACTGATCAGCGAACTGACCGGCCGCATGGCCTCGATCATCGCCCACTTGCGCGCGTTCGCCCGCCGCGATCGGCATGCGCCGGAAAGCGTCGCCCTGCAACCGGCACTGGACGACGCGCTGGCGTTGCTGGCCAAACGGCGGCGCGCGATGGAAGTCGAGCTGATCCGCGATTTGCCCGAGGCGACCTTGTGGGTCGAGGCCGGTGAAACCCGTCTACGCCAGGTGCTGGGCAACCTGCTGGCCAATGCCCTCGACGCCCTCACCGAAAAAGGCCCGCCGCGCAAACTCTGGCTGAGTGCCGAAACCACCGAGCAGGGCGTCAACCTGTACATTCGCGACAACGGCCCGGGGTTTTGCATGGAAGCCCTGGGACGCGCCAGCGAGCCGTTCTATACCACCAAGACCCGCACCCAGGGCCTCGGGCTGGGCCTGGCGATCTGTGACACCTTGATGCGTGCCTTTGGTGGCGAACTGCTGTTTGCCAACCACAAGCAAGGCGGCGCGCTGTTAACCTTGAAATTGCGTGCCGGCTCGCCGGGCGTCAGTCTGCAACCGTCCGAGGACCGCAGTGTATGAGTATCGATAACCAGATTCAGGTGGTGTTGATCGACGACGATCCACACTTGCGTCAGGCCCTGTGCCAGACCCTGGACCTGGCCGGGCTGAAAGTCCTGCCCCTGGGCGAAGCCACCGGCCTCACCGCACAGCTGTCGCGGGATTGGCCGGGCGTGGTGGTCAGCGATATCCGCATGCCTGGCATGGACGGCCTGGAGCTGCTGGCCGAGCTGCACGGCCAGGACCCGGAGCTGCCGGTGCTGCTGATCACCGGCCACGGCGATGTACCGCTGGCGGTGCAGGCCATGCGTGCCGGTGCATATGACTTCCTCGAAAAGCCGTTCGCCAGCGACGCCCTGCTCGACCGCGTGCGTCGCGCCCTGGCCCTGCGCCGGCTAGTGCTGGATAACCGCAGCCTGCGCCTGGCCCTCAGCGATCGCCAGCAATTGAGCACGCGCCTGGTCGGGCATTCCCCGCAAATGCTGCGCCTGCGCGAGCAGATCGGCGCGCTGGCGGCAACCAAGGCCGATGTACTGATCCTCGGCGAAACCGGCGCCGGCAAAGAGGTGGTCGCCCGCGCACTGCACGACTTGTCGAGTCGGCGTAGCGGGCCTTTCGTGGCGATCAACGCCGGCGCGCTCGCCGAGTCGGTGGTCGAAAGCGAGCTGTTCGGCCACGAGCCGGGCGCCTTTACCGGCGCGCAAAAACGCCGCATCGGCAAATTCGAATTCGCCAACGGCGGCACATTGTTCCTCGACGAAATCGAAAGCATGAGCCTGGACGTGCAGGTCAAGCTGCTGCGCCTGCTGCAGGAGCGCGTGGTCGAGCGCCTGGGCGGCAATCAACTGATCCCGCTGGATATCCGCATCATCGCCGCCACCAAGGAAGACCTGCGCCAGTCCGCCGACCAGGGCCGCTTCCGCGCCGACTTGTATTACCGCCTCAACGTCGCGCCGTTGCGGATTCCACCGCTGCGTGAGCGCGGTGAAGATGCGTTGATGCTGTTCCAGCACTTTGCCGACGAAGCCAGCAGCCGCCATGGCCTGCCGCTGCACGAATTGCAGCCGGGCCAGCGCGCGCTGCTGCTGCGCCACAGTTGGCCGGGCAATGTGCGGGAATTGCAGAACGCCGCCGAGCGCTTCGCCCTGGGCCTGGAGTTGGCGCTGGACAACACCCCGGACAATCTCTCCGCCGGCCTGCTGACCTCCACCCCCGGCGGCCTGAGCGAACAAGTCGAACAGTTCGAAAAAAGCCTGATCGCCGCCGAACTGAGCCGCCCCCACAGTTCCCTGCGCAGCCTCGCCGAAGCCCTCGGCGTACCGCGCAAGACCCTGCATGACAAACTGCGCAAGCACGGCCTCAACTTTGCCGACAGCGCCAGCCACAGCAGCGACGACGAATGACCCACCCTACCCACCAAGAGGCCGCCATGAGCCGCGACAGCCGTTACCTGGAATCTATCCTCCACCACGACATCCCCCTAACCCGGGAAATGGGCCTCAAGGTGCTCGACTGGCAACACGGCCAATTGCAACTGCACTTGCCCCTGCAAGCCAATATCAACCACAAGAGCACCATGTTCGGCGGCAGCCTCTATTGCGGCGCGGTCTTGGCGGGTTGGGGTTGGCTGCACTTGCAGTTGCGCGAAGAAGGCATTCTCGAAGACGGGCATATCGTGATCCAGGAAGGGCAGATCAGTTACCCGCTGCCGGTCACACGAGACGCGACCGTGATCTGCCAGGCGCCGGAGGAGAAAGTGTGGAAGCGCTTTGTGACGACGTACAAGCGCTATGGCCGCGCGCGGTTGACCCTGGAAACGTGGATTGTGAATGACGGCAGTGACGAGCGCGCAGTGGTTTTCAGCGGCCAGTACGTCCTGCACCGCTAGCCGCCCCGCCACAAAACAAAGTGGGAGCAAGTCGAATCGTCGCACCGCCCCTCCCACATGTTGATCTGCTGAGGCCTTAAGCGCGGGCCAGGGTGAGCAGGCGTTCGCGCCACGCGGCTTTGGCCGGCAGCGCCAGGAAGAACGGGTTCAGCAACGATTCCCGCGCCGGATAGCTGAACGGCTCGCCGCTCAACTCCAGCACTTCGCCGCCCGCACCTTCGAGCACGCCCTGGGCTGCGGCGGTATCCCACTGGGAGGTCGGCGCCAGGCGCGGGTAGCAATCGGCACTGCCTTCGGCCAACAGGCAAAACTTCAACGAGCTGCCGATATTCGCCAGCTTCAACTCACCCAAGCCTTCGCTCAAGCCCTGGAGCAAACGCTCCTGCTCAGGGCTGCTGTGTCGGCGGCTGGCAACCACGGTAAACGCCTCGCCGGCGGCCGGGGCCAGGCGCACCTGGATCGGCCTGGGCGCTTCGTTCACATCGGAGCGCCACGCCCCCAGGCCCGCGCCGCCAAAGTAGCAACGGCCGCTGGTGGGCATCGACACCACGCCAAACACCACGCGGCCCTGTTCGATCAACGCGATGTTGACAGTGAACTCATCGCTGCCGGAAATGAATTCCTTGGTGCCATCCAACGGGTCCACCAACCACCAGCGCTGCCAGCCGGCACGCACGCTCTGGTCGATATCGGCGTCTTCTTCAGAAAGCACCGGGATGCTCGGGTCCAGCGCGGTAAGGCCGGCGAGAATCAGATGATGAGCGGCAAGGTCCGCCGCCGTCACGGGTGAATTATCGGACTTGGACGTCACGGCCACATTGGCGCGCCAGAACGGCATGATGACTTCACCGGCCTGGCGCGCCAGCTCGATCACCGGGGCAATGAATGGGTGGCCTAGAAACAATTCGCTCATGCGCTGAACACTCCACGCTGGGTCAACAGGTCTCGTACCAGGTACAGCGCGGCCAGGGCGCGGCCTTCGCTGAACTGCTCGTTTTGCGCCAGTTGCGCCAGCTCGCGCAGGTTGACCCGGTCTACACGCATCGGCTCGGGTTCATCGCCTTCCAGGCGTTCTTCATACAGATCGGTGGCCAGTACCACCTGGATTTTCTGGCTCATGTAGCCAGGCGACAGCGAAAGCTCGGTGAGGTGCTCCAACTGGCGCGCGCCATAGCCGGCCTCTTCCTTGAGTTCACGGTCCGCCGCCGCCAGCACATCCTCGCCCGGCTCGATCAAACCCTTGGGCAGCGAAAGCTCGTATTCGTCGGTCCCGCCGCAGTATTCCTCCACCAGCAACGCATGCTCGGCGTCGATCATCGCCACGATCATCACCGCGCCGTAGCCGGCACCGCGCCCCACCAGGCGCTCGTAGGTCCGTTCTACGCCGTTGGAAAAGCGCAATTGCACTGCTTCCACGCGGAACAAACGGCTACTGGCGACTATTTCGCGGGAGAGGACGGTGGGTTTCTGGCGCATAAGCGGCTCCTTGGGGTGATCGGGTTACTATACCGTGGCTTTTCCGATTGTCTGTGTCGGATATCTTTACTTACGTGAGAACGCCCCATGCCCTCTTTGCCCTGGCACGCCATCGACACCGTCCTGCTGGACATGGACGGCACCCTGCTCGACCTGCATTACGACAACCACTTCTGGATGGAACACCTGCCCCAACGCTACGCCGAGCTGCATGGGGTGAGCCTTGCCATGGCCGAGATGGAGTTGCAGCCTCTGTTCGAGCGTAACGCCGGCCAGTTGCAATGGTATTGCCTGGATTTCTGGAGTGCCGAGCTGAAAATCCCGGTGCGCGAACTCAAGCAGGAAACCGCCCACCTGATCGCCCTGCGTGCGGATGCCGATACGTTTCTGGCGGCGATCCGACAGGCCGGCAAGCGCGTGATCCTGATCACCAACGCGCACCGTGATTCGCTGTCATTGAAGATGGAACGCATCGAGCTGGCGCCGTATTTCGAGCGGATGATCAGTTCCCACGACTACGGTTTCGCCAAGGAAAACCCACAGTTCTGGGACGCCCTGCAGGCCGATATCGACTTCGACCCGGCGCGCAGCCTGTTTATCGACGACACCTTGCCGATCCTGCGCAGCGCCAGGGACTTCGGCGTGGGGCATTTGCTGGCGGTGAAAGAGCCGGACAGCAAAAAAGGGCCAAAGGACACCGGGGAGTTTGCGGCAGTCGAGGACTACCGGGATCTCATTGTCGGACTCTGAACCCATGTGGGAGCAAGCCCCCACACAGGTTTACCGCGTGTACTACTCGGGAATGCGCAGCGTCTGCCCCGGGTAGATCTTGTCCGGATGCGACAACATCGGCTTGTTGGCCTCAAAGATCTTGTTGTACAGATTGGCGTTGCCATACACCGCCAGGGAAATCGCGCTGAGGGTGTCGCCCTTTTTCACCACGACAAAACGCGCCGCCACAATCGGTGCGGGGTCGGTGACCTTGATCTGGTCATCCACACTCGCGACCCCGGCAATATTGCCCAGCGCCAGCAGGATCTTCTCTTTCTCTTCCTGGCTGGCAACTTCGCCGGTCACGGTCACCTTGTCGCCGTCAACCGTGGTCTGTACGTTCGGATTACCCAGACCGACCTTGGCCACATGCTCTTTCAACTGCTCGCTGGCGTTCGCATTACCCGGCGTCAACAGGTCGATCAACTTTTCGCCGGCTTCCTTAACAAAGCTCAAAATACTCATGCTGCTCTCTCCTTGGGTTTGAGTTCCAGATGCCAAAGACTAGACCAGCCCAACAGATCTGGGTTCCCAGCCGCCTAAAGACCCAAACACGCTAGAATCCCCCCGCCATTGGAATAAGCCCTGGAGCGAAGATGGACATCAAGCAGCTGAGATTCCTCATCGCCCTCGACGAGACGCGCCACTTCGGCCAGGCGGCCGCGCGTTGCCATATCACCCAGCCGACCCTGTCGATGCGCCTGCGCAGCCTCGAAGAAGAACTCGATCTGCCACTGGTCAACCGTGGCCAGCGCTTCGAAGGTTTCACCGCCCCGGGTGAGCGCGTGCTGGCCTGGGCGCGCACGGTGCTGGCGGCGTATGACGGCCTGCTGGCCGAAGCCGCAGCCTGTCGCGGCAACCTGGTGGGGACGTTGCGCCTGGGCGTGGTGCCGCTGTCGAGTTTCGATCCGTTGGCGCTGATGCAGCAACTGCATACAGAACACCCAAGCCTGCGCTTTGAGCTGTCGGCCCTCAGCTCTGAACAGATCCTCGAACAATTGGCGAGCAATCGCCTGGACCTCGGCGTGTCCTACCTCGACCGCCTGGACAACGAGCGCTTCGACTCCCTGGCCCTCGGCGAAACCCGCATGGGCCTGCTGTACGACCAACGCTATTTCAGCTTCGGCGAAAAGCCCCTGAGCTGGGAAGCCCTGATCGAACTGCCGCTGGGCATGCTCACCAGCGGCATGCACTTCCGTCAGTCCATCGATCACAACTTCCATAGCCGGGGCCTGCACCCGCAACCGTTGTTGCAGACCGACGCGGTCCATCAGTTGTTACAAGCGGTTCACGGCGGGCTGTGCTGTGCGGTGATGCCCTTGGACGGTGGCCTGGATGCGCTGACCGAGCATCTGCGCCTGCAACCGATCGAAGACGCCCACACCCTGGCGCGCCTGGGGCTGATCATGCGCCGCAGCGCCCCGCGCTCTGCGTTGGCGGAAGCGTGTTTCGCGCTGTTTCAGAAATCGCAAACCGAGTCTTGATCGACGTCATCTATCGGTAGATCAGTACTGGCAATTAGACGCGACGCTTTGTCGCGCCTAGTCTAAACACTGACCCATCCGCCGTCGGTACTGCCTCATGAACGCCAAGCGCCCAGTCTGCGCGGCGCCCGCTGCTCAAACGCCCGCGCCCGCCGCCAGCCAGAGCTACCAGTTTTGCACGCTCGAACACACGGAAGTCGCCAGCACCGCGTTGGCGGAAGAAGTGGCGTTGGCGATTGCCTATAACGACATCAGCCAGGCCGTGATGCTGGTGACGCCGACGGACCTCGAAGACTTCATTGTAGGCTTCAGTATCGGCAGCGGCATTATCGCCGACGTTAGCGACATTTATGACCTGAAACTCAGCGGCACGGGCTCTGCCCAGTACGCTCAGGTGCAGATTTCCAGTCGCGCGTTCTGGAACCTCAAGCAGCAGCGCCGCCAACTGGCCGGTACCAGCGGTTGCGGGTTGTGCGGCGTGGAAGCGCTGGAACACGCCCTGCCGGACCTTGAGGTACTGCCCGGCGCGCCCCTGCCGCCGGCCGAGTGGCTCGACGGCCTGCGCCAGCGCATCAGCGCGTTCCAGCCTCTGGGCCAGCACAGCGGCGCGGTGCATGCGGCGGTGTTCATGAACAACCAGGGCGAACTGCTGCTGGGCCGCGAAGACATCGGCCGACACAACGCCCTCGATAAATTGATCGGCGCGCTGATCCGCCAACGGATTCCAAGCGAAGGCGGCCTGGCCATTGTCACCAGCCGTTGCAGCCTTGAGTTGATCCAGAAAGTCCTGCGCGCAGGCATCCAGACCCTGGTCAGCCTGTCGTCGCCCACCGGCCTGGCCCTGCAATGGGCACGCCGGCACAACCTCAATCTCATCCACCTGCCGCAGAAAAGTGCGCCGCGGGTCTACAGCCCTGCGATGGAGAAACAGCCATGAGCAATCACCACCAAGCCGACCAAACCCCAACCCCGCGCTACAAGCCTTACAAGGGTGCGGCGGGCGGCTGGGGCGCGCTGATCAGCGTGGCGCAGGCATGGCTGACCAGCGACAACGCGCTGAAAAACCTGCGCATGATGCTCAAGACCAACCAGAACGGCGGCTTCGACTGCCCGGGCTGCGCCTGGGGCGACTCGCCGGAAAGCGGCATGGTCAAGTTCTGCGAAAACGGTGCCAAGGCAGTCAACTGGGAAGCCACCAAACGCCGCGTCGATGCCGCGTTCTTCGCCAAGCACAGCGTCACCGCGTTGCTGGAGCAAAGTGACTATTGGCTGGAATACCAGGGTCGCCTGACCGAGCCGATGCGCTACGACGCACAGACCGACCGTTACCAGCCCATCAGTTGGGAGGCGGCGTTCGAGCTGATCGGCCAGCACCTCAACGCCCTGCCGAGCCCGGACATGGCCGAGTTCTACACCTCGGGCCGCGCCAGCAACGAAGCGGCGTACCTGTACCAGTTGTTCGTGCGCGCCTACGGCACCAACAACTTCCCGGATTGCTCGAACATGTGCCACGAAGCCAGTGGCGTGGCCCTGGCGCAAAGTGTCGGTGTCGGCAAAGGCACCGTGACCTTTGACGACTTCGAACACGCCGACGCGATTTTCGTCTGGGGCCAGAACCCCGGCACCAACCACCCGCGCATGCTCGAACCGCTGCGCGAAGCGGTGAAGCGCGGCGCTCAAGTGGTGTGCATCAACCCGCTGAAAGAGCGCGGCCTGGAACGCTTCCAGCACCCGCAACACCCGCTGGAAATGCTCACCAACGGCGACAAACCGACCAATACCGCATACTTCCGCCCGGCGCTGGGGGGCGACATGGCCATCCTGCGCGGCATGGCCAAGTTCCTGCTGTTGTGGGAGCGCCAGGCCCAGGCCGAAGGCAAGGCAGCGGTGTTCGACCACGACTTCCTCAACGAACACACCACCCACGTGCTCGATTACCTCGGCCAGATCGATGACACCTCCTGGGAAGAAATCGTCGCGCAGTCCGGCCTGCCCCTGGTGGAAATCGAGCAAGCGGCGCGCATGTACGCCAAAGGCAAGAACGTGATCATGTGTTGGGCGATGGGCATCACCCAGCATCGTCACTCGGTGCCGACCATCCAGGAAATCGCCAACCTGATGCTGCTGCGCGGCAATATCGGCCGCCCGGGCGCCGGCCTGTGCCCGGTGCGCGGCCACAGTAACGTGCAAGGCGACCGCACCATGGGCATCAACGAACGGCCGCCGGTGGCGTTCCTCGACGCCCTGGAGCGGCGCTTCCAGTTCCAGGTGCCGCGCACCAACGGGCACAACGTGGTCGAGGCGATCCACGCCATGCTGGAAGGCCGCGCCAAAGTATTTATCGGCCTGGGCGGCAACTTCGCCCAAGCCACCCCGGACAGCCCGCGCACCTTCGAAGCCCTGCGCAATTGCGACCTGACCGTGCAGATCAGCACCAAGCTCAACCGCAGCCACCTGATGCACGGCAAAGACGCGCTGATCCTGCCGTGCCTGGGCCGCACCGACATCGACATCCAGGCCGAAGGCCCGCAGGCGGTGACGGTGGAAGACTCGTTCAGCATGGTCCACGGCTCCAACGGCCAGCTGCAACCGCTGTCGAGCCGGATGAAATCCGAGCCGGCCATTCTCGCCGGCATCGCCGCCGCCACCCTGGGCAGCCAACCGGTGGACTGGAACTGGCTGGTGGCCGACTACGGACGTATTCGCGAGCTGATCGCCGACACCATCCCAGGCTTCAAGGACTTCAACGAGCGGATCAAAAACCCGGGCGGTTTCTACCTGGGCAACGCCGCCGGGGCACGTCGCTGGAACACGCCTTCGGGCCGCGCCAACTTCCGCCCGAACGTCCTGCCCAAGGACCTGATCCACGAACGCACCCACGCCACCGGGCACGTGCCGGACCTGATCATGCAGTCGATGCGCTCCCACGATCAGTACAACACCACCATTTATGGCCTGGACGACCGCTATCGCGGGGTCAAAGGTCAACGCGACGTGTTGTTCGTCAACGAAGCCGACATCATCCGCCTGGGCTTCAAGCCGGGGCAAAAGGCCGACATCGTGTCGCTGTGGGAAGACGGCCGTGAGCGCCGCGTAAAAGGCTTCACCTTGCTCGCGTTCGATATTCCGGCGGGGCAGGCAGCGGCTTACTACCCGGAAGTGAACCCGCTGGTGCCCTTGGAAAGCACCGGGGATGGCAGCCATACGCCGACGTCGAAATTTGTGGCTATCCGCCTGGAAGCGGCGAGCGACAATGGCCTGATCATGGCGCGCTCGGCGTAAATCCCGGGCACAAAAAAGGCCGCTTTTGCATAAAAGCGGCCGTTCCGAAGTAACTAAAGACCCGCCAAAATCACTTAAGTTCCCTAGCTAAAACAGTCAGTTAGAGAATTGTGTACAAGTCGTGTTACTGGTCGGATTTCTATTGTCACAATGTCGACACAGCCTCAGGATCGCGCCGTCATCCTCTTGAGGTCTCTCTATGAAGTTCTCCTCGATTCTCTTGTTGTCCCTTGGCCTGGTCAGTGGCGCAGCCATGGCCGGTGGCACCACCGAAGCCGGTGTAGGCGGCGCATTGGGCGGGGTACTCGGTTCGGTTGTCGGCCAGCAGGTCGGCGGTAATACCGGTTCAGCCATCGGTGCAGCCCTGGGCGGCGCGGGCGGCAGTGCGGTCGGCGCTGACAAGCGCAGCCGCGGCGAAGCAGCCATTGGCGGCGCCCTGGGCGCAGCGGGCGGCAACGTGGTAGGCCGCAGCATGGGCGGCACCACCGGCAGCCTGATCGGCGCAGCCGCTGGCGGCGGCGCGGGCGGCGCGCTGGGCAACTACATGGGCAACAAGAGCGATGACGACGACCGTCGTTACCGTGGCCGTGACGACCGTCGCTACTACCGGGATGGTCACCCTGGCCGTGGCCATGCCTATGGCCATCGCAAGAACAAGCATCACTACCGTGATTGATCAGATCTAAAGAACACTGAAGAAACACTGTGGGAGGGAGCTTGCTCCCGATAGCCGAGTTTCAGTCACCCATGTGCTGGCTGATACACCGCTATCGGGGGCAAGCCCCCTCCCACAGTCAGGCCACCAACCGCTGCAACGCCTCGCGCAACATCCCCGGAATCGTCACCGGCTGGTTCGTTCCCCGATCCACGAACACATGCACGAAGCGCCCTGCCGCACAGGCGTCCTCCTCGCCTGCCTTGAACACCGCCAACTCATACTGCACCGAGCTGTTGCCCAACTTGCCGACCCGCAGGCCTATTTCGATGCGCTCGGGAAAGGCGACGGAAGCAAAGTAATCACACGCCGAACTCACCACAAACCCCACCACCTCGCCGTCATGAATATCCAAGCCACCGTGTTCGATCAGGTAGGTATTCACCGCGGTGTCGAAGAAGCTGTAGTAGGTCACGTTGTTCACATGGCCATACACATCATTGTCGTGCCAGCGCGTAATGATCGGCTGGAAGTGCCGGTAATCGGCGCGTTGGGGCATGGAGTCAGGCATCGGCGCGTCTCGTCAAAGTGGGTTTACAGGTTATTCAAATGGGTTTCGGCCCACTCGCGTACCTCGGCGTAGGGGTAGTCCTCCAGCGCAGCAAAACCAGGGATGCCGCGTGCCTTCAATTTGGTGAACAGCGGCACGCTGATACCGCCCAGGAACCGCGTCAGCCGTTCGGCGCCGGGCAGTTGGCCGCAGTACTCATGATGCCTGTGGATAAAATCACCGCACAGCCCCATGAAGTTTTTATCCACAAGCGGCGCCAGGCTCGGCGGCGCCGGCAAATGCGCGACATGGCCGTGGCACACCGAACAATGCCCGCAGCGCAGCGGTGCATGTTCATCACCGAAATAGCGGGCCAGGCGCTGGCCCAGGCAGTGTTCGGTGGCGAACAGGTCGAGCATGGCGTGAATCCGCGCCACTTCCGTGACCTCGTGTTGCTTGAAGCCTGTGTATAACTCGGCGCTCAACACCTGCGAATCGAAATCGGTATTCAGCAGGCTGTAGACCTCCGTCATCTGCTTGCTTTCCAGCTCGATCAGGCCCTGCTCCTGGAAGTAATCCAGCGCTTTCACCACGCGATTGCGCTCGGCCTGGTGCTGTTGATAAAGCGTGTCGAAATCCACCGTCGCCCAGGTCTTGGCCCGTTTGCACACTTGGACGATCGCGGCGACAAACGCCTGCCGCTCCCCGGAAAACCGCGCCAACAAGGCGTCGGGCTCGATCAGGTACTTGAACCGGTATTCGGCGTAAAACGCGTAGCGCGGCGCAATCACGCCTTTGAGTTCCAACTGCACCAGCAGCGTCTTGAGGGGCAGCTCGCGGATGTTGCTGTGGTCCGACAGCGAGCGCAGCAGAAACTCCCACTGCCCGTCCCCTCGCGCGGCCTGCAACTCGTCCAGCACACGGCGAATGCCCTCCTGCTCGGGCGTGTCGCCGTACACGAAGTTTTCCAGCACATTGAGGCTGTCGCGGTTGGCGAGCACCAGGCAATCCGAGGGTTGCCCATCACGCCCGGCGCGGCCGATTTCCTGGCTGTAGTTTTCGATGGATTTGGGCAGGTCGAAATGCACCACGTTGCGGATATCGCTCTTGTCGATGCCCATGCCAAACGCGATGGTGGCGACGATGCAATTGGAGCGCCCACCCATGAAACGCTGCTGGATGCCCTCGCGTTTATCGTGGGGCAAGCCGGCGTGATACGCCTCGGCCTGGATGCCATGGCGATTCAGGTGCTCGGCGATCTGCTCGGCGGTTTTCTGCAAGGTGACGTAGACGATGCTCGGCTGGCCGGGCCGCTCGTTCATCCATTGCACCA
Source organism: Pseudomonas sp. K8 (assembly GCF_014889455.1). NCBI lineage: Bacteria > Pseudomonadati > Pseudomonadota > Gammaproteobacteria > Pseudomonadales > Pseudomonadaceae > Pseudomonas > Pseudomonas sp. K8. Next base: position 23,604 of record NZ_VJWO01000028.1, read on the forward strand.
GCCGCCGACGCTTGTCCGCGCCGCTCACCGGCTCTACCAATAGGTTGAGGTTCGGCCGGTAGAAGCCTGTGGTGATCACGTCGTCAGGTGCAATGGCGAACTTGGCCTGCATGTCGGCAATCACCTTGGGCGTCGCTGTAGCCGTCAGCAGCAGCGCTTGTGGGATCTTGAACTGACGCTGGTAGTCCGGCAGCTTCAAATAATCCGGACGGAAGTTGTGGCCCCATTCGGAAATACAGTGCGCCTCATCCACCACCAGCAATGAAATGGGCACGCTCTGCAGGAAGTTGCGAAAGCGCTCGTTCTTCAAGCGCTCCACGGAAATCATCAGGATTTTCAACTCGCCCGAGCGCGCGCGCGCCATCACCTCATTGGCCTCATCGCGGCTTTGCGCCGAATCGATACTGCCGGCCGAGATGCCATGGCGTTGCAGGAAACCCAACTGGTCCTGCATCAGCGCCAGCAACGGCGACACCACCAGCGTCAGGTGCGGTAGCAACACCGCCGACAGCTGGTAACACAGGGACTTGCCCGATCCGGTCGGAAAAATCGCTGCCGCCGAACGACCGGCCAGCACGGCGCTGACCGCGGCTTCCTGGCCCAAACGAAATTGTGGATAACCAAAGACCTGCTGGAGGGTGTCGTGCATAAGCTGTCACTCCATTGACCGCTGAAGGTGGCTCAAAAACATAGCCTGGGACGCTCAGCGAATCGAGATAGGTCGCAAGGAAAAAAGAGACAGGATGATACACAGGCTGGGGCAATGGCCTTGGGCCAAATGTGACAAGTTCGACTGTGTAAGTAGGAACATCACAAACCAAATGTGGGAAGGGGATTGCTCCCGATGGCAGTGTATCAGTCAGAAATTAACCGACTGAATTACCGCCATCGGGAGCAACCTCCTTCCCACACCTTAGAACGGCCCTACAGCTAAATCAGCGGTTCTGCACACGCTCGATCGCCGTGTCATACACCGGATTGGCCTTCTGTTCCTTGGCCAACTGGTAGTGGCGCAACGCATCCGCGAACTGCCCCGCCGCTTCGTAGATCCGCGCAATGTTGTAGTAGGCGCCGGCACGCACGGTCGCGGCAGTGGCACCGTTCGCCAGGGCGATGGCCTTGCGGTTGGCCCAGATCGACTCGGCGGTGTTGCCGGCCTTCTGATACGCCAGGCCCAGGTTGCCGTAGGCTTTGCCGAAGCTATTGTCCAGGTCGATGGCCTGACGGAACAGGTCGATGGCCTGGTCCAGGTTACCTGCCTGGTAGGCTGCTTCGCCCTTCAGGTTCAGCTTCTTCGCATCCGCTTGTACCGACGAGCTGACAGCCACTGCGGTGACGGCCACGCTGTCGTCCAGCAGCGGCTTGACCTCATTGAGTACGTCTTCGGCACCGACTCTCACACCGGTGAACGTGTTGATGTCCTGGAAGTCGCCACTACCGGTCATGCGGAACACGGTCCACAGGTTGCCCGCGCGGTTCTGCGGCACGTAGTAGGTGCGTACCAGGGATTGCCCCATGTACACAAACACCTTGGCCTCACTGTTGGACAACTCGTTCGAGTTTGGATAACCACTGTTGGAGTAGTCATGCACGGCATACACGTAGCTTTCGCCGTAGTGCTTCTTCTGCAGGGTAATGGTTTCCGGGCCATAGCTGTCGGTGTCGTCCACATCCAACTCAGCGTCGGTGCCCTTTTTGTTACGGAAGAAGATGTTATTGCCGGGGAAAATCATATGCGAGTCGAGGTCGCGCGGGGTCTTGCCCCAGGTCAGCACCACACGCAGGCCGTCGAGGTTTTCCATCACCGGGCTGATGGCGTAGGTCATGCCGGCACAGGGGCACTTCACTACCAGGTTGGAATAGCCGGGCTTCTTGATGATCAACAGGTTGCTGGCATCATCGGCCGCTTCGCTGGTGAGGGTCACCTGGCCCTGGGCGTTGGTGCGGCCCACTACGTTCTGTGCGCCGTTACGTTGCAGCAGGACTTCGGCGTCGGCGATTTTCTGGTCCTTGACCACCGCACTGAGCACCTCGATCGGCAACTGCTCGGCCTGGATCGAAAAAGCCACTGCACACAATGACATCGCCGAAGCGACACGAAGCAAACCCATGCTTAACTCCCTTTAAGTAGTAGGCGGAATCGCCCTGTAAGATTTCGCGGTGAAACATACGCTGAATTCAGAGCGCTGGCAGAATTTTTCTACAGAATGTGATGTGGTTTTATCGAGCACTTGGTACTACGCCAAGATCAGCCTTCGCCTCGGACGACGGGCAAGCGCAACGCCCACAATTGATTGGTTTTACCCGGCAAGTCCCGGCGAAATAAAAAATGCCGGAAGCATCTGTAAGAAACCGTCAAATACAGCGTAATCCTCTTCCTAAACCGCTTCAAACACCCGCTTGGCCCTCTATAGAAGTGACCTGCGGCTGACCGAAAATAGCGTCCTCTCAACTATTTCGGCAAAAGCCCGTGAATTTAGAAAGGACTCAATACATCGGTCATTACGGCGTCACGCTCTCCGTGATTCGCTCCACCGTAAAGCCTAACGGCAAGCAAGCGCTCAGCGATTTGATATCTCGCAAACCCTGCAACTTGCATAGCGCAGACATCATCATCGGCCTCGATGCTCAGGCGAGCGGTGGCATAGACCCTCAGCGCTCAAGCATCTCAATGCACGTGTATTCAAATGAACCATAATCAATGGCTTTACCTACAGACGGCGCTATTTCTTGCCTTCTATTTATCGCTTTACTACAAAATCACCGACTGCACGCTAAGAAAGCGTTTCGCCGTTACCTTCGTCGTAACTGGGTTAGTCCTTTTGTTCTGGCTACCCTACGTCGCCATCATCCTTAGCATTCAACTCCTTCCTCTAGCCCTGTTCTTGATAGGCTTGGCACTCTTCATCACCCGAAACAAATTTCGCCTCAAACGCGACCGTCCCCCTCACCCACTCCTGCGTGCTCCCACCATGAACCTGGCTCCCAACTTCCCCGAAGACCCCGTCATGCAGCAACTCCTGCAACTGCTGCACGAAGAAATCGGCCTGCCCAAACACAAGACCATTCGCCTGCAGACCTCACTCAACTTCGACCTGGGCTGCGACGGCAGTGAAGCCAAGCAACTCATGGAAGCGCTGGAGCAGGAATTCGCCCTCGATCTGGGCGACTACGACACTTATCGTTACTTCAACCCACCGGTGTTTGATGTGTTCCTCAAGCGGCGGGCCAAGGGGCGTGGCGAAAAGGTGCCGCTGACCATCGGCATGCTTTACCTGGCGATCAAAACCCACAGCTGGGACACGCAGACGCTGGAAAACCTGAGTTAACCGGCAAAACAGCGGCAGGCGCCAACTGACCGTTCGCGCACAAAAAAGCCGCTCACAAGGAGCGGCTTTTTCACAACGACCGAATCTTACAACTTCGGACCCGCTGCCTTGATCGCATCGCTCACGTCAACCTTCTTGAAGTTCTCGATGAACAGACCCGCCAGCGCCTTCGCCGCTTCGTCGTAGGCAGCCTTGTCAGCCCAGGTGTTACGTGGGTTCAACAGGCCGGTCTCAACGCCCGGTACAGCCAATGGCACGTCCAGGTTGATGGTGTCGAGGTGTTGCGTTTCAACGCCGATCAACGCGCCGCTCTGGATCGCTGCGATCACGCCGCGGGTGGTCGGGATGTTGAAGCGTTGGCCGACGCCGTAGCCGCCGCCGGTCCAGCCGGTGTTGACCAGGTAGACCTTGGAGCCGAAGCCGCGGATGCGCTTGATCAGCAGCTCGGCGTATTCGCCGGCCGGGCGTGGGAAGAATGGCGCACCGAAGCAAGTCGAGAAAGTCGACTTGATGCCGCTGCCCGAACCCATTTCAGTCGAGCCCACCAGTGCGGTGTAGCCGGACAGGAAGTGGTAGGCCGCTTGTTCTTCGCTGAGGATCGACACAGGCGGCAGTACGCCGGTCAGGTCGCAGGTCAGGAAGATCACTGCGTTTGGCTCGCCGCCGAGGTTCTTCTCGGAACGCTTGGCCACGTGCTCGAGCGGGTAGGCGGCACGGCTGTTCTGGGTCAGGCTGACATCGCTGTAGTCGGCATGCTTGGCCTCGTCGATGACGACGTTTTCCAGCACCGCGCCGTGCTTGATGGCTTTCCAGATAACCGGCTCGTTCTTCTCCGACAGGTCGATGCACTTGGCATAGCAACCGCCTTCGATGTTGAACACCACGCCCTTGCCCCAGCCGTGTTCGTCGTCACCGATCAGGTAACGGCTTTCGTCAGCGGACAGGGTGGTCTTGCCGGTGCCGGACAGGCCGAAGAACAGGGTCACATCGCCTGCTTCGCCAATGTTGGCGGCGCAGTGCATCGGCAGTACGTCGGCGGCCGGCAGCAGGAAGTTCTGCACCGAGAACATGGCTTTCTTCATTTCACCGGCGTAAAGCATGCCGGCGATCAGCACTTTTTTCTGGGCGAAGTTGAGAATCACGCAACCGTCGGAGTTGGTGCCGTCACGCTCAGGCACGCACTCGAAGTTGGCCACGTTGAGCACTTGCCACTCGTCACGGCCGGCCGGGTTGTACTGGGCCGGGTTGATGAACAGGCAACGACCGAACAGGTTATGCCAGGCAGTCTGGGTGGTCATCTTCACGGCCAGGTAGTGGTCTTCGGAGGCCCCTACATGCACGTGGGAAACAAAATGTTCTTGCGCGTTGTTGAACGCCTCGACGCGAGCCCACAGGGCATCGAACTTGTCGGCCGGGAACTTGCGGTTGATCGGGCCCCAGGCAATGGCGTCCTGGGTCGAAGGCTCTTCAACGATGAAACGGTCGACTGGCGAACGGCCGGTACGGTGACCGGTTTCTACGACCAGTGCGCCAGTATCGGCAAGCACGCCTTCACCGCGCTGCAGGGCTTCTTTGACCAGATCGTCAACACTCAGATCGGTGTATACGGCGTTATTGGCTTGCGTCATGAGGTTCCCCGTCGGCCTGTGGCCGAGTGCTCCAAACGTTTTGTAGTAGAAAGTTGCGCACTACTACCGCGAAAAAAGTGGGCCGGATTATGCCAGAAAAGCCCAAAAAAAGTAGGGCCCTCCCGTCAGAACAGCGCTAATCCGGCATTTGTCAGGTGATTTACCTGTGCTTAAACGTTTTAGTGGCGGGTATCTGAGGGGGTACCGATACCGGCGCCGGCGAACAATTGGGCGATATCGGCGGCGTCGAACAGGTAGCGCTGGTTGCAGAACTGGCAGTCGATTTCGATCTGACCACCGTGTTCCACCACCAGATTTTGCGCATCTTCCAGGCCGAGACTGACCAGCGCGTTCGCCGAACGCTCGCGAGAGCAACTGCAATGGAAGCGCAAGCCCTGCGCGTCGAACAGGCGCACAGTCTCTTCGTGGTACAGGCGATGCAGAATGGTTTCGTTGTCCAGGGCCAGCAATTCTTCAGCGGTCAGGGTGCCAGCCAGGGCGGTGAGGTTGCGCCAGCTTTCGGCGCGTTCGTCGTCGTCCTTGATGCGGTCGGCGGGCAGCTGTTGCAGCAACAGGCCACGGGCGCGCTTGCCGTCGGCGTTGAGCCAGAAGCGCGTGCCGATCTGCTGGGACATAACGAAATAGTTGGTGAAGCAGTCCGACAGGTTTTCGCCGTCGAGGTCGACGATGCCCTGGTAACGCTGGCCGTCGGTCGGGTCGACGGTGAGCGCCAGCACGCCGTTGGGCATCAGGTCGGCCAGGGTCGCGTCCGGGGCGATCAGGTCAGCCTCATACCGGGCCAGGCCACGGATCTCACGCTCGCTGGAGCACTCGATCATCAGCAACGGGACCGGACCTTCGGACCGCGCCTGCAGGATCAGCAACCCGTCGAATTTCATGGTGCCGACCAACAGCGCCGCCGCCGCCATCAATTCACCGAGCAGTTGCGCGACCGGCTCCGGATAGGGGTGCTTGGCGAGGACTTCGGCATAGCTGCGCTCCAACGAGACCAGTTCGCCGCGGGCGTCGTTCTCGTCGAAGATGAAGCGTTGGGTGAAGTCGGTATCCGGTAAATCAGTCATAGGTCTGGGTATCTGAATTGATGACAAAATTATTACAATATTTATAAGATTGAACGCTTTCGCACCATTTTAGTGCAACTTTCTCCGGGAAACAGAGAGCTTATATAGAGCAAAGAGGGACAGTTTATGAACAATCCGGGTTTGTTCCAAGCCAAGTGGAACCTCCGGCGATGGGCTTTTTGCAATCTACTCGCATTCGGGCTGCTGTGTTTTTGGCTGTGGCCCGCAGGCCAGATGCTATGCGTGTTTTTCGACGAGTGGCTGTTTCACCTGTTCAATGCCCCCCTGGCGAGCAATCCGACCTGGCTGCATGTGTGGGCCGCGGCCAGCCTGCGGCCGTTTGATGCGGTGGTCGGCGTGATTCTGCTGACGCTGTTGATTCGCGGCGATTGGGTGTTCAAGGCGGCGCAGGTGCGCCAGGCGTTTCTTGGCTTCTTCGGGATTCTGCTGCTGTTGCTGTTTATCCGCATGCTGTTTTCCAAACTCGCGGCGCAGATGGGTTGGCAACACAGCAGCCCTTCGATGGTGCTCAGCGGCGCGATTCAGATGAGCGACTATTTCCCGGGGCTGGAGAAAACCTGGGAGTTGAAGGACCGTTCGAGCCAGAGTTTCCCTGGGGATCATGCTTCGGTGCTGCTGATCTGGGGAATGTTCATGACGGTATTCGCCCAGCGGCTGGGCCAGGTGCTGGTGATCTGGGGCCTGGCGTTGTTGTTCATGATGCCGCGGCTGGTGGCGGGCGCACATTGGGCGCAGGACGATTATATCGGCGGAGTGTTGCTGGCACTGCTGGCATTGGGATGGGGCTATTACACACCGTTTGCGGCAAAGGTGTCGCAGGTGTTGCTACGGCTGACCGCGCCAGTGTTCGGGTTACTCGCCAAGCTGCCGGTGATCGGGCGATTGAGCGTCATGCGCGCATCCTGCTGACGCTCCCACATCTATCGATCTGCTTTGCGCTGACGATGTGCGCGGTCAATCGTCATTACCGCTGCCGCGAAACTTGAACAGGTCGCGGCGCTGCTTCTTGCTCGGCTTGCCATCGGTGGTCATGCCTGTGGCGCCGGCCTTACGCATCGCCGCTGCGTTTTCGCGCTTGGCGACGCTGGCTTCGGTCTCGGCATACAGCGCCTGCGCTTCGGGCGCGCCACGGCGCACGCTGGAAAGCGCCTGGACCACGACAGTTTTTTCGTCAAACCCTATGCGAATCTGCAACTCATCACCCACGCGCGGCTCTTTGCCCGGCTTGCAGCGTTCGCCGCGATGATGCACCTTGCCACTCTCGATAGCGGCCTTGGCCAAGGCACGGGTCTTATAGAAACGCGCCGCCCACAGCCACTTGTCCAAACGGATTTTTTCTTCCTCTGCCTGCTTCTGAGCCACTTGAATTCCTCGTTCTGAAAAATGTCGCAACTTTACTGTTGAAACCCTTCGACGCATAAACCCCAAGGCTCACCTAAGATACGCCAGGTAGCCCCCTGTTTTCGCGAGGATACCCTGTGACCGACTTCCCGACTTCACTCACCTCGCCCAACCAGCATTGCGTGGGCTGCCAGCAAAGCGAGCCCTTGGGTTTTGATTTTGCATTCGCCTACCAACCGATCGTAGACCTTCGCGACCATTCGGTTTTTGCCCACGAAGCCTTGGTGCGGGGTTCACAGGGCGAAGGGGCGTTGTCGGTGCTGGCCCAGGTCAACAATAGCAACCGCTACCGTTTCGACCAGCGTTGCCGTACCCAGGCAATCGCCGGCGCCGCCGCCCTGGGGATGCAAACCTGTCTTTCCATCAATTTCATGCCCAACGCGGTGTATCGACCCGAGCTGTGCATTCGCAGCACCCTGGAGGCCGCCCGCACGCACAATTTCCCGCTTGACCAGCTGATTTTCGAGACACTGGAAAGCGAACACATAGATAACCATCGCCATTTGACGAATATTCTGCGTGAATACCGCGAATTCGGCTTCAAAACTGCCATCGACGATTTCGGCGCGGGCTATTCGGGGCTGAACCTGCTGGCCGATTTCCAACCTGACTTGATCAAACTCGACATGGCGCTGATTCGCGATGTCGACCAGGATCGTGTCCGCCAGGTTATCGTCCAGGGGATTGTCACAATCTGTGAGCAGTTGGGCGTTACTGTCATCGCTGAAGGCATTGAAAGTGCCGGTGAGCGCGACTTCCTGTCCGACTGTGGAATATTTCTGATGCAGGGCTACTGGTTCGCCAAGCCCGCATTCAACGCGCTGGCCGAGGTTTCCCCTCAAGCCTGGGCGAATTGACCGGTTACCCATATTGAAGACATTTGACCATTTGACCGTTGTCGGTCTGCGTGAGTGGGTGGCACTTCCCGACTTGGGAGTGGCAGGCCTGCGCGCGAAGATCGACACCGGTGCCAGCACTTCGAGCCTGCACGCCCCCGATATCGAACCCTTTGAGCGCGACGGTGAGAAATGGGTGCGCTTTACCGCACACCTGGGCAGCGTTGTGCAGTTGCGTCACCGCCGCTGCGAAGCGCCGCTGGTGGCGATGAAAACCATCAAGAGCTCCAATGGTCATGCGCAGGTGCGCTATGTGATCAGCACCACCCTGGCGCTGGGCGACCGGGTATGGCGGGGGGGATTCACCCTCGCCCCCCGCAAGGCCATGCGCTACCGCCTGCTCCTCGGTTCCAAGGCGCTGATTGACGGCCAGTTGGTGGTCAATCCCGGCGTCAAGTACGTTCAAGACAAGCCGGTGTTCCCGGTCTCCACTATTTCTGCCCCAGGTGCTGCATGAAGATTGCTGTGCTGTCGCGAAACCCGCGTCTGTATTCCACCCGCCGCCTGGTCGAGGCCGGCACCGAACGTGGCCACGAAATGGTGGTGATCGACACGTTGCGTGCCTATATGAACATTGCCAGCCATAAGCCGCAGATCCATTACCGCGGCAAACCACTGGAAGGCTTTGATGCGGTGATCCCGCGTATCGGCGCCTCGGTGACCTTTTATGGCTGCGCGGTGTTGCGCCAGTTTGAAATGATGGGCGTCTCCCCGCTGAATGAATCCGTCGCGATCGCGCGCTCACGGGACAAGCTGCGCTCGCTGCAATTGCTGTCGCGCCGGGGTATCGGCCTGCCGGTCACCGGCTTTGCCCACTCCCCCGACGACATTCCCGACCTGATCGAAATGGTCAACGGCGCACCGCTGGTGATCAAGGTGCTGGAAGGCACCCAGGGCATCGGCGTGGTGCTGTGCGAAACCGCCACGGCGGCGGAGTCGGTGATCGAGGCATTCATGGGCCTCAAGCAGAACATCATGGTGCAGGAATACATCAAGGAAGCCGGCGGTGCGGATATCCGCTGCTTCGTGGTCGGCGACAAGGTGATTGCCGCGATGAAACGCCAGGCCAAGCCTGGAGAATTCCGCTCCAACCTGCACCGTGGCGGCAGCGCCAGCCTGATCAAGATCACCCCCGAAGAGCGCATGACCGCGCTACGGGCGGCCAAGGTCATGGGGTTGAGCGTGGCGGGTGTGGACATCCTGCGTTCCAACCATGGCCCGCTGGTGATGGAAGTCAATTCATCACCTGGCCTGGAAGGCATCGAGACCACCACCGGCAAGGATGTGGCGGGGATCATCATTCAACATCTGGAGAAGAGTGGCGGGCCGAACATGACCCGGACCAAGGGCAAGGGCTAGAGGAGCAGTCTTCAGCTTGAAGCTTCAGGCGGCAAGAGAAGGGCAGAAGCCGTTTGCTTTTCTCTTGCAGCTCTAAACGTGCAGCTTGCCGCTGCAGCTACACCGCGTCTCGGGGCAACATCAAACCCAACGGCAAGCGCACCCGCGCTTCCAGCCCGCCGCCCTCGCGGTTGCGCAGCTCAACATTGCCGCCATGCATCGAGGCAATCCGCCGCACAATCGCCAGCCCCAAACCGGTGCCCTTGCCACCCCGAGCACGGTCGCCACGGGTGAAGGGGTTGAAGATGCCTTCCAGCTCGGCCGGGTCGATACCGGCCCCGCGATCCATCACGCTCAGCACCACATAGGGCGCAGCACTGTCACCGGAGACATACGCCGCCACTTCCACATCCGAACCGGCGTGGTGCAAGGCGTTGCCGATCAGGTTGTTCAGCAGGCGCTTCATCGAGACCCGACGCAACGCAAACGGCTGGATCGGCTCCAGGCGCATCCGCACCTGCTCGCCATTCTGGTTGTAGGGCGCTACCACCTCGCGCACCAGGTCCGTCAGGTCGACGACTTCCACCACCTCGTCGCGACCATCGCGGATAAAGGCCAGGAACTGGTCGAGAATCGCGTCCATGTCCTCGATATCACGCACCATGTCGTCCGTGAGATCGGTATGGTTGCCCATCAGCTCCAGGGACAGCCGCAAACGCGTCAATGGCGTGCGCAAGTCATGGGACACGCCCGCAAGCATCAGCTCGCGCTCGCGCCCGGCCTGTTCGACGTCCTCGGCCATCTGGTTGAACGCGCTGTAGACCTCGGTCATCTCGCTGGGCGTGTCGCTGACCGGCAGGTGCACACTGCGCCCCTGTCCCAGCTGGCGGGCGGCGAACACCAGGCGCTTAAGCGGTTGATTGAGCTGGCGCACGAAAATCCACGCAGACGCCGTCGAAAGCAGGCCGATAGCCAGGAACCAGCCCAGTACATTCCAGATCTTCTGCCCTCGCAAAGGGTGCGGATACAGCGGCACCTTCAGCCAATCTTCCCCCAGGCTCGGCGCGCGCACCCACAGCGCGGGTGACACATGCATACGCAGCCGAACTTCGGTGTCGTCGCCCAGTTCGGCCTGCATCTGGCGCTGGTAAATCTCACTGTAGGGCCAATGCTGCTCGCCTTCCGGCACACCTGCACCCGCCACGCGCACCAGTGTCGCCGCCTTGGCGATTTTCTCGCGGTTCTCGGGGTCTGCCGCCCAATAGGCGCGCAAGGTCAGGGCGACACCGTGGCTGTATTGTCGATCTACCAGCACGTCTTCGTTCATCAACAGATAAACCAGCGTGAGCGCCTTGGAAAACAGAACGACGATAAGCACCAGCCAAAGGGTGCGGGAGAAGAAACTTTGCGGGAACCACAGCGGGGTTTTCATAGGAGACAGCTAGACACCTTGCAGGAACGAGCGGCGCTCGCAGAATTGCAGACGCCGGACATCCCGTCGCCCCTCATGGAGCCAAACGCCAGGATGCCCGCCCCTGCAAATCATCGGTCACTTGGTTGCAGTGCCATCCGGCACAAACACATACCCCACGCCCCACACCGTCTGGATATAACGCGGCTTGGACGGGTCCGGCTCGATCATTCGGCGCAGACGGGAAATCTGCACGTCGATGGAGCGCTCCAGAGCGTCCCATTCCCGACCACGGGCCAGGTTCATCAGTTTGTCGCGGGTCAGCGGCTGGCGCGCGTTCATCACCAGCGCCTTGAGCACGGCGAACTCGCCGGTGGTGAGCATGTGGACTTCATCGCCACGCTTGAGCTCACGGGTGGCCAATGACAGTTCGTAATCGCCGAAGGTGACGCTTTCGTCTTCACTGCCCGGGGCGCCCGGCACCGGCGCCGCCTGGCGACGCAATACGGCCTTGACCCGCGCCATCAGCTCGTCCGGGTTGAACGGCTTGGCCAGGTAGTCATCAGCGCCCAGTTCGAGGCCCTTGATGCGGCTCAGCTCATCGCCCTTGGCGGTGAGCATGATGATCGGAATCTGGTTGTTCGCGCCGCGCAGGCGTTTGCAGGCGGTGAGGCCGTCTTCGCCGGGTAGCATCAGGTCGAGCACGACCAGGTTGAACACTTCCCGCCCCAACAGGCGGTCCATCTGCTCGGTGTTCGGCACCGCGCGGGCACGATAACCCTTGGAGTTGAAAAAACGCTCCAGCAGGCTGCTCAGCCCCGGATCGTCATCAACGATGAGAATTTTTTCGCCTTCAGCAGTTTGTGCAGTGCTGCTCATTGGATGCTCCTCTTATCTCGGCGCGCATTATGGCCTAGCTGCCGTTATACGCACCGTGTGCATTGTTAGCAGATTTTTCCTCTACTGCCAGCGAACCCACGCCCTACAACCTGTGGCGCAGTCCCCCCCAAGGACAGAACGCTGGTTATAATGCGGCGCCTTCGTGCAGGGCAACGTCAGATCGTTACCGTTTACTGCCGGGCTTTTTTTCACCCGCTTGTCGTGATTTTTACGATTTCGAGGGTCAATAGGCAGCCTCTTGACCCAGGCAGCGGCGCCAGTCGGGCCGCTCAACCAGCCTCGTCGGGCCCTGTTTTCCGGGCTTGCGAGCTGCTTTTAAGAATTTCAGGTGGTTTTATGGACAGCATCAACAGCCGCATCGCCGAGGAACTCGGCGTACGCCCCCAACAGGTCGAAGCGGCCGTCGCTCTACTGGATGAGGGCTCCACGGTGCCCTTCATCGCCCGTTACCGAAAAGAAGTGACCGGCAGCCTCGACGACATTCAACTGCGGCACCTGGAAGAGCGCCTGCGCTACCTGCGAGAACTCGACGAACGGCGCATCAGCATCCTCGCCAGCATCGCGGAACAGGGCAAGCTGACCCCACAATTGGAACGCGACATCAAACTCGCCGATACCAAGACCCGTCTCGAAGACCTCTACCTGCCGTACAAACAGAAGCGCCGCACCAAGGGCCAGATCGCCCTGGAAGCCGGCCTCGGCGAGCTGGCCGACGGCCTGTTCAACGACCCATCGCTGAACCCGGATACCGAAGCCGCGCGCTTCATCAACGCTGAAAAAGGCGTCGCCGACGTCAAGGCCGCCCTCGAAGGCGCCAAATACATCCTGATGGAACGCTTCGCCGAAGACGCCAGCCTGCTGGAAAAGCTGCGCACCTACCTGAAGCAGGAAGCCATCCTCAGCGCCCGCGTGATCGCCGGCAAAGAGGAAGAAGGCGCCAAGTTCCGCGACTACTTCGAACACGACGAACCGCTCAAGAGCATGCCGTCCCACCGCGCCCTGGCGATTTTCCGCGGCCGCAACGAAGGTATTCTCAGCTCCGCGCTGAAAGTCGGCGACGAACTGCCGGGCACCATGCACCCGTGCGAAGGCATGATCGGTCAACAATTCGGCATCCAGAATCAGAACCGTCCTGCGGACAAGTGGCTCGGTGAAGTTGTGCGCTGGACCTGGAAGGTCAAGCTCTACACCCACCTGGAAACCGACCTGCTCGGCGAGTTGCGCGACGGCGCCGAAACCGAAGCAATCAACGTCTTCGCCCACAACCTGCACGACCTGTTGCTGGCCGCACCGGCCGGCCCGCGTGCCACCCTGGGCCTCGACCCGGGCCTGCGCACCGGCTGCAAGGTCGCCGTGGTCGACTCGACCGGCAAGCTGCTGGACCACGCCACCGTGTATCCGCACGTGCCCCACAACAAGTGGGACCAGACCCTCGCGATCCTCGCCGCCCTGTGCGCCAAGCACGCGGTGGACCTGATCGCCATCGGCAACGGCACCGCCAGCCGTGAAACCGACAAACTGGCCGCCGAACTGATCAAAAAATACCCGGCCATGAAGATGACCAAGGTCATGGTCTCCGAGGCGGGCGCTTCGGTGTACTCGGCGTCGGAACTGGCTTCCAAGGAATTCCCGGACCTCGACGTGTCGATCCGTGGCGCGGTGTCCATCGCTCGTCGTCTGCAAGACCCGTTGGCCGAACTGGTGAAAATCGACCCGAAATCCATCGGCGTCGGCCAATACCAGCACGATGTGTCGCAGCTGAAACTGGCACGCGGCCTGGATGCGGTGGTGGAAGACTGCGTGAACGCCGTGGGCGTGGATGTGAACACCGCCTCCGTCGCGCTGCTGGCGCGGATCTCCGGCCTCAACGCGACCCTGGCGCAGAACATCGTGACCCACCGCGACGAAAACGGTGCGTTCAAGACCCGCGCCGCGCTGAAAAAAGTCGCACGCCTGGGTGAAAAAACCTTCGAACAGGCCGCCGGCTTCCTGCGTGTGATGAACGGCGACAACCCGCTGGACGCCTCGGCGGTCCACCCGGAAGCCTACCCGCTGGTGCAACGCATCGCCGCCGAGACCGACCGCGACATCCGCTCGCTGATCGGCGACGCCGCGTTCCTCAAGCGCCTGGACCCGAAGAAGTACACCGACGAGACCTTCGGTGTGCCGACCATCACCGACATCCTGCAAGAGCTGGAAAAACCCGGGCGCGACCCGCGTCCCGAGTTCAAGACCGCCGAGTTCCAGGACGGCGTCGAAGACCTCAAGGACCTGCAACTGGGCATGATCCTCGAAGGCGTGGTGACCAACGTGACCAACTTCGGCGCCTTTGTGGACATCGGCGTGCATCAGGACGGTTTGGTGCATATCTCCGCACTTTCGGAGAAGTTCATCAAAGACCCGCGCGAAGCGGTGAAGGCCGGTGATGTGGTCAAGGTCAAGGTCATGGAAGTCGACATCCCGCGCAAGCGCGTCGGCCTGTCGATGCGTATGAGCGACACCCCCGGCGAGAAAATCGACGGTGCCCGTGGCGCCCGCCCAGGCTCGGCGCCGCGCCAGTCGCAAAACAACGCGCCGCGCAAGGAAACCGCGACCGCAGCGCCGAGCAACAACGCCATGGCCTCGCTGTTCGCCAACGCCAAACAGTTGAAGAAACGCTGATGGAGATTCCGGCCGGCTTGACCCAAAGCGCGTTCAGCGAACTGATCGGCTGCCGCCTGCAACGCCTGGAGCAGGGCGTTGCCGAGGTGGCCCTGAGCCTGGAGCCGCAACTGCGCAACCGCGCAGGCAAGCTGCATGGCGGGGCGATTTTCAGCCTGGTCGACATCACCATGGGGCTGGCCTGTTCCAGCGCCCACGGGTTCGACCAGCAGAGCGCGACCATCGAATGCAAAATCAACTACATCCGCGCGGTGGAAAACGGCGAGGTGCTGTGTACCGCGCGGGTGATTCACCCCGGGCGGCGCACGTTGGTGGTCGAAGCCGACGTGTACCAGGGTGAAAGACTTGTCGCAAAAGCGCAGGGCACCTTCGCTGTCCTATAGCTCCCCGCCCTCGATTTGAGTTAATTTCGGCGCTGCGATAACAGCGTCGGAATTTTCTTGCTGCGCTACAGCCCAATTCATGGAGTGATGTAGGCTTTTTCAAAGCGGGTCAAATCGACTCAAAACCAGGCGATCACGCCAGTTTTAACTTCACCCTTGTAGACCGTCCTGCCCACCCCCATATTGGGGCGACTGACGCGTGAAGGAATCCAACTTGAGCGAACTTCTCAACCGCCGCCTGGCCCTGCTCGGCAAGCGCGAACACCTCTCCCTGCTGGAGCATTGCTTGCACGGCATCGAGCGCGAATGCCTGCGTGTCACCCATGAAGGTCGCCTGGCGCAGACGCCGCATCCCGAAGCCCTGGGCGCCGCGCTGACCCACGAACAGATCACCACCGACTACTCGGAATCGTTGCTGGAGTTCATCACCCCAGCCCTGCCCAACCCGGCCGATACCCTGAGCAGCCTGGACAAGATCCATCGCTTTGCCTACAGCAAGCTCGGCAGCGAATACCTGTGGAGCCCCTCGATGCCGTGCCCGTTGCCGGCCGAGGAAGACATTCCGATTGCCTACTACGGCACCTCCAATATCGGACAGCTCAAGTACGTGTATCGCAAGGGCCTGGCCCTGCGTTACGGCAAGACCATGCAGTGCATTGCCGGCATCCACTACAACTTTTCCCTGCCGGAAAAATTGTGGCCGCTGCTCAAGGAAAGCGAAGGCTTCGTCGGCACCGACCGCGACTATCAGTCCGACGCCTATATCGCCCTGATCCGTAACTTCCGCCGCCACAGCTGGCTGCTGATGTACCTGTTCGGTGCCTCGCCGGCGCTGGACGCAGGCTTCCTGCGCGGCCGTTCGCACCAGTTGGACGTGCTGGATGCCGACACCTTGTACCTGCCGTATGCCACCAGCCTGCGCATGAGCGACCTGGGTTACCAGAGCAACGCCCAGGCCGGCCTGACGCCGTGCTACAACGATTTGGCCAGCTACACCGACAGCCTGCGCGAAGCGGTGGCAACGCCCTACGCGCCTTATGTCGAAGTCGGCACCCACAAGGACGGAGAGTGGGTGCAGCTCAACACCAACATCCTGCAGATCGAAAACGAGTACTACTCCAACATCCGCCCCAAGCGCGTGACCTACACCGGCGAGCGGCCGATCCAGGCGCTGATGGCCCGTGGCATCCAGTACATCGAAGTGCGCTGCCTGGACATCAACCCGTTCCTGCCGATGGGCATCGACCTGCAAGAGTCGCGCTTCCTCGATGCGTTCCTGCTGTATTGCGCGATGAACGACAGCCCGCTGTTCGCCGACAACGAGTGCGGCAACGCCACCTCGAACTTCCTCAGCGTGGTCAAGGAAGGCCGGCGTCCAGGCCTGCAACTGCAGCGCAAGGGCCAGGCGGTGGACATGAAGGAATGGGCCACCGAACTGCTGGAGCAGATCGCGCCGCTGGCGGCCCTGCTCGATCAGAGCCACGGCATCGAGGAACACCGCCAGGCACTGGACGCCCAGTTGGCCAAGGTCAACGACCCGTCCCTGACGCCATCGGCCCAAGTGCTGGCCGCAATGGCCGAGCGCAAGGAAAGTTTCGCCCAGTTCTCCCTGCACCAGAGCGAGGTGCATGCCGAGTATTTCCGCAGCGAACCGTTGCCCGCCGAAGAGCAGGCGCACTTTGAAGAACTGGCACGCAAGTCGCTGGCGCAACAGGTGGAGCTGGAGCAGAACGAAGTGGGCGATTTCGATGTGTTCGTCGGCTCGTACCAGGCCAGCATCCTGGCCATCAGCAACTAAAAACCGAACTCACTCCCCCAGGGAAATGAGCTTCATGTGGGAGGGGGCTTGCCCCCGATGGCGGTCCTCAGTTAACTGATCAGTGACTGACCCACCGCTATCGGGAGCAAGCCCCCTCCCACATTTGCCCTCACTGGGATGAAGAATCCCGCCCACCCTTCTCCTCATAAGCTAATTCGAAAAAGTTATTTATTTTCGCATTCTTAGATCATTTAGTCTCCTCACACGCCGACACTCGGCCGCCTGATTGAGGAGCTTCCCCTTGAAACTGCATTCCCCTCTCCGCCTCTTGGCGGCATTGTCCCTGGCCGGTGCCAGCCTGTTCGCCCAGGCGGCGGACGTGACCATCGCCTACCAGACCACCGTGGACCCGGCGAAAGTCGCCCAGGCCGACGGCGCGTATGAAAAAGCCACGAACGCCAAGATCGACTGGCGCAAATTCGACAACGGTTCCGACATCATCGCCGCCATCGCGTCCGGCGATGTGCAGATCGGCTACCTCGGTTCCAGCCCGCTGACCGCCGCCATCACCCGTAAAGTGCCGGTGCAGACCTTCCTCGTCGCCACCCAGATCGGCGGCGCTGAAGCCCTGGTGGCGCGCAACGGTTCGGGGATCAACGGCCCGCAGGACCTGATCGGCAAAAAAGTCGCCGTGCCCTTCGTATCCACCGGCCACTACAGCCTGCTGGCCGCGCTGAAGCACTGGAACATCGACCCGGCGAAAGTGACCATCCTCAACCTCGCGCCGCCGGCCATCATCGCCGCCTGGAAGCGCGGCGATATCGACGCCACCTACGTATGGGACCCGGCCCTGGGCGTGGCCAAGGAAAACGGCAAGGTGCTGATCACTTCCGGCGAGCTGGCCACGTTCGGCGCGCCGACCTTCGACGCGTGGATCGTGCGTAAGGACTTCGCCGAGAAGCACCCGGAAATCGTCAGCGCTTTCGCCAAAGTCACCCTGGATGCCTACGCCGCGTACCGCAAAGACCCACAAGCCTGGCTCGCCGACAAAAGCAACGTCGACAAGCTGGTGAAACTCTCCGGGGCCAAGGCCAGCGACATCCCCGCGCTGCTGCAAGGCAACGTCTACCCGCTGGCCGCTGAGCAGGTGACCCTGCTGGGCGCGCCGACCATCAAGGCGGTGACCGATACCGCGGCATTCCTCAAGGAACAAGGCAAGGTCGAGGCGGTGCTGCCGGACTACGCCCCTTACATCAGCGCCAAGTTCATCACCCACTGATCAGGAGTTCATCGCGATGGCCTTGCTACAACTGGAGCGCATCAGCGCACGGTACCCAGGCGCCACAGAACCGGTACTGTCTGATATTTCACTCGAACTTGGGCCCCGGCAATTGCTGGTGGCCCTCGGCCCGTCCGGCAGTGGCAAGACTTCGCTGTTGAACCTGATTGCCGGTTTTGTCGAGCCCTCTGCCGGGCGCATCAGCCTCGATGGCGTGCCAGTCAAAGGCCCGAGCGCCGAACGCGGCGTGGTGTTCCAGGACGATGCTCTGCTGCCCTGGCAGGACGTGCTGGCCAATGTCGGCTTCGGCCTGGAGCTGGCCGGCGTGAGCAAGGCGCAACGCGAAGTGCGCGCCCGGGAAATGCTCGCGCTGGTGGACCTGGCCGGTTTCGACAGCCGGCGCATCTGGCAACTGTCCGGCGGCCAGAAACAACGCGTCGGCCTGGCCCGCGCCCTGGCGGCGGACCCGCGTGTACTGCTGATGGACGAACCCTTCGGCGCCCTCGATGCATTCACCCGCGAACAGATGCAGGAGCTGCTGCTGCAAGTCTGGCGGCGCACGGCCAAGCCGGTGTTCCTGATCACCCATGACATCGAAGAAGCGGTGTTCCTTGCCACCGATCTGATCCTGCTGGCGCCCAACCCCGGTCAGATCGTCGAGCGCCTGCACCTGGATTTCGGTCAACGTTATGCGGCCGGCGAGTCGGCGCGAGCGATCAAATCCGACCCGCGCTTTATCGAAACCCGCGAACACGTGCTGGGCAAAGTGTTCTCCCAACGGCAGGTGTCCGCATGAGCAGCTACGAACTCCCCGCCACGGTCGCCAAGCCGGTGGCGCGCACCGTTATCCCGCTGCGGCGCAGCCTGAGTACGCGTTGGATCAGCCTGTTGACGCTGGTTGCCTTGCTGGTGATCTGGTGGGCGGTGACCGCCAGCGGCCTGATCGAACCATTGTTCCTGCCGCCACCGTCCGCCGTGCTGCAAAAAGGCTGGTTGCTGGCGACCACGGGCTATATGGATTCCACCTTGTGGCAGCACCTCGGCGCGAGCCTCGAACGCATCGGCCTGGGCCTGGGCTTTGCGGTGCTGACCGCGGTTCCGGTGGGGATTGCCATCGGCTCGAACCGTATCGCGCGGGGCATTCTCGACCCGTTGATCGAGTTCTACCGGCCGATTCCACCCCTGGCCTACCTGCCGCTGATCGTGATCTGGTGCGGCATCGGTGAGCTGTCCAAAGTGCTGCTGATCTACCTGGCGATCTTTGCCCCGATTGCCATCGCGACCGCGACCGGCGTGCGTACCGTCGACCCGGCCAAGCTGCGTGCCGCGCAGTCGCTGGGGGCCACGCGCGCCCAGCTGATTCGCCACGTGATCCTGCCGAGCGCGCTGCCCGACATCCTCACCGGTGTGCGTATCGGGCTGGGAGTTGGCTGGTCGACCTTGGTCGCCGCCGAGCTGATCGCCGCCACCAGCGGCCTGGGCTTCATGGTGCAGTCGGCGGCGCAGTTCCTGGTCACCGATGTCGTGGTGCTGGGGATTCTGGTGATCGCACTGATCGCCTTCTCCATGGAAATGGGCCTGCGGGCCCTGCAGCGTAAATGGGTGCCGTGGCATGGCCAGGCACACTGAGTGATGAGAACCCAATGAGCAGCCTGACCGTTACCCCATTAAGCACCGCCCTCGGCGCGCAGATCAGTGGCGTCGATATCACTCAACCGCTGAACCCCGAACAGCGCGACGCCATCGAACAGGCGTTGCTCACTCATTCGGTGGTGTTTTTCCGCGACCAGCCGCTCACGCCGCAGCAACAAGCACGCTTCGCGGCGAACTTCGGCGATCTGCACATTCATCCGATCTACCCCAACGTACCGGAACAGCCTGAAGTGCTGATCCTCGACACCGCTGTCACCGACGTGCGCGACAACGCCGTGTGGCACACCGACGTGACCTTCCTGCCCACCCCGGCCCTCGGCGCGGTGCTGAGTGCCAAGCAACTGCCGGCGTTTGGCGGCGACACGCTGTGGGCCAGCGGGATTGCCGCGTATGCGGCCCTGTCCGAGCCGCTGAAGAGGCTGCTCGACGGGCTCACCGCTACGCACGACTTCACCAAGTCCTTCCCGCTGGAGCGCTTTGGCAGCACTGCCGAAGACCTGGCGCGCTGGGAAGAAACCCGCAAGAAGAACCCGCCGCTGTCGCACCCGGTGGTACGCACCCACCCGGTGAGTGGGCGCAAGTCGCTGTTTGTCAGCGAGGGCTTCACCACCAGAATCAACGAGCTGGAAGCGGCGGAGAGCGAGGCGATCTTGAAGCTGCTGTTCGCCCACGCGACACGCCCGGAGTTCACGATTCGCTGGCGCTGGCAGGAGAATGACGTGGCCTTCTGGGATAACCGCGTCACCCAGCATTACGCGGTGGACGACTACCGGCCACAGCGGCGGGTGATGCACCGGGCGACGATTCTTGGCGATGTGCCGTTCTGAGCCGAACACGACAGTCGCCACACTGAAGACAAAATGTGGGAGGGGGCTTGCCCCCGATTGCGCTGTATCAGTCAATGCATGTACTGACTGACCCACCATAATCGGGGGCAAGCCCCCTCCCACATTGACCGGGTCGTGCCGGGTTATTCAGCCGTCGATGGCTTTTCCCACAGGTTGATCCCGCCTTCCAGCGCAAACCGATCGATCTCCGCCAGTTCTTCGGCGGTAAAGCTCAAGTTCTTCAGCGCCCCGACGTTTTCAATGATCTGCTCCGGCCGGCTCGCGCCGATCAGCGCACTGGTTACCCGTGGGTCACGCAGGGTCCAGGCCAGGGCCAGTTGGGCCAGGCTTTGGCCACGGCGCTTGGCGATTTCATTCAGCGCGCGCACGTGAGCGAGGTTGGCTTCGGACAAGTGCTTGGCCTGCAACGAACCGCCGCCGGGGCGATTGACCCGTGCATCGGCCGGCACGCCATTGAGGTACTTGTCGGTCAGCAGCCCCTGGGCCAACGGCGTGAACGCGATCACCCCGGCGCCGAGGGCTTCGGTGGTGTCGAGCAGGTCTTTTTCCACCCAGCGGTTGAGCAGGTTGTAGGCCGGCTGATGGATCAGCAGTGGGACTTTCCACTCGTTGAGCAAGGCGGCGATTTCGCGGGTTTTCACCCCGGAGTAGGAAGAAATACCGATGTACAACGCCTTGCCTTGCTGCACGGCGGTGGCGAGGGCGCTGGCGGTTTCTTCCAGGGGGGTGTCGGCGTCGAAGCGGTGCGAGTAGAAAATATCCACATAGTCGACGCCCAGGCGCTGCAGGCTCTGGTCCAGGCTCGCCAGGATGTATTTGCGCGAACCGCCGCCCTGGCCATAAGGGCCGGGCCACATGTCCCAACCGGCCTTGCTGGAGATGATCAATTCGTCGCGGTAATGCTTGAAGTCTTCGCGCAGCAAACGCCCGAAGTTGATCTCGGCGCTGCCATAGGGCGGGCCGTAGTTGTTGGCCAGGTCGAAGTGGTTGATCCCCAGGTCGAACGCGGTGCGCAGCAGGGCGCGCTGGGTGTCGATCGGGGTGCTGTCGCCAAAGTTGTGCCACAGCCCCAGGGACAGTGCCGGCAGCACCAAGCCACTGCGGCCAACGCGGCGATACGGAATAGATTCGTAGCGGTTTTCGGCAGCGATATAAGTCATCGAATCCTCTCTTGGACGGGGGCAAATAAGGCCTGGGAATAAGCCTATTCCCAGGCCTTTTAAGCAGCTGAATCGCTTAACGTTGCCTTTCCGTTTTACAGCAAACTCCTACCAAAGTGGAACGACATAGCTGACATAAAAGCGGTTTTCATCCTGCACGGTGGCACCGGTAATGTCCGGGCTGGCGTGGGCGTTTTTCCAGGTCACGCCCAGGCCCTTGAGGGTGCCGGTCGGCACTTGGTAGGCCACGGCAACGTTGCGTTCCCATTCGCTGGTAGTGCCCTGTGCGGTGCGGATGTCATCGCCGTGGGCATAGGCGGCGGAGAACGTCAGGCCGTTGAGGCCCAGTTTGCCGAAGTCATATTTGTATTGCGCCAGCCAGGTGCGTTCGCCGGCGTGCTGGAATTTGTTCAACTGCATGTTGGTCAGCGCCGGGGTGTCGGCACCCGAGCCGGGGCCCTGGTGGCTGTCGCCGCTGTTAAGGCCCGAATCCAGGTAGGGGAAGTCGCTGCTGCCGCTGTTTTTCTGGATGCCGAGGCCGACGGTATGACCTTCCAGGCTGTAGCTTTCCAACAGGCTGACGGTGGACTGGTTGATGCGGCCCTTGTTCACGCCATCGCCATAGACCCCCGCCGCGGCATAATCCTTGTCGCCATCGGCGTTACCGCCCACCCCCAGGCTGCGGAACATACGCACATCAGTGTCGATCGCACCGACCGACAACGCGTCATGGCGCTTGGCACCGAGGAAGAACTGTTGGTAGTAATCCTCAAGGTTGGAATACCACAGGCTGACGGTGGTGCCCGGCAAGCCGGTGTAGTCGGCACCGCCGAAGAGGAAGCGGTCGCTTTCCTTGGTGCCGCCCGCGGTGATCATGCCCTGGTCGCCGGTTTCATTGCGGATCTTGGTCTTGAAGATATCGCCACCGGTGAAGGTGAAGTCGCTGAGGTCCTTGGAGACCAGTTGCACACCGGTGTTGGTCTGCTGGTACAGGCGGCCGTCGGTGTTGGCCAGCACCGGGTTGTTGCCATACAGCGTACCGACCCGCAGTTCATCCTTGGCGAAGCGCATTTTGAACGTCGGGCTCAGCACGCCGAACTGGTCAGCGGATTTACCGTCGTCCAGCGGGAACATGCTGCCGGGGTAGCGGCCCTGGTGATTCTTGTCATTGAGGTCGCCGCCGGAGTCCAGTTTCAAACCGTAGAACGCCTGCAAGTCGAGGCCGAAACCCACGGGGCCTTCGGTGTAGCCGGACTTGAAGTTGAACTCGAAACCCTGGCCCCAATCGCGAACGCTGTGGGCCTTGGCGTTGCTGCCGACCACGTCACGCCCCTGCTGGTTGAGATAGCGGTTGAGCAGGGTCACATCGGCGTGGCTGTCATCGATAAAATCGGCATGGGCGGACAACATAAAGCTCGCCATGGCGACACCGACCATGGGGCTTAATAACGTCTTCATTGTTACCGGTCTCCGTCACTGTTCTGAAATGAAAGCGTCAAACGCTTCACACAATTACGCAGTGGCTAGATGACAGTTGCGCGTCAAAACGCGGCGGGGGCACATGAAATTAAGTTTAAGAAAGCCCCGTAATAGAGGCCTTGCGTGGGGGTGAAGCGCGCCCTGCCCACGCGGGAGCAGGGCCTGAAACATCAACGCACCAAGTGCAGGAACTGCAGGTGGCGCTCGTACTGGTCGAGAATATCGTTGATGACCTGCTCCTTGGTATAGCCCACCAGATCGTAGTCCTGGCTGCCCTCGCTCAAGTGGACTTCGGCCCGGTAGTAGCGACGGTTGTTGAGCTCCTTGGAACCCATGCCGCCACGGGCAAACGACGGTGTGAAGTAACCGCGCATTTGTACCTGATAAACGAACGGGTGCTCTTCGCCATGGCCGATTTCCAGGCTGACGCTGTCGTTGGACGGGTCAGGCTGGGTGACCACATTCAGGCCCTTCTCGACGAACACGGCGGTCACTTCTTCAATCGCCGGGCGTACCGTCGACTCAAGGAAGCGGTACACCTCATCGCGCGACGGGAAATGCACCGCCTGGCTCAAACGCTGGCGCCAGCCGCCACGGCCCTTGCGCGCCGCGGACACCGGGGCCAACGAATGCAGTTGGGCGATCTGCTTCTGCGATTCGAGGTAGAAGGCTTTGTGCAGCCCCCACATCATCAGCAGCAGGATCAACGAGAACGGCAACGAGGTCAGCACCACCGCCGATTTCAGCGAATCGATACTGCCGGCAAACAGCAAGGCACTGGTCACCAGCGCGGTCATCGCGCCCCAGAACACCCGCAGCCACTTCGGCCCGTCTTCATCGGCGTTGCCGCCTTTGGATGACAGCGTGGACAGCACCACGGTGCCGGAGTCGGCGGAGGTGACGAAGAACACGAAGCTGATAAACACCGTGACCGCGATCACCGTCTTGCTCCACGGGTAGGTTTCCAGCAGCAGGTAGAGGCTCATCGACGGGTCATCGATGGCCGACTGGCCGAGCGCCGTCATCCCGTGATTGAGCACCTGGTCGATGGCGCTGTTGCCGAAGATCGACATCCACGCCAGGGTGAAACCCAGCGGGATCAGCAGCACGCCAAACACGAATTCGCGGATGGTGCGGCCACGGGAAATACGCGCGATAAACAGGCCCACGAACGGCGACCAGGCAATCCACCAGGCCCAGTAGAACACGGTCCAGCCACCCAGCCAGTCGCTTGGCTTGTCGTAGGCGTACACGTCGAAACTCTTGGTCGGCAGTGCGCCGAGGTAGTCGCCGATGTTCTGGATCAGGGTGTTGAGCAAGTGCTGGGTGGGCCCGGCGAACAACACGAACAGCAGCAGCGCACAGGCCAGCAGCATGTTGATGTCGGACATCACGCGCACGCCCTTGTCCACACCGGCCACCGCCACCAGGATCGCCGCCCCCATCATCAGGGTGATCAGGCCGACCTGGATCCACTGGGTGTGGGCAATGCCAAACAGGTAATCCAACCCGGCGTTGAGGTGCAGCACACCGAAGCCCATGTCGGCACCGAGGCCGAACACCGTGGCGATGATGCCGAAGCCGTCCACCGCGTAGCCGATCGGGCCGTTGATGCGCTTGCCGATCAGCGGGTACAGCGCCGAACGCAACGCCAGCGGCAGGTTATGCCGGTAGGCGAAGTACGCGAGGGCCATGCCGACAAAGGCGAACACGCCCCAGCCATGCAGGCCCCAGTGCAGAAACAGGATCTGCATGGCCTGGCGCGCGGCATCGGCGTTCATCGCCGCGCCCTGGGGCGGTTGCACCAGGTGCGTGAGCGGCTCGGAGACGCAAAAGAAAAACAGCGTGATGCTGATCCCGGCGGCGAACAGCATGCCGGCCCAGGACAGGTAACTGAACTCGGGCTCGTCGTGGTCGGCACCGAGTTTTATCTTGCCGTAGCCCGATAGCGCGGTGACCACCACGAAGACCAGATACAGAGTCATCGCGAGCATGTAGTACCAGCCGACCGTATTGGCCGCCCAGTTTTGCGCCGCCAACAGCCAGGCACCGGCCTGTTGCGGGATGGCGATGACAGTGATGCCGAACAGCAGGATGAAGCTTGCGGCGAAATAGAACACGGGCGCATTCATACGCACCAGACCGCTGGGTGGGGTGGTCGATGCACTCATGAACGATGCACCCCTGAGGTGTGAGATGTGACTGTGAATAACGGACTCAGCAAAGGTAAGCCTCCTGTTGTGAGCGGGCAGCGAACCACCGATTTAACTTGAACGAACGTTCAAGTTAAACATGGATAGGCGGTTTTGGACTAATCGCAGGGCTGAGTGGTAGGTGATTCCTACACTAGCTCAAGGACTGGTATGACGCCTGGGCGAGGCAAATCGTTCAGCGGTTGCCGACTGAAATACCGCTCACATTTGAAATACAGTCACCCTGTGGGAGGGGGCTTGCCCCCGATTGCGGTGGGTCAGCCAGCACATGCATTGAGCGGCCCACCGCTATCGGGAGCAAGCTCCCTCCCACAGGGTTTTGTGTGATCTTTTGGGTGCCGTCGTCATGCTGATGAATTGAACATGGATAGGCCGCAAGGCTGAGGGGTAGGTGATTGAACGAGGCAAATCATCCAGCGGTTGCCGACTGAAATACCGCTCACATTTGAAACGCAGTCACCCTGTGGGAGGGGGCTTGCCCCCGATTGCGGTGGGTCAGCTAGCACATGCATTGAGCGGCCCACCGCTATCGGGGGCAAGCTCCCTCCCACAGGTTTGTGTGTGATGTTTAAGGGCGTGCGCTACTTTTGGGTGCCGTCGTCATGCTGCAGATTCGCCTGCGTGATGTTCGCCCCCACCGGTACGCTGCGGGTCAGCCACACGTTGCCGCCAATGGTCGAGCCCTTGCCGATGGTGATCCGCCCGAGGATCGTCGCCCCGGCATAGATCACCACGTCGTCCTCGACGATCGGATGGCGTGGATGGCCTTTCTGCAACTGCCCGTCCTCATCCGCCGGGAAGCGCTTGGCGCCCAACGTCACCGCCTGGTAGATACGCACGCGCTCGCCGATGATCGCGGTTTCGCCAATCACCACACCCGTGCCGTGATCGATAAAGAAACTCGGGCCGATCTGCGCGCCGGGGTGTATGTCGATGCCGGTGGCCGAGTGGGCGATCTCCGCGCTGATGCGCGCCAACAACGGCAGGCCGGCGCGGTACAGATGGTGGGCCAGGCGATGGTGAATCACCGCCAGTATCCCCGGATAGCACAACAGCACTTCATCCACGCTGCGCGCAGCCGGGTCGCCGTGGTAGGCGGCCAGCACATCGGTGTCCAACAGGCTGCGCAGGGACGGCAAGGCCAGGGCGAAATCCTGGATCAGGCGGATGGCGCGGGCGTCGACCTCGCAGTCATCCTGGCCGCTCTGGCGCGCGGCGTAGCGCAGTTCCAGGCGCGCTTGGCCGAGCAAGGCATTCAAGGCGACGTCGAGGGTGTGGCCGACGTAGAAATCTTCACTTTCCTCACGCAGGTCCACCGGCCCCAGGCGCATCGGAAACAGCGCGCCGCACAGCGCTTCGAGGATCTGCGCCACGGCCTCGCGCGAAGGCAGCTCGCGACCGCCGTGCTCGCCACTCATGCGGCCATTGCGCGCTCGCCACTGGTCCCGCGCGCTGCGCAGTTGGCTGACAATGGTGGGTAATTGCCAATGACTGGAACGCTCACTCACGGTATTCACTCCTGACAAAATGGCCATCACTTTACGATAGGCACCCCGGCCGCTCTTAAGAACCAATGGTGCGATGCTAAGAACCATCAAGCATAAACGATTGGCGGTTGCCCGATGAAAAGTGCCTGCCTATAGTCGCCCCATCACTTAGCAACCGTGCGTAGCCATGATCAAACAACAGCTCGACCGTTTTAACCGCCTGGAACTGCTGGGCGGCGCCACTGCCCTGGAAAAACTCGAGCGGCTGTCGACCTGGCTGGGCAGGGACATCTACGTCAAGCGCGACGACACCACACCGCTGGCCATGGGCGGCAACAAGCTGCGCAAACTCGAATACCTGGCGGCCGATGCCATCGCCCAGGGCGCCGATACCCTGGTGACCGCCGGAGCCATCCAATCCAACCATGTGCGCCAGACCGCCGCGCTGGCCGCCAAGCTGGGCCTGGGCTGCGTCGCTCTGCTGGAAAATCCCACCGGCACCGAAGACCCCAACTACCTCGGCAACGGCAACCGTCTGCTGCTGGACCTGTTCGACGCCAAGGTCGAGTTGGTAGAGAACCTCGACAACGCCGACGACCAGCTCAACGCCCTCGCCGATCGCCTGCGCAGCAACGGCAAGAAGCCGTACCTGGTGCCCATCGGCGGCTCCAACGCGCTCGGCGCCCTGGGTTATGTGCGGGCCGGGCTGGAACTGGCCGCGCAGATCGAAGACAGCGGTCTGGAATTCGCCGCCGTGGTCTTGGCCTCGGGCAGTGCGGGCACCCACAGCGGCCTGGCCCTGGCGTTGAGCGAAGTGCTGCCGCAGTTGCCAGTGATCGGCATCACCGTATCGCGCACTGAAGAAGCGCAGTGCCCGAAAGTGCAGGGCCTGGCCGAACGCACCGCCGCGTTGCTCGGTGTGGACATCCCCGAGGCCTTCAAGGTGATCCTGTGGGACGAATACTTCGGCCCGCGTTATGGTGAACCGAACGCCGGCACCCTTTCAGCGGTCAAGCTATTGGCGAGCCAGGAAGGCTTGCTGCTGGACCCGGTCTACACTGGCAAGGCCATGGCCGGCTTGCTGGACGGTATCGGGCGTCAGCGCTTTGAGGATGGCCCGATCATTTTCCTGCATACCGGTGGGGCGCCGGCGTTGTTTGCTTACAACGCCGTATTTAACTGAATAAACAGGGATCAACATGTGGGAGGGGGCTTGCCCCCGATAGCGGTGGGTCAGTGATACATGCATAAGCTGACACGGCCCTATCGGGGGCAAGCCCCCTCCCACAATTGGATTGAGTGCATGTTCAAAAATAGAATATCAATTTAGATTTATATTATTTTCAAGTCTTAAAAACCGGCTTTATCATCGCGCCGTAGGCGAAGACGCGCTACGCGCTTTAAGGCAGGATACGTCTACCGCGTCACCTGCTTCGCTCAACATAACAACACAGGGGCTCTTCATGACTATTTCTGTATTCCGTCGCACATTGCTGGTCGGCACTCTGGGCCTGGCCCTCGGCGCTGGTTGGTTGGGCCAGGCCGTGGCCGGCGAACAGTTGGGCAACATCAAGAAAGCCGGTGAGATCAAGATCGGTCTCGAAGGCACTTACCCACCGTTCAGCTTTGTCGACGAAAGCGGCAAGCTCAGCGGTTTCGAGGTCGAGCTGTCGGAGGCGCTGGCCAAGGAGCTGGGCGTCAAGGTCAAACTGCAGGCCACGCCATGGGACGGCATCCTCGCCGCCCTGGAATCCAAGCGCCTGGATGCGGTCGTCAACCAAGTGACCATCTCCGAAGAGCGCAAGAAGAAGTACGACTTTTCCAAGCCTTATACCGTCTCCGGTATCCAGGCCCTGACCCTGGCCAAAAACGTCGACACCATCAAGACCGCCGACGACCTGGCCGGCAAGAAAGTCGGCGTGGGCCTGGGCACCAACTACGAACAATGGCTCAAGGACAATCAGCCCAAAGCCATCATCAAGACCTACAACGATGACCCTACCAAGTTCCAGGACCTGCGCATCGGCCGCATCGACGCGATTCTGATCGACCGCCTCGCCGCACTCGAATACGCCAAGAAAGCCAAGGACACTGCCGCCGCCGGCGACGCCTTCTCCCGCCAGGAAGCCGGTATTGCCCTGCGCAAAGGCGAGCCGGAATTGCTCGAGGCCGTGAACAAGGCGCTCGACAAACTGCGCGCCGACGGCACCTTGAAGAAGCTGTCCGAGAAGTACTTCAACGCTGACGTCACTCAATAATGGAAGCAGGTTTCCAACTCGCGCTGGACTCCGCGCCCTTTCTGCTCAAGGGCGCGTATTTCACGGTAATCCTCAGCCTCGGCGGGATGTTTTTCGGCTTGCTGCTGGGCTTCGGCCTGGCCTTGATGCGCCTGTCGCGCTTCATGCTGCTGCGCGGCGTCGCTCGCGTCTACGTGTCGTTCTTTCGCGGCACGCCCCTGCTGGTGCAACTGTTCCTGATCTACTACGGCTTGCCGCAAGTGGGCATCGAGCTGGACCCGATCCCGGCCGCCATGATCGGCTTCTCGCTGAACATGGCCGCCTACGCCTGTGAAATCCTGCGTGCCGCCATCGCGTCCATCGAGCGCGGCCAGTGGGAAGCCGCGGCCAGTATCGGCATGACCCGCGCGCAGACCCTGCGTCGGGCCATCCTGCCGCAAGCGATGCGTACCGCGTTGCCGCCGCTGGGCAACAGCTTTATTTCGCTGGTCAAGGACACCGCGCTGGCAGCCACCATCCAGGTGCCCGAGCTGTTCCGCCAGGCGCAACTGGTGTCGGCGCGCACCTTCGAAATCTTCACCATGTATCTGTCCGCCGCCCTGATCTACTGGGTCCTGGCAAGCATCCTGGCGCATTTTCAAAATCGTCTGGAAGACCGGGTCAACCGGCATGACCTGGAGTCTTGAAGCATGATCGTGGTTGAAAAACTGACCAAACAATTCAACGGCCAGGTGGTGCTCAACGGCATCGACCTGGAGGTCAAGGAAGGCGAAGTCGTCGCCATCATCGGCCCCAGCGGCTCTGGCAAGACCACGTTCCTGCGCTGCCTGAACTTCCTCGAAACCCCCACCAGCGGTCGCATCAAGGTCGGTGACATCGAGATCGACAGCAGCAAGCCGCTCAACCAGCAACAGGGCCTGGTGCGGCGCCTGCGCCAGCACGTAGGTTTTGTGTTCCAGAACTTCAACCTGTTCCCGCACCGCACCGCGCTGGAAAACGTCATCGAAGGCCCGACCGTGGTCAAGAAGATGCCCCGCGAGGCCGCGACCGCCCTGGGCCGCACGCTGTTGGCGCGGGTCGGCCTGGCCGGCAAGGAAGACGCCTACCCTCGGCGCCTCTCCGGCGGCCAGCAACAGCGCGTGGCGATTGCCCGGGCGTTGGCCATGGAGCCGGAGGTGATCCTGTTCGACGAACCCACCTCGGCCCTCGACCCGGAACTGGTGGGCGAAGTGCTGGCGACCATTCGCAGCCTGGCCGAAGAAAACCGCACCATGGTGATCGTCACCCACGAAATGAGCTTTGCCCGGGATGTCGCCAACCGGGTGATCTTCTTCGACAAAGGGGTGATCGTGGAGCAAGGCGAGGCCAAGGCGTTGTTCGCCAACCCCAGGGAAGAACGCACGAAACAGTTCCTGAGCAAGTTTCTCGCGCATTGACGCGCGCCCACCGGCAGCACAACGCGTGTGGGGGAGCCGCTCCCGCACACGCCCGGCCTGCCTGGGTAAAACAGCCCCCGCGCCACCCCCGAAATTCCCGCGCCCAGTCAGACCGTTCTGAATCTTCCCAAACCCGCCGTTTAGCCTTTTGCCGCCATTGACGCCCTCCGGCCAACGCTCTTATCTAGCGCCCAGAGGATTGGATCCTATCCCGGCTTTTCACTGAATCGTTCCTTTCGGCCCCCGTCGCGTTCCCGCGCCAAGGGTCCGGAACGATTGCTGCTGGCTGCATCAAGGAGATTACTATGACGCGCACCGCAACCCCGGCCCTGCTCACTGCCCCGACCCTGCCCCAGGCACTTGGCAACGGCATCAACGCCCTGGCCGCCACACAACTGCAAGTCGACATCGCGCCCTACCCCGGCATGGATGAGGGTGACCTGATCGAGCTGTTCTGGAACAACTGCTTTGCCGACTCGCGGCGTGTCACCGCGTGCAAGGTCGGCACCGCCACCCAACTGCGGGTGCCGGAAAGCTTTGTGCAGGACGGCCATGCGCGGGTTCACTACCAGGTCATGCAGATCGGCCACGGCCCCGCACGCTCAGCGGTGACCACGGTGCAGGTCAAGACCAACTACCCGGGCGGCCAACCGAGCGCGCTGTACAGCGACGAAAACCAGAACCTCGCCCCTGTGGGCCTGCCCGACATGATTCGTCGCTACGGCGTCAACAGCAGCCAGGTGCGGCGCGGTATTCCGCTGACCATCGAACCCTACCTGAACATGACCCGCGGCGACGCCATCACCCTGCGCTGGGGCGATGCGCGCCTGGACCTGCCGAAAATCCAGGCCCGAGCCGTCGGCATCGCGGTGCAGGTGTGGGTGCCGTCGGCGATCATCATCGAAGCCGGCGACGACAGCCGGCTGGACGTCACGTACTGCATTCTCGATCGGGTGGGCAATAACTCACGCTGGGCGCCGGCCCGCACACTGCGCATCGCCGCCTATGTGCCGGCGACGCCGAAGCGCCCTTCCAGCGCCGCGCAGATCTATCAACCGCGTCGTCCCTGAAGCGTGGGTAACGGCCCTTCTATGCATATTCCTAAAAGTTAGTTTATTTAAGTATTTAACACGTTTAGGGTATATAAACCGGACCACCGGACATTCCTGATTGTTTTGTTTCCATTTCATTGAATGCGAGGTCGGTATGGTCAGCATTACCCCGGTGCAGAACGCCAGGGCATTACGTGCAGCCAAGGAGCGGCGCTGATGTCTAACTTGGCTCTAACACCCCCCCAGAGTGATCTGGACGTCGCTCCCCTGCTGTTGCCGGCCGTTGTGCTGCGCAACGATGCCCAAGCGCTGAGCGCGGCCCATGAGTTGGCCCAGGCCGCGCGCGTACAGGCCGCCAAGCGCGACCAGCAGCGCAAGCTGCCCTGGGCGCAGATCGAGCAATTCACCCGCAGTGGGCTGGGCAGTATTTCCATTCCCCACGAGTACGGCGGCCCGCAGGTGTCGTTCACCACCCTGGCCGAAGTCTTCGCGATCATCAGCGCGGCCGACCCGGCCCTCGGGCAGATCCCGCAGAACCATTTCGGCATCCTGCACCTGCTGCAGGGCGCGGCCACCGAGCGCCAGAAAAAACAGCTGTTCCAGAGCGTGCTCGACGGCTGGCGCATCGGTAACGGCGGCCCGGAGCGCGGCACCAAAAACACCCTGGAGCTCAAGGCGCGGATCAGCGCCGAAGGCGACGGTTACGTGATCAGCGGCCAGAAGTTCTACTCCACCGGCGCCCTGTTCGCCCATTGGGTCGCGGTGAAGGCGCTGAACGACGACGGCAAGCAGGTCATGGCATTTGTGCGCCGTGGCACGCAAGGACTGCGCATCGTCGACGACTGGTCCGGCTTCGGCCAACGCACCACCGCCAGTGGCACCGTGCTGCTCGACCGGGTGCCGGTGGACGCAGAGCTGGTGGTCGAAAACTGGCGCCTCGGCCAAAGCCCGAATATCCAGGGCGCGGTCTCGCAATTGATCCAGGCAGCCATCGATACCGGCATTGCCCGTGGCGCGCTGGATGACACCATTGCGTTCGTCCGCGAGCGCTCACGCCCGTGGATCGACGCCAAGGTCGAACGCGCCAGCGATGACCTGTATGTGATCGCCGACATCGGCAAATTGAAGATCGAACTGCACGCCGCCGAAGCCCTGCTGCGCAAGGCCGGTCAGGTGCTGGACCAGGTCAGCGCCGCGCCGATCACCGCGCAGTCCGCCGCACGCGCCTCGATTGCCGTGGCCGAGGCCAAGGTGTTGACCACCGAAGTGTCGCTGCTGGCCAGCGAAAAACTCTTCGAACTGGCCGGCAGCCGCGCCACCCTCGCCGAATTCAACCTCGACCGCCACTGGCGCAATGCCCGGGTCCACACCCTGCACGACCCGGTGCGCTGGAAGTATCACGCGGTGGGCGCTTATCGCCTGAACGGCACATTGCCGGCTCGTCACTCCTGGATCTAACCGCCCAGAACACTTTTTCCACGCGCTTCTGGAGAACACCGATGACTTTATCTACCCACGTCGCGCTCATCACCAGCGACGAACAAGCCCTGATTGTCGCCAGCGACCTGGCTGAAGACCTGCGCCGCGACAGCGCCCAGCGCGACCGCGAGCGCCGCCTGCCGCTGCCCGAACTGGACGTATTTTCGCGCTCCGGCCTGTGGGGCATCAGCGTGCCGAAAGCCTATGGCGGCGCTGGCGTGTCCAACGTCACCCTGGCCAAGGTCATCGCGCTGATCGCCCAGGCCGACGCCTCGCTGGGCCAGATCCCGCAAAACCATTTCTACGCCCTCGAAGTGCTGCGCGTGAACGGCAGCCCCGCGCAGCAACAACGCCTGTACGCCGAGGTGCTGGCCGGCCAGCGCTTCGGCAACGCCCTGGCGGAACTGGGCACCAAGACCGCCCACGACCGCGTGACCCGCCTCACCCGCGACGGCGACGGCTTTCGGATCAATGGCCGCAAGTTCTACGCCACCGGCGCGATCTACGCGCAACGCATCCCGACCTCCGTGGTGGACGAGAACGGCATCCAGCACCTGGCCTTCGTGCCCCGCGACAGCGCGGGCCTGACGGTGATCGACGACTGGAGCGGCTTCGGCCAGCGCACCACCGGCAGCGGTTCGGTGGTGTTCGACAACGTGCGGGTCGCAGCGCACGACGTGCTCCCGTTCCAGAGCGCCTTCGAACGCCCGACCACCGTCGGCCCGCTGGCGCAGATCCTCCACGCCGCCATCGACACCGGCATCGCCCGCGCCGCCTTCGAGGACGCGCTGCACTTTGTACGCACCAAGACCCGCCCGTGGATCGACTCCGGCAGCGACAAGGCCAGCGAAGACCCACTGACGCTGAAGAGCTTCGGCCACTTGAGCATTCGCCTGCACGCCGCCGAAGCCTTGCTGGAGCGCGCGGGTGAGTTTCTCGACCGCGCCCAGGCCGACAGCCACGCCGAGACCGTGGCCGCCGCCTCGATCGCGGTCGCCGAAGCACGCGCCCTGAGTACCGAAATTTCCCTGGCGGCCGGCAGCACCCTGTTCGAACTGGCCGGCAGCCAGGCGACCCTGGCCGAGCACGGCCTCGATCGCCACTGGCGCAACGCCCGCGTGCATACCCTGCACGACCCGGTGCGCTGGAAATACCACGCCGTGGGTAATTACTACCTCAACGATGAAAACCCGCCACTGCGGGGGACCATCTGAATGGCGAAGAAAAAAATCCTGCTCAATGCCTTCAACATGAACTGCATCGGGCATATCAATCACGGCTTGTGGACGCACCCGCGGGACACGTCCACCCAGTACAAAACCCTCGAGTATTGGACCGACCTGGCGCGAACCCTGGAGCGCGGGCTGTTCGACGGGTTGTTCATCGCCGATATCGTCGGCGTCTACGACGTGTATCAGGACGCCATCGACATGCCGCTCAAAGAGTCGATCCAACTGCCGGTCAACGACCCGTTGCTGCTGCTCTCGGCCATGGCCGCCGTGACCCAACACCTCGGTTTCGGCCTGACCGCCAACCTGACCTACGAGCCGCCGTATCTGTTCGCCCGGCGCATGTCCACCCTCGACCACCTGAGCCGTGGTCGGGTCGGCTGGAACATCGTCACCGGCTACCTCGACAGCGCCGCCAAGGCCATGGGCCTGACCGAACAGGTCGAACATGACCGACGCTACGACCAGGCCGATGAGTATCTGCAGGTGCTGTACAAACTCTGGGAAGGCAGCTGGGAAGACGACGCCGTGCTCAACGATCCGCAGGCGCGGGTGTATGCGCAGCCGGGCAAGGTGCACAAAGTCGAGCACCACGGCGAGTTCTACCAGGTGGAGGGTTATCACCTGTGCGAACCGTCGCCGCAACGCACACCGCTGCTGTTCCAGGCTGGCACTTCGGCGCGTGGCCTGGTGTTCGCCGGGCGGCATGCCGAGTGCGTGTTCATCAGCGGGCGGGACAAGGCCAGCACCAAGCTCCAAGTGGACAAGGTGCGCGCCAGCGCCGTGGCGGCCGGGCGCAACCCGCACGACATCAAGGTGTTCATGGGCCTCAACGTCATCGTTGGCGCCACTGAGGAACTGGCCTGGGCCAAGCATGCCGAGTACCTGAGCTATGCCAGCGCGGAAGCCGGCGTGGCGCATTTCTCGGCGTCCACGGCGATCGATTTTTCCCAGTACGCCCTCGACGAACCGATCCAGTACGTGAAGAGCAACGCGATCCAGTCCGCCACCCAGCACCTGCAGAACAACGATTGGACCCGCCGCAAATTACTCGAGCAGCACGCCCTCGGCGGGCGCTACATCACCGTGGTCGGTTCGCCCGAGCAAGTGGCGGACGAGCTGGAATCCTGGGTCGCTGAAACCGGCCTGGATGGCTTCAACCTCACGCGCATCGTCACCCCGGAAAGCTATGTGGACTTCATCGACCTGGTGGTGCCGGAGTTGCAGCGGCGTGGGTCGTACAAGACCGCTTACGACACCGGAACGCTGCGGGAAAAAGTCTTCCACGGCGGCGCCCGTCTGCCCGAACAACACACCGGCGCCACCTACCGCCACTGATCGAAAAATGTGGGAGGGGGCTTGCCCCCGATAGCGGTGGTTCAGTCACCTGCATCGTTTGCTGAACCACCCCAATCGGGGGCAAGCCCCCTCCCACATGGGATCTCTATTGTTTGCACCCATTACTTATGACTGGAACTCGATTATGAAAAAGACCCTGCTCTCTCACCCAGTCAAAGCACTGGCCCTGGCCCTCGGTTTATTCAGCTCGGCAGTATTCGCCGCCGACGCGCCGCTGAAAGTCGGCACCACCGCGGCCTTCGCGATTCCCCTGGAAGCCGCCGTGGCCGAGGCCGGCAAGCAAGGTTTGAACGTCGAGCTGGTGGAGTTCACCGACTGGATCGCGCCCAACGTCAGCCTGGCCGCCGGCGATATCGACGTGAACTACTTCCAGCACATCCCCTTCCTGGAAAACGCCAAGGCCGCCGCCGGGTTTGATCTGGTGCCGTATGCGCCGGGCATCATCAACAACGTCGGGCTGTATTCGAAAAAATACAAAAGCTTCAACGAGCTGCCCCAAGGCGCCAGCGTGGCGATTGCCAACGACCCGATCAACAGCGGGCGCGGGCTGCAACTGCTGGCCAAGGCGGGGCTGATCACGCTCAAGCCGGGCGTGGGTTACAAGGCCACCGAAGAAGACATCATCGCCAACCCGAAGCAGCTCAAGATCCTGCAAGTCGAGGCCGTGCAGTTGGTGCGCGCCTATGACGATGCGGATCTGGTGCAGGGCTATCCGGCGTATATCCGCCTGTCCAAGACCTTCGATGCCGAGTCGGCGCTGCTGTTCGACGGCCTCGACCACCCGGAATACGTGATCCAGTTCGTGATCCAGCCGAAAGCCAAAACCGACCCGCGGGTGATCAAGTTCGTCGACCTCTACCAACACTCGCCGGTGGTGCGCGCCGCCCTGGATAAATCCCTCGGCAAGCTCTACCAAGTCGGCTGGGAGGGTTGAACATGACGGCCGCCAACATCCAACTGCACGACCTGGGCACACCACCCAGGAACGCCGAGCAGACTGAACTGCATCCGCACCTCAACCGCGCTCATGTGCGCTTTATCAACCTGGGCAAGACCTATGACGGCACGGTACACGCGCTGCAAGGCATCGACCTGGCCATCCAGCGCGGCGAAGTGTTCGGCATCATCGGCCGCAGCGGCGCCGGCAAGTCGTCGCTGATCCGCACCATCAACCGCCTGGAACAGCCCAGCAGCGGGCGCGTGCTGATCGATCAGGTCGACATCGGCGCGTTCGACGAAGACCGCCTGGTGGCACTGCGGCGGCGCATCGGCATGATCTTCCAGCACTTCAACCTGATGTCGGCCAAGACGGTGTGGCAGAACGTCGAGTTGCCGCTCAAAGTCGCCGGCGTCCCCAAGTTGCAGCGCGAGCAGAAGGTGCGTGAACTGCTGGAGCTGGTGGGCCTGAAGGACAAGCACAAGGCCTACCCGGCGCAACTCTCCGGCGGGCAGAAACAGCGCGTGGGCATCGCCCGTTCGCTGGTCCACGACCCAGAGATTCTGGTGTGCGACGAGGCCACCTCGGCCCTCGACCCGGAGACCACCCAATCGATCCTCGGCCTGCTGCGCGAGATCAACCAACGGCTGGGCCTGACCATCGTGTTGATCACCCATGAGATGGCGGTGATTCGCGAGATCTGCGACCGCGTGGTGGTGCTCGAACACGGGCGCATCGTCGAGCAAGGCCCTGTGTGGGAAGTATTCGGCAACCCGCGGCACGAGGTCAGCCGAACCCTGCTGGCGCCGCTGCAACACGGCCTGTCGGAAGAACTGCAAAGCCGCCTGCAACCCACGCCGGCCTCGGCTGACGCCGCGCTGGTACTGCGCTTGCAGTTCACCGGCAGCGCCACCGATGAACCCGACCTGGCCGCGCTGTTCGGCGCCCTCGGCGGGCGCGTGCGCTTGCTGCAAGGCGGCGTGGAACGGATTCAGGGGCATGCCCTGGGGCAATTGCTGCTGGCGGTGAATGGCTCGCCCCATGACCCCGACACACTGCGCAGCCGCGCCGGGCATTGGGCACAACAGGTGGAGGTGTTGGGTTATGTGGTTTGATCGTTTAGTGCAGGGCGCCATCGACACGCTGTTGATGGTCGGCGTGTCGTCGCTGATCGCGTTGCTGGTGGGGATTCCGCTGGCGGTGTTCCTGGTCACCAGCGACAAGGGCGGCATCTACCAGGCTCCGGCGCTGAACCGGGTGCTGGGGGCGTTCGTCAATCTGTTCCGCTCGATTCCGTTTCTGATCCTGATGGTGGCGCTGATCCCCTTCACCCGGCTGATCGTCGGCACCACCTACGGCGTGTGGGCGGCGGTAGTGCCGCTGACCATCGCCGCGACGCCGTTCTTTGCGCGTATCGCCGAAGTGAGCCTGCGCGAAGTCGACCACGGCTTGATCGAAGCCGCACAAGCCATGGGCTGCCGGCGCTGGCACATCATCTGGCACGTACTGTTGCCCGAAGCGCTACCGGGGATCGTCGGCGGGTTCACCATCACCCTGGTGACCATGATCAACTCCTCGGCCATGGCTGGGGCGATTGGTGCAGGTGGGTTGGGGGATATTGCCTACCGCTATGGTTATCAGCGCTTTGATACGCAGATCATGCTCACGGTGATTGTGCTGTTGGTGCTGCTGGTGGCGGTGATTCAGCTGGGCGGAGACCGCTTGGCGCGGGGGCTGAACAAGCGCTGAGCACTCGTTTGTACCTGTCAAGGTTGACAGTTGTTGGAGGGGGTTTACGCGGGTTTAATCGGCTCGACACTGTCTGCGACGGATCAGGGAGCGAATGCCATGTCCACTGTAACCACCTGCGCCAGGTGCGCCACGCTGGTGTTGGCGCTGGCCGCCGTCACGCTTGGCGATGCAGCGGCAATTCCGCTTCACGGGCAATATTCAACAACTACCGTTAACAACTCCTTCACGTTCAACAAAGGAGCGATCTTTAACTGGGGTAATAATGTGTTTACACAGAAGCTCCAATACAAATAGACACTGACTGACATGTAGTGTGAGTGGACTTCCACCCTCACCCTTACTCATCACTGTGATTAATTCACAAAGCGCGGGGGCTGAACACGCGCTGAGCACTCGTTTGGACCTGTCAAGGTTGACAGTTGTTGGAGGGGGGTTATGCAGGTTTAATCGACTCGACACCGTCTGCGACGAATCAGGGAGCGAATACCATGTCTACTATAACCACCTGCGCCAGGTGCGCGACGCTGGTGTTGGCACTGGCCGCCGTCACGCTTGGCGATGCAGCGGCAATTCCGCTTCACGGGCAAAATTCGACAACTACCGTTAACAATTCTCCCCGCGGCAGGCTCACACTCATCCAGCTTTCCGCTTCGAGGGAGATTCTTTATCGATCCTTTGGGCCACTCCGCTTCGTAAATCTCACTGATTAATTCAAGCGCAATCTGTTGCCCGAAGCGCTGCCGGGGATTGTCGGCGGGGGGCTCAATAAGCGCCTTCAGGCGCAGTCGACTGGACATGGGATATAGTCAGCATTTGGCCCTCGAAGCATCCCCCATGAAACTCGCCCCCGACGACCTCAACCAGATCACCGCCACCACCCTCGACCACTACAACAGCGTGGCCGAGGACTTCCGTGAAGGCACCCGCGATCACGATGTGAGCCAGAACATCGACGCGCTGCTGCGGCATATCCGGGGCGCGGCGCCGTTTACCGTGCTGGACTTCGGCTGCGGGCCGGGGCGGGATTTGCAGACCTTTACGCGCATGGGCCACATCGCCGTGGGCCTCGACGGCTCCGAGCGCTTTGCGCAGATGGCGCGCGAAGACAGCGGCTGCGAGGTGCTGCAGCAGGACTTCTTGAAGCTGGACCTACCCAACGCACGCTTCGACGGGATCTTTGCCAATGCGGTGCTGTTTCACATTCCCAAGCAGGAACTGCCGCGTGTGCTCAAGCAACTGCATGGCGCGCTGAAACCGGGCGGGGTGTTATTCAGTTCCAATCCACGCGGTGACAACCGCGAAGGCTGGAATGGGCCGCGATATGGGTCTTATCACGACTTGGAAGCGTGGCAATCGTTGCTGACCGCCGCCGGTTTTGTGGAACTGGAGCACTACTATCGCCCAGCCGGACTACCCCGCGAGCAGCAGCCCTGGTTGGCCAGCGTCTGGCGCAAAACCTGAATAACCGCCTGACAATACATTCCAAATGTGGGAGGGGGCTTGCTCCCGATAGCGCTGGGTCAGTCAAAGTTGCGCCAACTGAAGCACCGCTATCGGGAGCAAGCCCCCTCCCACATTTTTAACCGCGTTCTTCCTGATGTTCCGGCTTCGGTTCGCGAATCTTGTACCAGGCCACATACAGCGCCGGCAGGAACAACAGCGTCAGCAGCGTGGCAATGATGATCCCGCCGATCATCGCGTAGGCCATCGGCCCCCAGAACACTTCCCGCGCAATCGGGATCATGCCCAGGCTCGCCGCAGCCGCCGTCAGCAGGATCGGCCGGCGCCGGTGTTCGGTGGCTTGCACCACCGCATCCCACGGCGTGTAGCCGGCCAGTTCATATTCCTCGATTTGCGTCACCAGGATCACCGAGTTGCGGATGATGATGCCGATCAGCGCCAGAATGCCAAGGATCGCCACGAAGCCCATGGGCGTGCCGGTGGGGACCAGCGCCAGCACCACGCCGATCAGCCCCAGCGGCGCGACGCTGGCCACCAGGAACATCTTCTGTACGCTGTGCAGCTGGATCATCAGGAAGGTCGCCATCAAAAACAGCATCAACGGCACCACGCTGGCAATCGGGCCCTGGGCCTTGCTGCTTTCTTCCACGGTGCCGCCGGTGGCGACCTTGTAGCCCACCGGCAGGCCGGCGTTGAACGCATCGATCTCGGGCTTGAGCTGCTTGACCAGATCGGTCGGCTGCATCGCGTCGCGCACCGCCACCTTGAGGGTGATCGTCGGCTTGCGGTCGCGGCGCCACACCAGCGGTTGCTCCAGCTCATAACGCACGGTGGCGAAGGCCAGCAGCGGAATCGAGACGCCGTTGGGCGTGACGATCTGCAGGTTCTGCAAGGTTTCCGGCGTGCCGCGCTCGGCATCTTCGGCGCGGCCGACCACGTCGATCAGGTAGATATCGTCATGCACCTGAGTCACCGACGCGCCGCTGACCACGCTGTTCATCAACTGCGCTACATCTTCGGAAGACAAGCCCAACTGCCGCGCCTTGTCCTGGGCAATCTCGATGCGCAGGACTTTGCCTGGTTCGTTCCAGTCGTAAATGATCTCACCCAGGTGGCGGTTCTTGTCCAGCAAGGTCGCCAGTTCGATGGCGTGCTTGCGCACCTGGTCAGTGTCTTTGCCGGAAACGCGGTACTGGATCGGCCGCCCCACCGGCGGGCCCATCTCCAGCGGCTGCACAAAGCTGCCGACGCCGACGAAATCCTCACGCAGGCGTTTTTGCAGGCGCGCGATCAACTCGCCGCGCACCTTCAGGCCCTTGCTGACGATCACCAACTGCGCGTAGTAGGGGTTTTCCAGTTGTTGGTCGAGGGGCAGGTAGAAACGGATCGCGCCCTGGCCGATGTAAGTGCTCCAGCGCTCGATATCCGGGTCGTCCTTGATGATCGCTTCGAGGCGGTCGACGGCTTTGCGGGTTTCGTTGATCGAGGCGTTTTGCGGCAGGTTGAGGTCGACGAGGATCTCCGGGCGGTCCGACGACGGGAAGAACTGGTTCTGCACAAACTGCATGGAAAACACCGACGCCGCGAACAGCGCCACGGTGATGCCGATGGCCCACCAGCGGTTGCGCATCGCCCACAGCATGCCGCCATTGAAAGCGCGGCCGATGCGCCCCGGTTCGGCACTGTGGGGTTTCACGTTGGCGCTGAGGATATGCACGCCGATCACTGGCGCAAACAGCACCGCCACCACCCACGACACCAGCATCGCCACGGCAATCACCGCGAACAGGGTGAAGGTGTACTCGCCCGCCGAACTGGCGTTGAGGCCGATCGGCACAAACCCGGCCACGGTCACCAGGGTGCCGGTGAGCATCGGGAACGCGGTGGAGGTGTAGGCGTAGGTCGCCGCCTGCGCCTTGGTTTCGCCTTTTTCCAGGCGCGTGATCATCATCTCCACGGTGATCATCGCGTCGTCCACCAGCAAGCCGAGCGCGATGATCAGCGCCCCCAGGGACACGCGCTGCATGGTGATGCCGCTGTATTCCATGAACACGAACACCAGCGCCAGCACCAGCGGGATCGAGCACGCCACCACCAGCCCGGCACGCAGGCCGAGGCTGATAAAGCTCACCACCAGCACGATCACCACCGCTTCGAACAACGCGCTGGTGAAGCCGCCGACGGCCTCTTGCACCACTTCTGCCTGGTCGGAGACCTTGTAGACGCCGACCCCCACCGGCAGGTCGGCGGTCAGTTCGTCCATGCGCGTGTGCAGGGCCTCGCCGAACGACTGGATATTGCCGCCCTTCTGCATCGCGATCGCCAAACCGATCGCCGGCTTGCCGTTGAAACGGAACATTGGCGTCGCCGGGTCAACGTAGCCACGGCTGATGTCGGCGACGTCCGCCAGGCGATAGAAGCGGTCGTTGAGACGCAGGTTGACGTTGGCCAGGTCTTTTTCCGAGGCGAACTGCCCGGACGTCCGCACGGAAATGCGCTCCGGCCCGGCTTCGATCACCCCGGCCGGGGTCACTGCGTTCTGCGCCTGCAGGCTCTGCACCACCTGGCGTTGGTCGATCCCCAGGGCCGCGAGTTTGCGCGTGGAGAAATTCAGGTAAATCACTTCGTCCTGCTGGCCGATCAGCTCGACCTTGCCCAGGCCCGGCACCGCACGGATCTCGGCGCGCGCCTGCTCCACGTAGTCGCGCAGTTGGCGCATCGACAGGCCGTCGCTGGTAAAGGCGTACACCGAGCCGAACACGTCACCGAACTCATCGTTGAACGACGGCCCCTGCAAGCCCCGGGGGAAGCTGCCGCGAATATCGTCGATCTTCTTGCGCACCTGGTACCAGATCTCGGGGATCGCCTTGGCGCTGGTGGTGTCCTTGAGGTACACAAACACCGTGGACTCACCGGGCCGGGTGTAACTGTCCACGTAGTCGAGGGCGTCGAGTTCTTCGAGTTTTTTCTCGATGCGGTCGGTCACCTGTT
This sequence comes from Pseudomonas sp. K8, assembly GCF_014889455.1. Lineage (NCBI taxonomy): Bacteria > Pseudomonadati > Pseudomonadota > Gammaproteobacteria > Pseudomonadales > Pseudomonadaceae > Pseudomonas > Pseudomonas sp. K8. Next base: position 66,465 of record NZ_VJWO01000028.1, read on the forward strand.
TGAGCGTTTCTTCCTGGGTCGCGCCCGGCCAGCGGGTCTGGATCACCATGGTTTTGATGGTGAACGAAGGGTCTTCCTCGCGGCCCAGGTTCTTGTAGGAAAACACGCCCATCAGCAGCGCGACGAACATCAGGTACCAGATGAAGGACTGATGCTTGAGGGCCCATTCGGATAAGTTGAAGCGCCCTTTCATCGCGGGCTGTCCTCGTCGAGCTTGACTGTTTGCCCCGGTTGCAGGCTGTTCACACCGGCGACGATGATGCGCTCACCGGGCTTGACCCCGCCGCTGAGCACAACGCAGTCGGCGTCACGACTGAGCACCGTGACTTCACGCGGCTGCACGGTCCGGCTTTGGGTGTCCAGCAGCCAGATCCGCGTTTTGCCGTCGATTTGCTGCAAGGCGCTCAACGGCAGTTCGATGCGCGGTGGGATGGCCGAGCTCAAGGTCACGCTGATCGCCGTACCCAGCAGAAAGGCCGCCGGCGTGTCGGCCAGGGTCAGGCGCGCGCGACGGGTGCGCGTGGCGCTCTGGGCCTGGGGCTCGATTTCGCGCACGGTGGCAGTGGTGTTCACGCTGGGGTCGAGTTGCCCGGCGACGAGGAACACCACATCGGGCGGCAGGCGCTCGGCGAGGCCGGCGGGCAGGTCGATCACCGCCTCCTTGATGTCCGGGCGCGCCAGGGTCACCACTTGCTGGCCCGCGCTGACCACCTGGCCGGCCTCGGCGTTCCAGGCGGTAACGATGCCGCCATGGTCGGTACGCAGTCGGGTGTAGTTGAGCTGGTCCTTGGCCTGGTTGACCGAGGCCTGTGCCTGGTCGAGGCTGGCCTGGGTGGTTTTCAGGTCGGTCTGGGCTGCGTCCAACTGGGCCTGGGCGCCGACGCCACGGTTGAACAACGCCTGCTGGCGACGGGCGCTGGCCTGGGCGTTGATGAACTGCGCCTGCACGCGGGCGAGGTCGCCTTGGACCGCGCGCAGTTGGTTCTGCTGATCGGTGGGGTCGAGTACGGCGAGTACCGCGCCCTTCTCCACCTCAGCGCCGACATCCACGGTGCGGTGGGCGATGCGCCCGGGCACGCGGAACCCCAGGTTGCTTTCGTAGCGCGCCTGGATGGTGCCAGCGAAACGGCCGAGGGTTTCCTGGTCTTCGGCTTTCACTTCCATGGACAACACCGGGCGCACGGGCTCGGGTGGCGGGTCGTTCTTGGAGCAGGCCAGCAGCAACAGGCTGGCGGCGAGCAGGCCGGTCAGGCGCATCATGGTTGCACTCCTTGGGCCTGGGCCGAGTCGGGCGGCTGGGCGATTTCGACGCGCATGCCGGGGTGCAGCAATTGCCCGCCGGCCACCACGACTTTTTCACCGCCCTGCAGACCGTCACTGATGATCACCTTGCCGGTGAGGTAACGCGCCACACTGACCTTGCGCAGCTGCGCCAGGCCGTCGCCATCCACCAGCCACACGGCGGGGGCGCTGAGGTCTTTGGTCAGCGCCGACCATGGCAGCTCGATGCTGGGCTTGGCCGGACCGTTGGCGGTAGCGCTGACCACCGAGCCCAGATGCATGCCCGCGGGCAGGGCCTCCAGAGCGATTTTGACTTGCACCGTACCGGTATTGGCAGCGACGGCCGGGGTAACTTCGCGGACGTGGCCCTGGACCTTGATATTGGGGTTATCCAACAGGCTCACCGTGATCGGCGCATCGGCCGGCGGTTCCACCAGCAACGACTCGTACACATCGAATACCGCGTCGCGCTCGCCCTCGCGGGCCAGGCTGAAGATCGGCACGGTGGCCTGCACCACCTGGCCCACTTCCGCCTGGCGCGCAGTAATCACCCCGGGGGCCTCGGCGAACAGCGCGGTGTAGCCCAGTTGCTCGCGGGCATTGGCCAGTTGCGCCTGGGCGGCGGCCAGGGCGCTTTGGCTGCTGCGCAACGCGGCCTGGGCGGTGTCGTATTCACTGCGGCTGGTGTAGCCCTTGGGCAGGAGTTTTTCCTGGCGCACGAACGCGGCGGCGGTCTGCTTGACCCGCGCCTGCTCGGCCACGACCTGGGCCTGGGCGGAGTCGACATTGCTCTGCAAGTCCTTGGGGTCGAGCTTGGCCAGCACTTGCTTGGCGCTGACATGGTCGCCCACATCGACCATGCGCTGAATGATCTTGCCCCCCACGCGAAAGGACAGATCGGTTTGCACCCGCGCCTGGATATCGCCGGTCAGCGTGACGGCCACTGCGTAGTCAGTCGGCTGCACGGTCTGCACGAACACCCGCGCATGCTGCTTGGGCTCGGCTTTTTCCTGGCCGCAGCCGCTCAGCAGCGCCAACAGGCCAAGTGCGAAAATAACTGTCGAAGGGTGACCGCCCATGCAGGCTCCTTTACGTGATGCCAACTTGCCGGAGTGTAGGCGACTACGACCTTTTAGCAGGGTTCCATGTGCATGGATGGCGCCCAACGCCAATGGTTCCGAAGCCAAACGAATGCCCACGCTCAAGACGCCGGGTAGCCCGGCCTTTATTGGCATAAACCGTCCATTTTTGATACCGAAATATCACATTGATATCGCCCAACAGGATAACCGCCGGATTCGCGGGGTTGGCCAATGACGGCTATGGTTGTGGGGTCTGTGATTCGAGGGAATGAACAATGAACGAAGCGAAACCGATTGATCCGCAGGAGCTGGTGAAATGGTTGGTGGCATTGCGCAGGGCGATCAACGCCCGAGTGCGGTGAAACGCTGAAAATCCACTGTGAGATAAAAATCAAATGTGGGAGGGGGCTTGCCCCCGATAGCGGTATGACAGTCACCGATGCATTGACTGAACCACTGCTATCGGGGGCAAGCCCCCTCCCACAATTTTGACCGTGTTCCAAATTCCACCCATAAAAAAACGCCGACGCTATGCAAGCCGTCGGCGTTTAAACCTTGAAAGGTTTTACCGCTCGATCAGAACGCCGGCACGACCGCGCCGTTGTACTTCTTCTCGATGAACGCTTTGACTTCCGGGCTGGTCAGGGCCTTGGCCAGTTTCTGGATAGCAGCGCTGTCCTTGTTGTCCGGGCGCGCCACCAGGAAGTTCACATACGGCGATTTGGCGTCTTCGATGATCAACGCGTCCCTGGCCGGGTTGAGGCCAGCTTCCAGGGCGTAGTTGGTGTTGATCATGTCCAGGTCAACCTGGTCCAGCACGCGTGGCAACAGGGCTGATTCCAGCTCTTTGAACTTCAGGTTTTTCGGGTTGCTGGCAATGTCTTTTGGCGTCGCCAGCGCATTGGTCGGGTCTTTCAGGGTGATCACACCGGCCTTCTGCAGCAGCAACAGGGCACGGCCGCTGTTGGAGCCTTCGTTCGGAATGGCCACGGTGGCGCCATCTTTGAGCTCAGAAATGTTTTTGATTTTCTTCGAGTAACCGCCGAAGGGTTCAACGTGTACGCCCACTACGGTGACCAGGTTGGTGCCTTTACCTTTGTTGAAGTTTTCCAGGTACGGCAGGGTCTGGAAGTAGTTGGCGTCCAGACGCTTCTCGGCCACCTGCACGTTGGGCTGTACGTAGTCGGTGAAGACTTTGATTTCCAGATCCACGCCTTCTTTGGCGAGGGTCGGCTTGACCAGCTCGAGGATCTCGGCGTGTGGGACCGGGGTAGCGGCCACTATCAGCTTTTCGTTGGCCTGGGCGAAGCCCGCAGTCAGGGCAGCCGCCAGTGCGGTAAACAACAGAACCTTTTTCATGAGTGTCCTTATCGACATTCCGGGGCGTCTCTGACGACCGTATTGGTGTGGAGTGCCATCGAAGTGCTATCGCGGCGTGAGAGTGACAATACCTAGATTTTTTATTCCCGAACAATACCTTTTATTCAGGTTGATATTCCATTTTGCTCATGTAGGAATTTGCGCAAGGTTTCCCGCTCGGCTGCACTGGCGCTTTCGAATATCCGCTGCACCTGCTCCAGCGGCGAACCGGCGGTCGGCAGGTTCAAATGCTCCGGCAAGATTTCGTCACCGCTGCTGACCAGCAAGGCAAAGTGGATGACGTTCTCCAGCTCGCGGGTATTGCCCGGCCAGCTGTGGTGTTCCAGCACGCGCTGGGCCGCGTCGCTGATCAGCGGCACCGGCAGGTCCAGGCGCTGGCTGTAGATGCCGAGGAAGTATTCGGCCAGGGACAGGATGTCGCCGACCCGCTCGCGCAAGGCCGGCAGGTCCAACCGGCCTTCGCTGAGGTAGTGGAACAGGCGCTCATTGAACTTGCCTGCGGCCACGGCCTGGGCCAGGTCGATGCTGGTCGCCGCCACCAGGCGCACGTCCACCGGGCTTGGTTGATACGCGCCGACGCGGGTGACCTCGTGGTTTTCCAGGGCGGCGAGCAATTTGACCTGGATCGGCAACGGCAAGTCGCCGATCTCATCCAGGTACAAGGTGCCGCCGTTGGCCGAGCCGAACCAGCCGGCCCGGCTGCTCGCCGCGCCACTGTGGGCGCCAGCGGCGTAGCCGAACAGCTCGGCATCGGCATAGGTCGGGCTGATCGCGCCGCAATTGACCGAGACAAACAGCCCGGCGCGGTCGCTGCCCCGATGGATATGCCGCGCCAGCAACTCTTTGCCGCTGCCGGTCTCGCCGCGGATCAACACCGGCACGGCGCGGGGCGCGAGGTGTTCCAGCGCTTCGCGCAGTTGCCGCGAACGCGGGTCGACGAACACCAGTGCCTTGGCGCGGATGCTCAGCGGGCTTTTTTCGGCGTCGGGGAAGGTCAGCAGCGGCTGACCGAAGGTTTCATGCAGACTCATGGCGGGCTCCCGCCCCCAATCCGCTCAGGGACGGGGCGTTGAAAAAGGTTCAGGCCGTGCGCCGGGCGTGATGCTCCAGGCGGCTTTGCAGGCGATAGAGATACGCGAAACCCTGCTCCCAGCGCTGGTGGCCGGACTTCACATTGATATGCCCGGCACCGGACAAAATGCCGGCTTCAGCGCCCCAGTCGCGCGCCAGCTCCATGGCCCTGGGGGCGCTGACGGCACTGTCGTTGTCGGAGCTGACCACCTGGCTGGGAAACGGCAGCAGGTCGTGTGGAATCGGCGCGAAGTTACGCAGCGCGGGGGCACAGGCCGGGCGTTCGACATCCGCCGGCGCCACCAGCAACGCCCCGCGCACCTGCCGCAAAAACTGCAGCGGTGCAGTGGCAGCCCAGTGGGCCACGGTGATGCAGCCCAGGCTATGGGCGATCAGAATCACTGGCGTGCTGTCGGCGGCGATCGCCTCGGCCAGCGCGGCCACCCAGTCTTCGCGACGCGGCGTCAGCCAATCGGCCTGCTCCACCCGGGCGCTGTTGGGCAGGCTGTTCTGCCAATGCGTTTGCCAATGATCTTCTGGCGATCCTTGCCAGCCCGGCACGATCAGGTAACGAATCGATTCGCTGTGCATGGGTGTGCCCTCCTGCAGCGTTTAACGTTGCTGGACAGTATAGGGACGGGGTTTATATTCGTTAAGGAATAAGAAGCTATTTATTAATAACTAAAAATCAAACTATGGAAGGGGCGGTGTATCAACTAGCGCATTCATCAATTGATCCACCGTCATCGGGGGCAAGCCCCCTCCCACATTTAACAGCCGGGCTTGCCCGCGATCGCGAGAGCCCAGGCCACACATCTATCAGCGCCCGCGATCGCGACGCAGTAATTTTTTCACACGCATGACCAGCGCTTTGTCTTCAAACGGCTTGAGTAAATAATCATCCTCATGCAATTCCAAGTCGCGCAGACGGTCTTCGATCCCACCCGGGCTGGTCAGAAACAATACCGGCGTCTCGCCTTTGTGCCGAATCGCCTGCTGCAACTTCCAGGCATTCTGCCCGGGCAGCATCACGTCCAGAATCACCAGGTCGTACTCGTTGCCCTCGACAAGCCGCTGGGCGGCCATGCCGTTGGCCGCGACTTCCACGGAATAACCGGCCTCGTTCAAACCCTGGGCCATCCGCTGTGCTTCTTCGGATTCATGTTCCACTAACAGCACGCGCATAACACACCTCGATTGATCAGACCTGCAGGCTAACACCCTCAGGTGTGCGCCGCCTCACGCAGGCGCTGTGCATCGAGGATTTCGATCTCGCCATAGCCCAGGCGCACGATGCCCTGGGCTTGCAGATCCTTGAGCAAGGCGTTGGTGGTCTGGCGCGACAGGCTCAACATCGCCGCCAGGTCTTCCTGGGGTAACTGCAGGCGGCGTTTTGAGGGCTCGATGTCGCCGTACCCCTCAATGATCATCAACAAACGATGGGCCAGCCGCACCGAGGCGGGCATCAGGCTGAGCTGTTCGAGGCCGATGAAACTCAGGCGCAACTTTTGGCTCATCAGCAAGGCCAAGTCGCGCCAGTACTGCGGGGTTTCATCGAGAATGTCGAGCAATGCCTGCTGGGGCACCTGCAACAGCCTGCACGGCCCGACCGCACAGGCGTCGTGGGTGCGCGGCAGGCCGTCGAACAGGCAGATTTCACCGAACCAGTAGGGCGACTCCACCAGGCTGAGCACCGCTTCCTTGCCCTGCTCATTCACCGCGCTGATCCGCAAACTGCCGTCGAGCACCGCATACAAGCCGCAGGGCGGGTCACCACGCTTGAACAGGTATTGCCCCGCCGTCAGCAGCCGCAGCCGCGCGTGGGCCAGCAGACTATGCTGAAAAGCGCCGGGCAAGTGGCTGAACCAGTGCCCGGCAGCCAGCCGGGGTCGCCATTGCTCTGCGTTCATGAGAACTCCGAAGATTGTCGCCCAGTTGACAGTTAGGCGAAGGCTGACAGGGCATGATCAAACATCCTACAGGAGGAATAACAATGAAAAGCCTCGTCGACCACCTCAGTCAATACGCCGCCTACCACCGCGACCCGCGCAATATCGCCAGCCACTTTATCGGCATCCCGCTGATCGTGGTCGCCGTCGCCGCGTTGCTTTCACGCCCGGAGTGGCCGCTGGCCGGGCTCTGGCTGTCGCCGGCACTGATCGTCGCGCTGCTTGCGGCGTGGTTCTACCTGCGCCTGGAACTCGCGCTGGGCGTGCTGATGAGCGTGTTGATGGGCTTGTCGGTGTGGGCCGGGCATGTACTGGCGGCGCAAAGCACGCCGGTCTGGCTCAGCGGCGGTATCGGTATGTTCGTGGTGGGTTGGGTGATTCAGTTTGTCGGGCATTACTACGAAGGCAAGAAGCCAGCGTTTGTGGATGATGTGTCGGGGCTGATCGTCGGGCCGTTGTTTGTGGTGGCGGAGTTGGCGTTTTTGCTGGGGTTGCGGCACGAGCTCAAAGAGCAGATTGAACGCCGCTCCGGGCCAGTCGCTCGCCGCAATCTAAAGCCGAGAGAAGTCTGAATGTGGGAGGGGGCTTGCCCCCGATAGCGGTGGGTCAGTCAATATCTTCAGTGACTGATCCACTGCTATCGGGGGCAAGCCCCCTCCCACATTGGGTGTTGTAGTGTACTTAGGCTTTTTGCCAGACCTTGGGTTTGAAGAACAAGGTCTCGCCCCGCGCCAGGCCGATCAGGCTGTCGTGGTCTTTCACCACTTCGGCTTCGATCAGTTCGCTCTGGCCTTCGACTTTCAAGGTCACCCGCGTGGTCGCCCCCAGCGGCCGGATATCGCGCACTTCGGCGGCATGGTGGTCTTCCAGTTCATGGCGCGACAGCGACACTTCGTGGGGGCGGAACAGCACGTGTTGGTCGCCCCCCAGGTGCAGGCGGTTGGAGTCGCCGAGGAAGTGGTAGACGAAATCGCTGGCCGGGTTTTCGTAGACGTCGCCCGGTGAGCCGATCTGCTCGATCACGCCCTTGTTCATCACCACGATACGGTCGGCAACTTCCATCGCCTCTTCCTGGTCGTGGGTCACGAACACCGAAGTCAGGTTGATGTCTTCGTGCAGGCGCGCCAGCCAGCGGCGCAGCTCTTTGCGCACCTTGGCGTCGAGGGCGCCGAAGGGTTCGTCGAGCAGCAGCACTTTGGGCTCCACCGCCAGGGCGCGGGCCAGGGCGATGCGCTGGCGTTGGCCGCCGGAGAGTTGTTCCGGGTAGCGGTCGGACAGCCAGTCCAGTTGCACCATGTTCAACAGTTCGTGGACTTTGACCGCGATCTGGCTTTCGTTCGGGCGCTGGTTTTTCGGCTTCATGCGCAGGCCGAAGGCGACGTTATCGAACACGGTCATGTGGCGGAACAGCGCGTAGTGCTGGAACACAAACCCGACGTTGCGATCACGGACGTCGTGGCCGGAGACGTCTTCACCGTGGAACACGATGCTGCCGGTATCCGGGGTTTCGAGACCGGCGATGATGCGCAGCAAGGTGGTCTTGCCGCAGCCGGAGGGCCCCAGCAACGCCACCAGCTCGCCACTCTGGATGTCCAGGTTGATGCTGTTCAGGGCCTTGAAGGCGTTGAAGTTCTTGCTGACATTACGGACTTCGATGGACATGGATTATTCCTCAGCCGCAGCTGCGCGCAGGCGGTTGATACGGTTCTCGCTCCACTGCTTGAGCAGCAGGATGAAGAGCGCCAGGATCAGCAACAGACTCGCCACCGCAAACGCGGCGACGTGGTTGTATTCGTTGTAGAGAATCTCGACGTGCAGCGGCAAGGTGTTGGTCACGCCGCGAATGTGGCCGGACACCACCGACACCGCGCCGAACTCACCCATCGCCCGCGCGGTACACAGCACCACGCCGTAGATCAGGCCCCATTTGATATTCGGCACGGTGACATGCCAGAACATCTGCCAGCCATTGGCGCCAAGCAGCCGCGCGGCTTCTTCTTCCTGGGTGCCTTGTTCCTGCATCAGCGGGATCAGCTCCCGGGCCACGAACGGCACGGTGACGAAGATGGTCGCCAGCACGATGCCCGGCAAGGCGAACACGATCTGGATGTCATGCGCCTGCAGCCACGGGCCAAAGAAGCCCTGGGCGCCGAACATCAGCACATAGACCAGGCCCGCGATCACCGGCGACACCGAGAACGGCAGGTCGATCAGCGTCACCAGGATGCTCTTGCCACGGAACGAGTACTTGCTCACGCACCATGCGGCGCTGACGCCGAACACCACGTTGAGCGGCACCGAGATCAGCACGGCGACCACCGTGAGCTTGAGCGCCGACAGCGCATCGGGCTCGAGGATCGCGGTGAAGAACGCGCCGAGGCCATTCTTCAAGCCCTGGGACACCACGATAAACAGCGGCAGCACCAGGAACAGGAAGAACACCAGCCAGCCCAGGCTGATCAGGATGCGCCGCGACAACGCACTGCCACGCCGGGCAGCGTTGGCCGAGGACGCGGCGGAGATAGATGATTGGGACATGTTCCGCGCCTCCTTATGGGTGTTCGATGCGCCGCTGCAGCAAATTGATCAGCAGCAGCAACACGAAGGAAACCACCAGCATCAGCACACCGATGGAGGTGGCGCCGTGGTAGTCGTACTGGTCGAGCTTGACCATGATCAGCAGCGGCAGGATCTCGGTCTTCATCGGCATGTTGCCGGCGATGAAGATCACCGAACCGTACTCACCGACGCCACGGGCAAACGCCAGGGCGAAGCCGGTCAGCCAGGCAGGCAGCAACGCGGGCACGAGGATGTAGCGGAACACCTGCAACGGCTTGGCGCCCAGGCAGGCGGCGGCTTCTTCGATTTCCCGGGGGATATCGGCGAGGACCGGCTGCACCGTGCGGACCACGAACGGCAACGTGACGAAGGTCAGCGCCAGGGTGATGCCCAAGGGGCTGTAGGCGATCTTGAAGCCCAGGTCGGCAGCGAACTGGCCGACCAGGCCGGTCGGGGTGTACAGCGCGGTCAGCGCGATACCGGCGACGGCCGTGGGCAGGGCGAACGGCAGGTCGATCATCGCATCGATGATCTTGCGCCCGGGGAAGGTGTAGCGCACCAGCACCCAGGCCAGCAGCGTGCCGATCAGGCCATTGATCAGCGCGGCGTACAGCGCGGTGCTGAAGCTCAACTTCAATGCCGCCAGCACACGCGGTGCGGTGATGATGTTCCAGAACTGATCCCAGGTAAGTTGAGCGGCGTGTACAAACATCGCCGCGAGGGGGATGAGTACGATCAGGCTGAGGTACACCACGGTGTAGCCCAGCGTCAGCCCGAAGCCGGGTATGACGGGGGAAATACGACGCGACATAAAAGTCCTTGGTTAGCAGGTCTGACACACAAAACCCGCAGGTGAATGCGTGCTCTGTAGGAGCGGGCTTGCCCGCGAAAAACGTCAACGATAACGCGCACATTCTGGGTGCATGCGGTGCCTGGACCTTCTTCGCGAGCAAGCTCGCTCCTACAGAGGGCGGTGTTTTTATTGCGCCGAGTAGATCTGGTCGAACACGCCACCGTCGTTAAAGAATTTCGGCTGCGCAGTTTTCCAGCCGCCGAAGTCTTTGTCGATAGTCACCAAATCCAGCTTCGGGAACTGCTGGGCGTATTTGGCGGCGATTTTCTCATCGCGTGGGCGGTAGAAGTTCTTCGCCGCAATCTCCTGGCCAGCCGGGCTGTACAGGTGCTTGAGGTACTCGGTAGCGATCTCGGTGTTGCCCTTTTTCTCGGCGTTCTTGTCGACCACGGCCACAGGCGGCTCGGCGAGGATCGACAGGGACGGTACGACGATGTCGAACTTGTCGGCGCCGCCGTTTTCTTTCAATGCCAGGAACGCCTCGTTTTCCCAGGCCAGCAACACGTCACCCTGACCGTTGTTGACGAAGGTGATGGTCGAACCGCGCGCCCCGGTGTCGAGGACCGGTACGTGCTTGAACAGCTCTTTGACGTATTCCTGCGCCTTGGCTTCGCTGCCACCGGCTTTCAGACCATAGGCCCAGGCGGCGAGGAAGTTCCAGCGCGCACCGCCGGAGGTTTTCGGGTTCGGGGTGATGACCGCCACGTCTTTCTTGATCAGGTCGCCCCAGTCCTTGATGCCTTTGGGGTTGCCCTTGCGCACCAGGAAGACGATGGTCGAGGTGTACGGGGTGCTCGCATCCGGCAGGCGGGTCTGCCAGTTTTCCGGCAGGGTCTTGCCCAACTTGGCGATTTCATCGATATCACCGGCCAGGGCCAGGGTCACGACGTCGGCACGTAGGCCGTCGATCACCGCACGGCCCTGTTTGCCCGAGCCGCCGTGGGATTGCTGGATCTTGACGCTGTCGCCGGGGTGGGACTGTTTCCAGTAGCTGGTGAACTCAGCGTTATAGTCCTGGTACAGCTCACGGGTCGGGTCATACGAGACGTTGAGCAACTCGTAGTCCTTGGCAACGGCAGACCCGGCAAACACGGCGCTGGCCAAGGCAGCCAGGGCGTAACGGCGAATCGACGACATAGAAAGCTCCTGAAATTCCGGGGTGTTGGCTGACGACTGTAGGAGCGAGCTTGCTCGCGAAAAACGTCAACGATAACGCTGCACATCAGGTGCAACGCGTTGCCTTCAAGCTTTTCGCGAGCAAGCTCGCGCCTACAGGGGCATTTTTTATAGTGATGGGTCTATCGCCGCTCTTGCTCAGGCCGGTTTGTTACCCGGGTTCTGCAGGCGGAATTTTTCTTTGCGTTCGATCTGTACCACTTGAGCGTTGTGTACAGTGATTTCCACCGCGCCAAAGCGCAGATCGCGCAACGCGCTCTGGATCTCACGCAAAATGGCTGCTTCGTCCTGGCCGTCGACGCTACGTAGAGATGCGCTCATGGTCTCGCTCCTGAAATGAAGAGTGCCGCGCAGTGGCGGCACTGCTTGCGGCGTGAGGGCGATAGTAGATAAGCGCGGATATTCTTAAAAATACTATTTAAGAATGTTTATATAACCAGAAAGAATTTTCTGGCCGGACGTGGGGTTACGACGGCGTTTTGTGGCCAAGTGCCAAAATCGAGCCTGGCGAATATCCAATTGTGGGAGGGGCTTGCTCCCTCCCACACTTGACTGCATTTCAACTCGGGATGGCGGGGGCTCGGTCCCAATCGATCTCACACGCCGGCATCGGGCGGCCAAACCAATAGCCCTGGCCCATGTCGCAGTTTTGCTCCAGCAGGAACCGCGCCTGCTCCACCTGTTCGATCCCCTCGGCGTGTACCTGCATGCCCATGCTTTTCGCCAGGGCGATCACCACGCGCACGATGGCGGCGTCGTCTTCATCCCACGGCACCCCGGCGACAAAGCCCTGGTCGATCTTGAGCTTCTGCACCGGCAGGCGCTTGAGGCGCAGCAGCGACGAATAGCCGGTGCCAAAGTCATCAATGGCCAGACGCAGGCCCAGCTCGCGCAGGCGGTGCAGTTGTTCCAGGGCCACTTCGGGGTCTTCCATCACCGCGCTTTCGGTGACTTCCAGCTCCAGGTAAGCCGGGTCCAGGCCAGTGTCGTGCAGCACCTTGGCGACTTGCTCATACAACTCGCGTCGCGCAAACAAGCGACTGGACACGTTGATCGCGATAAACCTCAACGGCACGCCGTCCTCCAGCCACTGGCACATCTGGGCGCAAGCCTCGTGCATGACCCAGGCGTCGATATCGGCAATCAACCCGGTGCGTTCGGCGATGGGGATGAACTCGACCGGCGGCACCAGGCCACGCTCCGGGTGTTGCCAGCGCACCAGGGCTTCGACGCCGATCAGGCGGCTGGTGTGCAGGTCGTGAACCGGCTGGTAGTAGACACGCAGCTCCTGCTGGTCGAGGGCGCGGCGCAGTTCGCCGGCAATTTCCACGCGGTTCTGCGCGTGGGCAGTCAACTCTTCGGTGTACAACGCGTAGCCTTCACGGCCGACGCTCTTGGCCTTGAACAACGCGGAGTCGGCGTTACGCAACAACTGCTGGGCACTCAGCGCGTCGCTGGGAAACAGGCTGATGCCAACGCTCGCACTGATAAACAATTGGTGGCCGTCGAAATTGAACGGGAGTTTCATCGCATCGAGCATGCGTTGCGCGAGCGCGGCGGCCTGCACCACCTGTGGACAGTTTTCCGCCAACACCGCGAATTCGTCCCCGCCCAGCCGCGCCAGCGTCACGCCGGTGCCGAACTGGCTTCTCAGGCGTTCACCGACCAATTTGAGCAACTGGTCGCCGACGTTATGGCCCAGGCTGTCGTTGATGATCTTGAAGTGGTCCAGGTCGAGCAGCAGCAACGCACAACCGCGTTTATGCACTTGCGCCGAAGCCAGGGCCTGTTCGGCGCGGTCGGTGAACAGCAGGCGGTTGGGCAGGTCGGTCAGCGGGTCGTGGTGCGCGAGGTGCGCCAGTTCGTGCTCGGAATCCTTGATGGCGCTGATATCGGAAAACACCGCGACGTAATGGCTGACATGGCCGAGGTCGTCGTGAATCACCCGGATGGTTTGCCACTGTGGATAAATCTCGCCGCTTTTGCGCCGGTTCCAGATTTCCCCGCTCCACTCGCCGGTTTGCTCCAGGGCCAGGAACATCTGCTGGTAAAAACTCGACGAATGGCGGCCTGACTTGAACAAGCTGGGTTGCTCGCCCATGACATCTTCGCGCCGATAGCCGGTGATCGCCATAAAGGCCCGGTTCACATGGACGATCTGCCCCTTGGCATCGGTGACCAGCACCCCTTCACGGGTGCAATCGAACACGGCAGCGGCCTGGCGCAGGCGCTCACGACTCTCTTTGAGCGGTTGCTGCAATTCGTTGACGCGCGCAAAGCGCGCGCAAATCAGGTAAATCACCAGGGCGCTGAGGGCCACCCACACATAGCCGCGCAGCTGCAGCCACTGATCTAACTCAACCGGGTCATCGAGGAACTTGATCAATACCCGGTGAGTAAGCACAACCCACAGCAGCGAAACCAGCAGATATACCAACCCCGCGCGCCGGGCACCTCGGTATGAGAACAACATATGGCCAGTAATCCTTACTAAAAAGCTAGATTCGCCCTACAAAGGTTACGGATTATAGAATAAGAAACATCCCGTCACTCCTATCTGAAAGGTCGGCTGGTTTTCTCTGTGAGCTTAGTGATAATGCGTGAGCTGTTTTTTTCTTTATCTGAGGGCCATACAGCCTATGTGGTACAACGGTTTTCTTGACCTGTCAGCCTGGCAACTGGTGGCAGTCACCCTGTTGATGACCCACGTGACCATTATTGGGGTCACCGTCTATCTGCACCGCTATTCAGCCCATCGCTCCCTGGAGCTCAATGCCGGCCTGAAACACTTCTTCCGCTTCTGGCTGTGGCTGACCACGGCGCAGAATACCCGCGAGTGGACCGCCATCCACCGTAAGCATCACGCCAAATGCGAAACCGTCGACGACCCGCACAGCCCCGTCATTAAAGGCCTGTCTACCGTATTGCGCAAAGGTGCCGAGCTCTATCGCGCCGAAGCGGAAAACCCCGAAACCCTGCGCATCTACGGCAAGAACTGCCCGGACGACTGGATCGAACGCAAACTCTACACGCCCTACCCGCTCTTGGGTGTGGCAATCATGGGTGTGATCGACCTTCTGCTGTTCGGCACCATCGGCATCACCATCTGGGCGATCCAGATGATGTGGATTCCATTCTGGGCCGCCGGTGTGATCAACGGCCTCGGCCACGCCGTGGGCTATCGCAACTTCGAATGCCGGGACGCGGCGACCAACCTGGTGCCGTGGGGCATCATCGTGGGCGGCGAAGAGCTGCACAACAACCACCACACCTACCCCAACTCCGCCAAGCTGTCGGTGAAGAAATGGGAATTCGACCTCGGCTGGGCGTGGATCAAGCTGTTCAGCTTGCTGCGCCTGGCCAAGGTGCAGCGCGTCGCGCCGATCGCCCACCGTGTCGAAGGCAAGGGCCACCTGGACATGGACACCGCCATGGCGATCCTCAACAACCGTTTCCAGATCATGGCCCAGTACCGCAAGCTGGTGATCGGCCCGCTGGTCAAGCAGGAACTGGAGAAGGTCGATCACTCGGTGCGCCACCAGTTCCACCGCGCCAAGCGCCTGCTGTCGCGGGAAACCAGCCTGCTGGATGACCGCCACCACCTGCGTATCCAGAGCATGCTGGAACACAGCCAGGCCCTGAAAGTGATCTACGAAAAGCGTCTGGCCCTGCAGCAGATCTGGCTCAAGACCAGCTCCAACGGCCACGATATGCTGGCCGCGATCAAGGAATGGGTGCATGAGGCCGAGGCCAGCGGCATCCAGTCCCTGCGCGATTTTGCCCACCAATTGAAGACCTACTCGTTGCGCCCTGCAACGGTGTGAACACGCGGAGGGGAAGGCTTGCCTTCCCCTTTGATCGCTTTTTTGACGCCATTCTCCAGACACCCATAAATCCGTCACAATCGCCCCCAATGACGGAACTTAGACGCAATTCGCCCCTCTCAAACAACACTTCGCCATCATGGTGGCCCCTTGTTGTGACCGCTGCTGAACCCTGCGGCGCGCCCAGAGAGAGTTGTGCCGATGGTCCAAGAAAAAACGCACCTGCCCGCTCCCCCCACCGCTGAACCCCCACGCCCCGCAGCCGCAGCAACCTTGCTGGCGTTGATGCACGCCCAGGGCGAGGTCGAGCGGCTGAGTGAGCGTGAGCAATTACTCAGTTCCCTGCTGGTCAGCGTGAATGCGGTGCTATGGGCCATCGACTGGGCGTCGCGGCGCGTGCTGTATGTGAGCCCGGCGTATGAGCGGGTGTTTGGCCGTTCCGCCGGCATGCTGCTGGCCGACCACCGGGAATGGCGCAACAGCATTCACCCCGAAGACCTCGACTACGCCGAACACAGCCTGGCCCGCGTACTCGAACAAGGCGCCGTGGAAGACCGCGAGTACCGCATCATCACGGCCGGCGGGCAGATTCGCTGGCTCAGCGACAAGTGCTACATCAACCAGCAGGCCGAACCGGGCGAACCGTTGATCGTGGTCGGCATGGCCGAGGACATCACCGACAAGAAACAGTTGGAGCTGGAGCTGCACCGCCTGGCCACCACCGACGTGCTGACCCAGAGCAGCAACCGCCGACACTTTTTCGAATGCGCCAACCAGGCCTTCGACAGCGCCCGCGCCCAGGCTGCGCCGCTGGCATTCCT
This sequence comes from Pseudomonas sp. K8, assembly GCF_014889455.1. NCBI lineage: Bacteria > Pseudomonadati > Pseudomonadota > Gammaproteobacteria > Pseudomonadales > Pseudomonadaceae > Pseudomonas > Pseudomonas sp. K8. The sequence goes on from NZ_VJWO01000028.1 coordinate 82,461, forward strand.
GCTGCTGGACATCGATGACTTCAAGGACGTCAACGACACCTACGGCCACTTGGAGGGCGATCAGGTGTTGCGGCGCATTGCCGAGAGCGGTCGTGGCGTACTGCGCCGTGGCGACCTGTTCGGGCGCATTGGCGGCGAAGAGTTCGCCGCCGTGCTGCCCGGTTGCGCGCCGGAGATGGCGCAGCAGGTCGCTGAGCGGCTTGGCAAGGAAATCCAGGCGTTGAGCTTCAGCTATGAAGGCCACGCGTTCACCGTGACGGTCAGCCAGGGCCTGGCCAGCCTCAACGAGCAAGACTCGACCCTGGACAGCCTGTTCGCCCGCGCGGATGACGCCATGTACGAGGCTAAGCGCCTGGGCAAAAACCGCGTAGTTGCTGGCTAGAGGATCAACACAGATCACAGTGGAAGGGGACTTGCCCCCTCCCACATGTGAATTTCATAGCCCTTTAGGCCTTGCGCAACCTCATCAGCTCCGACAGCCCCACTTTCAGCAAGCGCGCGGTCTTGCTCCTGACCAGCGCTTCCAGCCCTTCATGCTCGGTCAACCGCGCCATCTGCGCCGCCAGGTTCATCACCAGCGCCTCCCGCGAATACACCCCGCCTTCCAGGGAGTAGATCGCCGCGATCAACTGGCGCAGTTCCAGCGGCAAGCGCCAACGCGTGCGCAACGCCGAACCGTAGGCGGCACCCAAAGCGTGCAGCGACTCGCCAATCGCTGCGTCATCCAGCGCCCCGCCACCCTGGCGCCAGTCTTCCAGGCAGCGCAACAACGCCAGGTCGCCGAGCCGATGCAGGATGCCCGCGCTGTAGCAGCGCTCGTGGTCCAGCTCCAGCATGCGCGCCAGACGGCGGGCGTAGTCGGCGGTGTGCTGGGACAACTGCCAGTGACGCTCGGCATACGCCACCAGGCCCGGATCACCCAATACCACGTTGTGCTTGAGCGCCAGGCCGAGTATCAGGTTCATGCTTTGCCCGGCCTGCAGCTTGTGCAACGCCGCCGACAGGGTCTGCACCGGCGTGCCGTGATGGCCGGCGCTGTTGGCGGCGGCGATCAGCACGGCGGTGATCTGCGGGTCCATACACACGCGGTCTTCCAGGCACTTGAGGTCCAGGCCCTCCGGCCCGAGGCTGTCTTGCACGGCGGCCTTCACATCGACCCACAGCGGCGCGCCATCGCAGGCGTCGCGGCGGCGCTCGAGGAACACCGACAAGGTCATGCCCGGCGCCAGTCGCGGCACTTCGCAATACACGCTTTCGCCTTCGTTGAGCAGCAGGTCTTGCAGGCGCTGGGTCAGGCCGTCCATGTTCAGCGGTTTGGTCAGATACGCCGTGGGTGCCAAGGGCAAGGCCTCACGCACGCTGGCGCTGTCATTGCGACTGCTCAAGAGGATGAACGGCAACGCGGGCGAGCGACGCTGCTGACGCACATTGCGCAACAGGCTCAGGCCATCGATGCCCGGCAGTTCCCAATCCGCCACGATCAGGTCGTAGGCTTTGTCGCGCAGCAGCGTAGCCGCTTGCCGGCCATCGCCACACATATCCAGCCGTGCGTCGCAACGCACATTCAACAACACCTGCTTGAGCAGGTCCCGCGACCAAGGGTCTGCCTCAGCAATCAACACCCGGGGTACAGCGGGTAAATCCACAGCACTCATCCTGCACGCTCCATCTGCAATGCCTGCACCTTAGACAATGCGGCGGCCTACGTACAATGAACAACCACTGAATGTGCTGCATCAGGTAAAAAAATCTATGGTCACCCCCATTTTTGCAATACTGATTAACGGGTGGTGTGGTTGGCTTGCTTAAATCTATCCGGCGTCTGTTTGGGGCATGCCCCAGCGCCACGATGAGAGTCGCGCCTGACGATCCTTAAAAACCCGTCGGCTTCTGAAGCCGATTTTTATGTCAGGATCTTCGCCAGGCCGGTGTGCCGTTCACATCATCTGTTGTTCAGCTATCGCAAAACCTGAAGGGTGAATCGTGGTACTGCAACAACTGCAGGGTCA
>NZ_VJWO01000029.1:0-79952 GCF_014889455.1 Pseudomonas sp. K8
CACAGTGGTAACCGACACCGGCCAGCGCTGGAATATTTCGCCGCACTTACTGTCACCGATCAAAAACGTACAGGCGGGGATGGTGGTGGATATCAGGCCGAAAAAATGAAGTAACTGTGCCGAGAATCGTCTCCGCGCCAGCATGATTTGATTCCTCCCCACCTCAGGCGCCGTCTGTTTGGATAGGTGGGGTTTATGGATCAGTTACAGTCAAGTACGGGCAGCAAACTGTCTTTCGATAGTTTTCTTCGCGAATGAAAACTTGCCAGGAACGCTAAAGGGGGCACATTTTTCTGAACGACTCTGACGTCCGCTTCTGGCCGAGTCCCGCCTGTCCTGACCGGCAGTTGTGCGTCGATTCTGCCACCGTAATGTAAGCGTCCAGTCAAGTCATCTACCGATCCAGCTATCAGCACGAGGATGACTGCTTGCCGCCCATGCCGTAAGGTTCGCTACCAAAATCGCCACAGCCTTCCAGTGGTGGTAATACAGCAAGGAGAGCGAACAATGAACATCTTCAAATCATCAGTTCAAAACGTAGCTGCGGCCATAGGCCTCATCGCAGCAGTGACAGTCGGTGGATGCGTGATGATCCCTTACGACACGCCGGAATCAAAAGTCCAAATCCAGCGCGATCTGAAAATTGCACCATCGGATATTCAAGCCGTGTCGGAAACGAACTGGTGCTTGTTCCCATATGGAAGCGAAGGCAGCTGCAGAGCCACTCAAGGCCTGGGAGTGTTGACCAGCAAAGGCCTGATCCTCAGCCTCTACAACAACCACACCTACACTGAAACCGCACGCATCCTCCCAGAACAAGTGCAGTGCGTGAAGACAGTTGGTGGTCGCACTGGAGTCGAACCGTTCGTTGTATTCACCAAAGACCGAGCGATCATGCTCGCCGTCATTACGCCGGGTGGGCAAATGAATGCGCCTGTGAAAGTCAGTTTCTTTGATTATCTGACGAAGCCAGGGCAGCACGTCTTCACTGGGACGGATGGCGGATATGTGCGCAAGTCGGGTCGACAGCAAACCGTAGGCGGAATGGTGTCAGGCACTGCCGTCCCGTGGCATACAACACTCGACGTAACCGAGGTTTTTAACCCTTGCCCGCAGGTTACAGATTAACGAGGAGTGGTGCGTTCCCTCGCAAGCGGTACGCGCATGCCGAAGCCCGTAGGTGTGAAGGATGAATGCCCGAAGGGCCGAGACGCCCCGGCGGCTCGGCTCGCGACAGCCGCCCTTGAAGAGGCACACCTTGAAACAGTCAGTACAGGGCTTTTAGCATCCGCTCAAGCGTTTGATGTCCCCAAGTCGACAGCAGCGCTACCCATTAACAATAATTGGTGCGGGAACCAGATCCGACCCTGGGCGTTGGGTCGCAAGAACTGGCTCTTTACAGGGTCGCTACGAGCGTTGCTGGGCTCGTTGAAGCATCCGCTGATCTTGGTCGATTGGTCTCGAATTGATGCCCCTGGTTGCGCTTTTTTGTTGAGAGCCGCAATCCCGCTGGCAGGTCGTTCGTTTCCTATTTATGAATGTGTTCATGAGCGGGAAGGTTGCCCCAGGTATCAAAGTCGCCTGATTAAAACGCTGGCTCAATTGCTGCCTGATGGCTGTATCCCAATCTTGGTAACTGATGCAGGCTTCCGGCGGCCATGGATGAAGGCAGTAGCCGCGCAAGGTTGGTATTACGTGGCGCGCATACGTAACCGTGAGCTTTATCGTCGCGAAGAAAGTGAGTGGTTACCCGTGAAGAATTTGTATGCTCTGGCCACCTCTTCGCCCAAGTCGCTGGGTCGAGTTGAGATGACCCGCAGCGCGCCTCACTTCATTGATTTGTACTGCGTTCGCCACTCTGCCAAGGGCCGTAAACATCAACGAGTCACTGGATCAATCGCCAAAAGCAAGCTCAGCCGGCAGTCCGCCAGTCGTGAGCGAGAGCCGTGGTTGCTGGCAAGCAATCTGAAGCAAAGCGAGTGGAATTCAGCAAAAATCGTGGCCATTTATAAGCGGCGTATGCAGATCGAAGAAGGCTTCCGAGATGTGAAAAGTGAGCACTTGGGGCTGGGTTTGAATCTGCATCGAAGCAGGTGCCCAAAGCGAATAGAGGTGCTGCTGTTGATTGCTGCACTGGCCAACTATCTCCTCTTTTTAACCGGGCTTCAGGCGCGAGAACGTGATTTGGAACGACGCTATCAAAGCAACAGCCTCAAGGTGAAACGTGTACTTTCATTGTGGCGGCTAGGCATGGAATATTGGCGCAGTTGTACAGATTTTGGTGGGCGAGAAGGCTTGGAAGTGTTGGAGAAAGCCCTGCGTGATGAGGTGCGCCATCAGGCGCAGAGCCTGGAGTAGATTTGTGGGGATCCCTCAGGGACGGATCTGTTTTCTAAACGTCGGCGTCTGGCCGATGCTGTTGAAAAAGTAGCGCCCCTATCTGGCCTGCGGTGCTGCGGTTGTAGCAGACGCTGACCATACTGGAGCCCTGAACCCGCGTAGCCTTGATCGACATCTGTACAAGGCCCGCAACCTGGTGGTGCGCTTTCTCCTGAAGTTGAAGCAGTTCCGCCGGATAGCGACACGACACGATCGGCAGGCAAGGAATTACCCGTCGATGTTATCTCTTGTTTCTCCTGTCATATGGCTGGCCTGAATGAGCCCCCGCAGCACGATCCGATTTTTCATAAAATCCGAAACTGGTCGCTCATTGGCCTGCCCCCAACGACTAAACCTTGCCTTTCCACGGTACCAGCTTGCGTTCCAGCCAGCGCATGCCTAGGTCGAACAGCAGTGCCATGGCTCCAATTACCAGAATGCCCATGATCACCACGTCGGTGGCCATGAACTTGGAAGCTGTCAGCACCATAAATCCCAAGCCGGCGGTGGCGGCAACCATTTCAGCGGCAACCAGAGTGGTCCATCCAAAGCCGATGGCGATGCGCATTCCCGTTAACACTTCAGGCAGTGCCGCCGGCATAATCACATGCTTGAGTACCTGAGCGCGGCTCGCCCCCATGGAATACGCGGCGTGAATCTGTTCGATGGCCACAGACTTCACACCGGCCCGCGCACTCAGCGCCAGCGGAGCGAACATGGCGAGATAGATCAGTAAAATTTTCGAGCCTTCACCGATGCCCATCCAGATCACCACCAATGGCAGATAAGCCAGCGGCGGCAGTGGACGATAAAACTCAACCAGCGGATCGAAGATGCCGCGAGCCACGCGATTGACGCCCATCAGGATGCCGACCGGAATGGCGGTCAGCACCGCCAGCACAAACGCACCAAACACCCGCAAGGCGCTCCAGCCAATGTGCGTGAGCAAAGTGGCATCGGCAAAACCTTCCTGGAATACATCCACCAATTGCGCCCACACCGCCTGTGGCGAAGGTAAAAACAACGGTTTGATCCAGCCTCCGTTGGTGGCGACGTACCATGTGCCGAACACCACGCAGAGGGTCGCTAGGCTCAATGTCAGGCTCGAGCCGTTACCAGGCGCGCCGTATTGCTCGCCAGGCCGGGCAGGTGCCGCGCGACGCAGCTCGCTCCAGGTGTGCATGACTGCGCGGCGTTGTTTTTCGTCGAACAGGCTCATGCGGCCACCTCATCACCATGAATTATGCTCAGGATCTGCTCGCGCAGCGCAATGAAGTCAGGGCTGGACTTGACTGATCGAGCATCGCGACAGGCGAGAAATCGCTTGCCGAAGTCCACCGGGAATTCGTGGGTGATACGGCCGGGACGCGGCGACATAATGATCAGGCGGGTCGCCATGAACAGAGCTTCCTCGACATCGTGCGTGATGAAAAACATCATTTTTTGCGTGCTGTGCCAGATGTCGAGAATCAACTCCTGTAAGCGCTCGCGCGTCAGCGCGTCGAGTGCGCCCAGCGGCTCGTCAAGCAGCAACATTTGTGGATCGTTGGTCAGCGCACGAGCGATTCCGACCCGTTGTTGCATGCCTCCTGACAGCTGATAGATCGCGTGTCCGCTAAAATCTGCCAGCCCGGTCAGCTCAAGAAAATACATGGCCCGCTGTTCACGTTCGGTCTTGGACATGCCACGCAACTTCAGGCCAAAGGCAACGTTGTCGAGTACGTTGAGCCATGGAAGCAACGCATGCTTCTGGAACACCACCCCACGCTCGGCGCCGGGGCCGCAGACCTGATCGCGCAACTCTGCACCTCTGCCGAATTTTTCTGGCACTTGCCCTTGAAAGTCGCCCAGCGTGATCAGGCCGCTGCTGGGCTGGATGAACCCCGCCATCAAATTCAGCAGCGTGGTTTTGCCACAGCCTGATGCGCCTAGCGCAACGACAAAGTCGCCGGCGGCAATGTCTAGGTTAACGCCGGCCAGGGCGCTGACCTGTTGGCCTTTCTGCTGCCCAGGATAGAGCACCGAGACATCGTGGATCTTGAGGCTCAGGGTCATGATGGTTCCTCATATCGGGTTCGGCATCGGGCGATCACTGACTGATCCGCCCGTGCAGGTTTTGCTCCGGATTACTCGGCGGCTTGAACGAAGTCGGGAGTGATGGCGACGCTGTAGTCCGGCAGTACGGCCGACACTTTTTTCTGCGCCTTGAGGAACTCCGCCGTTGCTGCCAGCGCCTTGGCTGCTCCGCCGTCTTTGCCGTTGCCCAGCCACTTGTTGCTGGCCTGTTCGGACGCCAGCGGAAACTGATACAGCGCCAGCACCGGCGGAACTTCGTCTGGCTTGGCGCCAGACTGTTTGGCGATATTGATCACTTGCGGCGAGCTGGCGGTCCAGGTATCCGGCGCCTTTACGTAATCGCCAGTGCTGGACTGCAGCACTTTGGTGAACGAGGTCATACCGTCCTTGTTTTTGGCCGCGAATTTTTTGTCGACAACAATGCCGTCGAAGGTGGCTTTGCCCCAGTTGGTCAGATCGCCCGAGGTCAGTAATACGTGACCACTTTGTTTCAAACGACCCAGCGCCGGGTCCCAGATGAAGGCTGCGTCGATGTCGCCACGCTCCCACGCCGCCGGAATGTCCGAGGGTTGCAGGTTGATGACCTTGACCTTACCGGTTAGGCCGAACTGCTCAAGGGCAAACAAGGCATGAAAATGCGTCGTGGACACGAAGGGTACCGCCAAGGTTTTACCCGCCAGGTCCTGCGGCGCGACGATGCCACTGCCATTACGCACTACCAGCGCTTCAGCGCTGGCGATGTTGTCGAGAATCCAGAACAACTGCGCATCGACGCCACGGCTGACCGCTGCGGCGATCGGGCTGCTGCCGGCCACGCCGATCTGCACGTCACCTGAGGCCATCGCCAGCATCACATCGCCGCCGCTATCGAAGTTGCGCCACTGGATATCCCAGCCGGTGGCTTTCTCGAATTCTTTCTCGGCTATAGCGTTTTTCCACGGCGCAAACATGCTCTGCACGCCGATGGTCACAGTTTGGGCATGAGCGGTGGCAGCGAGGCCGATAGTCAGCGGCAACAGGAGTGAGTGGCGAATCCATTTATGCAGAGGTTTAAGCATGGTGGAACTCCAGAGTGGGACGACAGGTTTGAAGTCCATGCGATCTTAGTGCCGGCTCGAAACTTGCTTTAGATCCAGTTGCTACAGCCTTTAGTGCCAGCGGGTTTCAGCCCGTCATGGGATAAGGCCTATAGCATTTTCGGTGCGTCATAAGGGGGCGGCGATGCGGGAGTCCGGACCATGTTGGAGCGTTATTTACATCCGTTCGAAGCGGGGCGGGGCTTGCAGGAACAATTGCGCGAGCGGCTTCTCAACGCGATCCTTGACGGCGCGATGCCGCCCAGCGAGGCAATGCCGTCATCGCGCAAGCTCAGCGAACTTCTGAAGATATCTCGCAACACCGTGGTTCTCGTTTACGAGCACTTGGTGCAGGACGGTTACCTGATCCCATCCGACCGGCGGGGTTACTTTATCAACGAAAAATTCCTGCATCAGCAACTGAACGTCAGTTTGCGTGCTTCCAGTCAAAAACTCTTCGACCGGCCGGATCATGCGCCGGACTGGGGGCGCCGAATGCAAACCGAATCGGCGCAGATGCGCGCGATCATCAAACCACGCAATTGGCGTGAGTACCGTTACCCTTTTATCTATGGGCAGGTTGAAGCCGATGAGCAAACTGCGGTGCGTTGGCGTGACTGCGCGCGCATCGCGGCCATGGGGGCGCACATGCGTTGCTGGGTCGACGATCAGGTGACGCTGGATGATCCGTTGTTAGTGGAACAGATCATCGCGCGTGTGTTGCCCAAACGCGGAATAAAAGCCGGACCGGAAGAGATTCTGGTGACCATTGGCACACAAAATTCGCTGTACATGCTCGCGCAGTTGCTGGGGCGACCGGGGCTGATCATGGGCCTGGAAGATCCGGGCTACGTCGACGCTCGCAATATTTTCGGCTTGAGTGGTTGTGACTTAAGGCCCTTGCGCATCGACGGCCAAGGTCTGGTGGTGGACAAGCAACTCGATGGCTGTGACATGTTGTTTTGCACGCCCAGCCATCAATCGCCCACGGGCGTGACAATGCCGGTGTATCGCCGTATGGAATTGCTGGCCAGCGCCCGAGAGCGGGATTTCCTGGTGATCGAAGACGATTACGAAAGCGAGCAGAACTACTTGGGAAGCAACCATCCGGCGTTGAAGAGTTTCGATGACAGCGGTCGTGTGATCTACCTTGGTAGCCTGACCAAAAACTTGCTGCCTGGGCTGCGTCTGGGATTTATTGCGGCAGATCCCGAACTGATTCATGAGTTGCGGGCGTTGCGGCGTTATATCTATCGTCATCCCCCCTCCAACAATCAGCGCACGCTGGCGCTGTTTCTGTCGATGGGGCACTACGACGCCCATGCTCGCCGCCAGCGTGACCGATTGGCCCGTAAATGGCGGTTGATCAGCCGTGCATTGGCCAAGCATTTACCGGATTGCCACACCAGCGGAATGGCCGGTGGCTCGTCTCTATGGGTGACCGGCACACCGGAACTGGATGCATGGAGGTTGCAACGATTGGTGGCCAAGCGTGGTGTATTGATCGAACCGGGAGATATTCATTTTCTGGGCAGTGAGCGCCCGCAATACCATTTCAGGCTAGGGTTTGGGGCGATCGCAGAGGAGCTGATCGAGCCGGGGATTGTTGCCCTGGGAGAGGCTTGGCGAGAGATGCAAGGCCAGTTGCAGGCTGAGCCTGCCACGAGTATGTAGATGCCGCCGAAAGGCTGCGATTGTCCGTCAAACGGATCGCCGCCTTTGGCCGTTACGCAGAGTTGAGTGCTCGATCAGGCGTTATAGATTTTCCTGACCCAGCGTGGTCTTGAGGATATCGATCATGGCATCCACATGCTGGCGCTCAGCCACCAATGCCGGGGCGAAGATGATCGCGTCCCCGGTGGTTTTTACGTGCAGACCTGCTTCATACAAGGCTCGCTGCACACGGTTTCCTTTCGCTCCCGGTGTTTCTCCCGGCGTCAGTTGAATACCGCTGAGCAAGCCGTAACCACGGAGGTCGCTGACCTGCGGCAGACCGCGCAACCCACTCACACACTCAAGGAAGTATGGCGACAGCTTCTCGCCCTTGGCGAACAGGCCTTCATCGCGGTAGATGTCCAGCGAAGCCAGCGCTGCCGCACACGCCACGGGATGTCCCGAGTAAGTGTAACCGTGGAAAAATTCTGGCCCAGCGCCTTTGCTGGCGCCGACGACGGTGTCGAAGATTGCCTGATCCACCGCCACCGCCCCCATTGGAACCGCCCCGTTGGTCAGCGCCTTGGCCATAGTGATGATATCGGGCTTCACGTTGAAGCTCTGCGCGGCGAACGCCTTACCCGTTCGACCGATTCCCGTAATGACCTCGTCGAACACCAGCAGAATGCCATGCGTGTCGCAGATGTCCCGCAGACGCTTCAGGTAACCGGCGGGTGGCACGTAAACGCCAATGGAGCCGGCAATCGGCTCGACGAAACAGGCCGCGATGCTGTCGGCTCCGTGGGTGGCGATGATCCGTTCCAGATCGCTGGCCAGGTCAGTGTCGCTGTTCGGCTCGCCCAGTTGAAAACGCTGTTCTTGCTGCCAGGTGTGGCGCATGTGGCTGACGTGAGGCAGTCCGCCTGCCGCGAAGGTCTGCCGGTTACGCATCATTCCGGACAGCGCCACGCCACCAAAGTTGACGCCGTGATACGCCCACTCACGCGACACAAAACGTGTGCGCTGCCCCTCTCCGCGAGCGCGATGATAGGCCAGGGCAATCTTCATCGCGCTGTCCACTGACTCGGAACCGGAGTTGGTGAAGAACAGCTTGTTCAGACCTTCAGGCAGCAATTCGCTCAGTCGCTCGGCCAGTTCGAACGAAAGCGGCGAACCGCGCTGAAAATGAGGGGTGAAGTCCAGGGTCATCAATTGCCTCGACACGGCCTCGGCGATTTCCGAACGTCCGTGGCCCGCAGCGCTGCAAAACAGGCCTGAACTGCCGTCCAGCAGTTCGCGTCCGTCAGCGGTCCAGTAGCTCAGTCCCTTAGCCCGAACAAACAGCTGTGGAGCACGCTGAAACTCACGATTGTCGGTGAAAGGCATCCATTGATGATCAAGGTTCGTTGTCATGGGTTCATTCCTGAAGGTGGACACGGTAAAGGTCGATGGTCATCAGCCTAGCCATGCACCTCTTCGAGCCTTAGAGCCAGATGGGGGATTCTATGGAGCCAGGTTTTGCCCAACGTTCTGGCTCCATAAAAATAGCTGTCTGGATCTAAAGTGAGTCCCGGCGCTTGAATAGAGTGGCACCCTACTATTAGGGAGGCCGACAGTGAGTCCTGAACTGAGTTTTGTCCTGAGCGCCCTGTGTGTACTGGTTGCGGCGATTATTCGCGGCCTGACCGGATTCGGCTTTGCCGCCATCGCGGTCGTTGGTCTGGCAATGCTCGGCCCTCTGAATCAGGCTGTACCGCTGGTGCTGTGTCTAGAAGTCTTGTCGAGCCTGATGCTCTTGCGCGGGGCCTTGCCACAAACCGATTACCCACAACTCAAGCGCCTGTTGATGGCCGCCGCTTGCGGTGTGCCCTGCGGCATCTGGTTGCTGACTGGGATGAACAGCGACGGGTTGACCATCGGCGTCTATTTGCTCATCGGGCTACTGGCGTTGCTCGGACTGGTGCGGGTCACGCTGCCGATGGGCAAAGGGCAAGTGGGCGGCTGGGTGGTTGGCGCCAGTAGCGGCGCCTTGATCGCGGCATTTTCTATCGGCGGCCCGCTGGTTGTTGCCTGGCTCAGTCATGTTGGGCTGAAGGCCCTGGCATTGCGTGCCACCCTGATTCTGTTCTTTTTTGTCGTGGACCTGGTGGCGATTTCGGGGCTGGGACTGGCCGGAGCGATCCCGAATCAGACATTGACTCATGCTCTGTACCTGGTGCCTGCCTTGCTGGTGGGGTTGTGGATCGGTCAACAGTTGTTCATCTACATACGTGCCGAAACGGCGGCGCGTTTTACTCAATGGCTGTTGCTGGCGCTGGCAGGCTTCGGCTTGCTCGGTCATGCATGGTCCTGAATCGAAGGAAGTCCTGATGACCCCGACACTCTTTATCACTGGTGCCACGTCCGGTTTCGGCGAAGCGTGTGCTCGACGATTTGCCGCAGCAGGCTGGTCGCTGATTCTGACCGGTCGCCGCGAGGAGCGTCTGCACTCATTGGCGGATGAACTCTCGGCGCAGACTGACGTGTTGCCGCTGGTGGTGGATGTGCGTGACCGACTGGCCATGCAAGAAGCCATTCTTAGTCTACCCCCCAGGTTCAGCACGCTTCGCGGACTGATCAACAACGCTGGATTGGCGCTCGGCACCTCGCCAGCGCAGGACTGTAACCTGGACGATTGGGACACCATGGTCGATACCAACATAAAAGGCCTGATGTACACGACCCGTCTGCTGCTACCACGGTTGATTGCCCATGGCGCGGGTGCCAGCATCGTCAATCTGGGTTCAATCGCCGGCAACTGGCCGTATCCCGGCAGCCACGTATACGGCGCCAGCAAGGCGTTTGTCCGTCAGTTCTCGCTCAGCTTGCGTTGCGATCTGCAAGGCACCGGCGTCCGCGTGACCAACCTCGAGCCGGGTCTATGCGAGAGCGAATTCTCTCTGGTGCGCTTCTCGGGTGATCAGTCGAAATACGATGCGGTTTATGCGGGAGCCAATCCGATCCAGCCAACGGATATCGCAGAGACGATCTTCTGGGTCTTCAACCAGCCTGCCCACATCAACATCAATAGCCTGGAATTGATGCCTATCACCCAATCTTGGAACAACTTTGCGATCACACGGGGCTCAGCCAATGGTGTGTAAATATGGATCAACGAAGCTAAGTGCGGCGGTTATCGGATTCTTGCCTTCTGCTGCATCCGATCTTCATTCGGCAGTCTTTTGCCGGGCAAGGGCGCCGCTGACTTCTGGACAACCGCCAAGCCCGAGCCACGACCATTTGCCGTCGGGCTTCTTATAGCGCAACTCCCACGATTTCTGCCCGTTAGGCTTTATTCTGAAACACAGGTCTGAGCTGTCTAACCCACGGTATGCCCTTGCTTCAGGAGCCAGGTTGGCCAGTGTGGTATCGGAGAGGGGAGCATATACGATGTGAAGGATGCGGGCAGATCAGGATGCCCACCAATTGGACGTCTAACACATTTGGGTTGTATGCCCGTGGTTGGCTTAAGACGCCGTTAGCTTATCTCGCCCCATCTCGTGAGATGCGAAGATCATTCGGATGGCCAGCATTGCGCCTGTTAACACTGCCGTCATACCTAGGGCTTCATACAGCGTTGGTAAACGTTGTTCAAAAAGCAATCCGAATAGGGTCGCGAAAAGGGATTCGAGAGCAATTAGTTGCCCCGAAAGCACCATGGGTAAATACCGAGACGCTTTGTTCCACGCCCATGCCCCCAATACGGACGACAAAATTGCAATTAGAAATGCCCACACATAAAGGCCTCCAGCATTGGCAAAGTTAGCGCCCTGAGAGGGCATTTCAAAAAGGTTAAACGCATACCCCAAGGGCATTACCAGAAGCATACCCAGCGCGCTCCCGACCATCATGAGTCCGGTCCACGCGCTGGTGGAATGTGCTGGGATTTTGCTCAGGCCTTTTTGGTTCAGCACACTGAACGCCAACCAAAACGCCACGGCACAAACAGAAAAAAGCACCCCGAACACGGCGGTGCCTTGCGAGGCGAGCGGGGTGTCATTAGCCATAACATTGATGAGCAGCAGGCCGAACACCAGCATGGATAAAGGCAATGCCAGTTTTCGCCACGCCAATATCTTGTTTTGCGCATTTCCAAGCAGAGCCAGCATCACTGGCACCACCGCAATGAATGCTGGCGTCAGGACGGGGCCGCTGATCTTAACACCGCATGCAATGCAGACGCTGTACCCTAGATAGCCTATGGCTCCCAGCGTCAGCGCCACCGTCCGCATAGGAAGTGTCAACTCTCGAACACTGGTGCGGTCGACGAACATCCAAACGACACCGATTACTCCAACGATCATGAATTTAACTGCCAGAAAGTCAAATATGCTGTAGTTCCCTGTGACATACGGAACGATAAAATTCGACCCCCAGCATAATGTTGCAAATACCGCAAAAAATACGCCGAGGGCAAAAGGATGAGCTGATGTGTTCATAGGCGACTCCAAGGCTGGTAATCGCAAGTTTGAACGTTTCCGGATGTATGCTACAAACGAGTTCTCAGCCCTCAATGCATAATCCATGGTTATGAATTTACTCGGTAAGTCACTTCCTCCTCTCGCTAGTTTGTTGCCTTTTGAAGCGGCCGCCCGTCTGGAGAGTTTTTCACGAGCAGCTGACGAACTTCATATCACTCAAGCAGCGGTAAGCCGTCAGATTCGTGGGCTGGAAGAGGATCTTGGTGTAGCACTCTTCGACAGGCGCAATCGTGCGGTCTTTTTAACGCCAGAAGGACGGCAGCTTGGGCTTGTCGTGAATGCCGCGTTAAATCAAATAAGTTCTGTCGCTGAGAGCTTGCGAGGCGCGGCCCGCAGGCATCAGGTCGTATTGCTCTCCCAGCTTTGTGAAGCGTTTTACTGGCTAATGCCGCGCCTTTCTCGCTTCCACCAACGCCATCCGGATATCGAAATTCAAGTCGTTACCACTACCCAACCGTTGACGGAGTTCGGTGGTCATTTTGACGTTGCTCTCCACTGATAGAGTGGCTCAGGATTGAACTGTTAGAAGCGATAGATTAGACGCACGAGTTCCCTGATCGAAACGCGACCGATTCGACTACCGGTTGCCACCTATGCGGTAGCAACTCGGAAATTTCACTCGCCCGCTGCGTCGGCAGGCGCGTGAGGACGTCCTTCAAATGAGCATACGGATTGCTGATCAACGCGAGGATTACTGGAAGAATCGAGTTCAGCCATTCTGGCAGCATATCTGGCCGAAAAACCGAGAGTTCGCAACCAGTGGAATAGCCGAGTCTTTGGTTAGATTAAGTATTGCTGCGGGCCCTGAGTTTTCGAGTGCGTTTTTGGCTGTATAGGATTGGTTGCTCCCGATAGAACATCCGCACTACGTAGTGCATCAATTGCATGAGTCAGGGTTATGCAACAGCTTTCCTATTGATGCCTTGCGACTTCTAAACGCAATCATTGATGATCAGCCGTGGGCTCCCCCGTGAGTTGCAGCAATGTCTCAATGCGATAGCGCAGACAAGCCCTTTGCTGACTCATGAAACCCAGTATCAGCGGCTTACCGAGTACTCTCGCAGACGGGGAAGGTCATTCAGTAAAGGCGGCTAAACGGCCTTTCTAAAAAGGTCGTTGAAGTTTGCTTTAGCAAGGAAAAAATAATCTGAGCGTCTTCGATTTTTGAGTTGGGCATTAGTTGGAAAGCGCGTAGTGACCTTCTACGGTGGGTACTAGAGTGGATATTGTTCGATCTCAGTCTAGTCCGCGGTATGCCCCAGCCTCAGGTTCCAGGCTGGAAAGTGTCGTGTCAGCGAGAGGGCGTCGCTTGATATCGGCGCGTTTCATCCTTGTATGCCTTCAGTTCAATTATTTATGAAGCATTCACGTGGGCATACACGGTGGGAGCTGAACAGCCAGAAACAAGAAAGCCCGCACGAGGCGGGCTTCTTGAGGTGATTCATAGACTGCTGTAGACATCTATGGATCGTACACTGAGTGTCGATTTCAACACGCAGAAATCTGACATTCAAATCGCTGGCGGTGGGTCATTCATGGGGTTTGTTTCGCAAACTGGCGTTGGCGATCAGATAGGGGAATGAGCCTCTGAGCCTCGTGACACATCCCGCAATATTCTGTTGCTCAGCCTAGCGGCGAGCTAGCCGATAGGTATCCGTAGGTAAACGCAATCTGCTGCTTGGAGCATGTATGTTCGACTGGATCAGCAATATCCGTATAGGTACGAAACTCGGTTTTGGCTTCGGCCTAGTGTTGGCGCTAACTTCTCTGCTCGCTCTCACTGGCTGGATAGCAATCAATAGTCTTGATGAGCGGGGCCTCAAGATTGAGAGTATTGCTCGCGTCGCCGAGATGACCAAGGACTTGCGCGTTCATCGTTTGCAGATAGAGCTCAACCGCAAGGGAGATGGCGCCCAGTTGATCCTTCAGACGCTTGAGAAGCTAACTGTGCATTTGAACACTGCGCGTACTCATCTGACCTCTCCCAGCGATTTTGCGCTGATTGACCAGCAGATAGCTGCAGTTAATGCGTACCGCGATGCCCAGCCTGCTTTAAGCCAAGCGGGAGCCGACCTGACTCCAGTGTTTGCCCGAATGAGTGAGCAAGGTGAAATCTTGCTCAATACTGCGCAGCAGTTGATAGCGTCGCAATCCGCCAAGCGCGAGGCCGATTCTTCTTTTGCTAAAACCCTGCTTGCGAGTATCGCTGCGCTGGCGTTGCTGCTCGGCGCCGTCGCGGCCTGGATTATTACCCGGCAAATCGTTACACCGTTGCAGCATGTCCTCAAGGACGTCGATCGTATTGCCTCAGGCGATTTGAGTCAGGATCTGGAGGTCAACCGTCGCGATGAGTTGGGGCAATTGCAGAGAAGCCTGCAAAAGATGACCACCAGCTTGCGCGAACTGATTGGCGGTATCGGCGCTAGTGTCATTCAGATCGCTAGTGCTGCCGAAGAGTTGTCAGCCGTCACTGAGCAGACCAGTGCGGGTGTGAATAGCCAGAAAGTCGAAACCGATCAAGTTGCTACTGCCATGAACGAAATGACTTCCACCGTGCAAGAGGTAGCGCGTAATGCTGAAGAAGCGTCTGACGCCGCGGCCGCCGCAGATCGGCAAGCTCAAGAGGGAGACAAAGTTGTTGGTGAGGCCGTGGCTCAAATCGAACGCCTGGCTATCGAAGTCGGCAACTCCACCGTGGCTATGAGTAATCTCAGAGAGGAAAGCGACAAAATCGGCGGCGTGCTCGATGTTATTAAAGCGGTTGCACAACAAACCAACCTACTCGCTCTCAATGCCGCCATTGAGGCAGCGCGAGCGGGTGAAGCTGGACGAGGTTTTGCGGTAGTTGCCGATGAAGTTCGTAGCCTGGCGCAGCGTACCCAGCAATCCACCGAAGAAATTGAAAAACTAATCTCCAGCTTGCAAAGCGGCACTCTAGAGGTATCCGCCGTTCTGGAGAGCAGTCGTATATTGACTGATAGCAGTGTTGAGTTAACTCGTCGTGCCGGAGCATCTCTGGAAAATATCACCCGCACGGTGTCTACAATCCAGTTGATGAATCAACAGATTGCCTCAGCTGCTGAGCAGCAAAGCGCAGTGGCTGAAGAGATCAACCGTAGCGTGCTGAACGTGCGTGATATCTCTGAACAAACCGCTGGCGCTAGTGATGAGACAGCCGCCTCAAGTATCGAGTTGGCACGCTTAGGTCATGAACTTGACGATTTGGTTAAGCGCTTTCGATTATAGGGCTGATTTAAAGCGCTCCCCAATCAGCGAGCCAGCATAGGAATAGATTGAAGCTTCGCGAGCATTGCATTGCGGGGGGGATTACATGTAGCGCTTCACCGCTTGGTGTAGCGCTTTACATAAAACATCCGTGATGTTTGTTTAGCCAACGGCCAGGTTGCCAGTCAAAACACCTGATTTTGGTGGAAACCACAGTGGAGACCATCGCCTGGCTACCATAACTTTTGATAACAGGCTGGCGGCATGGTTCGCACCAGGTTCACATAAGAGGGTGCGAACCAGAAGTGCGAACCTCAGTGCGAACCTGCTGCCAGTACGCACCCGAATGCGTACCAACCGTGCGTACTGATCTGCGTACTTGCTGTGCGCAATTTGCGCAATTTGCGCAGTACTGCGCAGTCCGGTGGCGAGCCGTCGCTGGCGCTGGGGAGCCTACATGCCGGCCCGGGCATCACGCGGCCCAGTGCGTGAATATGCTGCGTGAAGGGTGCGTTAAACCTTGGCGGGGGAGGGCTTCGCGCAAAGGCCAAGTGCGCGATGGGCGTGCGCGAAGCACTGCGCGAAAACACGCAGATATGCGGCATTCGTCCCCTCTCGATGTGAGGTATGGGGCTTTCATGCGCCAGCAGTTTCCACTGCGCGACGGGATGGTGACGATCCGATTGTTGTTGACGCTCCAGAAGGCACACCGTAAATTATTAGGAACGATCATTCCAATTAGATGGATTGCCATGCGTACCAAGGAATTTGAACCAGACGAAATCGCCGATGCTGCCATGCGCGTTTTTTGGGCGCGTGGCTATGCCGCGACCTCGGTGCAGGATCTGGTCGAAGGCACGGGGCTGTCGCGCAGCAGTCTCTACAGCACGTTCGAGAGCAAGCAGGGGCTCTATCAGCAGGCGTTGCGCCGCTACCAGGCCATAACTACGGCCAATGTGGAGCTGATGGCCAGCCCCGGCTCGACAAAAGATGTGATCCGGCAGCTTCTGATGCGCATTGTGGAGGACGAACTGGGCGATCCGCAGCGGCGCGGCTGCCTGGTTGCCAATGCGACGCTGGAGCTGGCAGGCCATGACGAGTCGGTGGCCGAACTGGTGGCCGACAACTTCCAGCGCCTGCAGAAAGCGCTGGAGAAGCTGATCGTCCGGGGACAGCAATCAGGCGAGGTTGCTGTCGAGAAGAATCCGCGCGCGCTGGCCCGTTTCTTCGTCAGCACCATGCAGGGCATGCGGGTACTGAGTAAAGGCAGTCCCGCGCGGCAGCGTCGCCAGTGTCTGCTGGATGTGATCGACGTAGCGCTCGATACGCTATAACCACCCGCCCGCCGTCCTTGCGCATCGAGGTGCGCAAGGATGTTGGGTTTTTTTTGGTCTAAATTGGAATGATCATTCCATTTAGAGAGTTTTCATCCACTATCAAAAGGAGTTCACGTGAGCACTGACCCAAAAACCACCATCGCTTTCCTCCGTACCGGCCTGATCGGCGCTCCCGTCGCGCGCAATCTGCGTAAGCGGGGGGGGGCCGTGCATGCCTGGAACCGCACCGCGGCCCAGGCCGGTCTTTGGCGCTTCGAGCATGAACTGGAAGCTGAGCGCGGTGCAAAGGACATGGCGGCGCCCTATCTCGCCTGACATACATAAGGACGAACACCGTATGAACATCCGAAATCACAAGACACCCGCGTCGGTACCTGAAGCAATCGTTGGAGGGCTACCTGTCTGGAAGCTACTGGCGTTCACGATGGCGGGTTTCCTTGCCATCATGACCGAGACCATGCCGGCCGGCCTGTTGCCACAGATCAGCCAAGGCCTGGGCGTCTCCGAAGCCTTGGCGGGCCAATTGGTGACCCTCTATGCGCTGGGGTCAGTACTGGCCGCAATCCCGATCATCGCCGCCACACGCAGTTGGAACCGTAGGCCGTTGCTACTGCTGGCCATCGGCGGTCTGCTGATCTTCAATTCCGTCACGGCCTTGTCCGCCCACTATGGGCTAATTTTGGTAGCGCGCTTCGTCGCTGGTATGGCGGCCGGCGTGATATGGGGGCTGCTGGCCGGCTATGCGCGGCGGATGGTTCCCCACCGCCAGCAGGGACGCGCACTGGCAGTTGCGGGCGTTGGCCAGCCCATTGCCTTGGCCATCGGCGTGCCGTTGGGAACGTGGTTGGGCACCTTGTTCGATTGGCGAGGTGTGTTCTGGATCATGTCGGCGCTGTCACTGCTGCTGTTTGTCTGGGTGCGTCTGGCGGTGCCGGACTTTGCAGGACAATCCGCCAGACAACGCGTGCCGATTCGACGCATCTTCCTGATGCCCGGCATCCGCCCGATACTGCTAGCGCTGTTTGTTTGGATATTGGCGCACAACATTCTCTACACCTACATCGCTCCCTTCCTGGCCTCGGTGGGGCTGGGGCATCGGGTGGACGCCGTGCTGCTGTTGTTTGGCGCAGCCTCCATTATGGGAATCTGGATCACCGGTGTGCTGGTGGACCGATGGCTACGCGCACTGACCCTGCTGAGTCTGGCCGTGTTCACCGTAGCGGCGCTGACGTTGGGTTTCTCGGGCGGCTCGGCACTGGTCGTGCTACTGGGCGTTGCGACATGGGGGCTGACCTTTGGCGGCGCACCAACATTGCTGCAGACCGCGCTGGCTGATACGGCGGGCGATGGGGCCGATGTGGCGCAATCCATGTTGGTGACAGCCTTCAACCTAGCAGTGGCCGGCGGCGGTGCGGTGGGCGGTGTCCTGCTGGAGCGTCTCGGGCCTGCCTCTTTCCCTTGGGCATTGGTGGTGTTGGCGCTGCTGGGTTTGTCGGTGGTCTGGTCGGCTGGGGCACATGGCTTCCGGCCAGGCCATCGCATCGCTGCTTCTTGATCGAGGACATCCCATGGAAAGGACCTCGATGAACACCTAGCGCGACTTAGCGCTGATGTAGGCCTTCCATGGGGTTATTTCGCAAATTGGGCATCCTGGTGGTTGTGACCAGCCCCAAGTGGTCACTGATGTTGGTCATCGCGCCTGGTCACCACCCTGGTATCCGGCGTAGATCAACGCCAAACCGTGGATACCAGAGTGGCTACCGCCCAATCTGGTCAGCGCCAGCGACTTAACAAAACTTAACCTTTTTTAGGTCGAACACCTGTCATCGAGCGCATCGTACTAACGGCTATCTGGACAGTGATGGCTTTGAGTCTATATCTGTCTAGAAGTCAGTGGGAAGCACCCAGTCAGGCTCGCTTGCCAAAGTCGCCCTGGATAACGATGCCACCGGCAAGACCGTCGAGGTAGTTCGCATACCATTGCATCATCACCGTGCGCTGTGGGAGGTACTGGGCCTTGTTGTAGACGCCAGCAACGCCAGGTTTTTTGTGCGATAGCTGGGCCTCGACGTGGTTCTCGTCGAACCCGTTCTCGTTGAGCACTGTCGACGCGATATGCCGGAAGCCGTGACCGGTTTGCCGGCCTTCATATCCCATACGGCGCAGCGCCATCAGAAACACGGTGTCACTGCGTGGTTTGGTGTGGTCGCTGCGGCCAGGGAATAGAAGGGGATAGCTGCCGGTGTACTGGCGTAGTTCCTCCAGCGCCTCGATCGCTTGCGACGAAAGCGGCACCAGGTGCTCAAGTCCTTTCTTGCGGCCTTTGCGCTCGACGGGGATCGTCCAAACCTTCTTGGCAAAGTCGAACTCAGACCACTGAGCTTCGCGTAGCTCGCTTGGACGCACGGCGAACAGGCTCAGCAGCCGCAGGCCGAGGCGCACGTCGTGGGCGTGTGGATAGGCTGCGATGGCTCGGATCAGGCCGGGAAGTTCATCGGGTGAGACGTGGGCGTAGTTCTCGGCCTTGCCGGACTGGAGATATTTTTGCAGCCCCTCGAGCGGGTTATGGGTGGCCCGGCCGGTTACCCTGGCCAAGTCGTAGGCGTCTCGGCAGTACGAGCGCACTCGGCTCATTTGCTCAAGGATTCCCTGCCGCTCCATGCCGCGCAGAAACTCCATCCACTCAAGCGGAGTGATATCGGCATAGGGGCGTTTGCCGAACACCGGGAAGACGTGACGTTCCAGGGCGCCGATGATTCGCTTGGCGGTGCCCGCATCCCAGTTGGTGAGACGCGAGGCGTACCATTCTCTCGCCAGTGGCTCGAATGTCTCGCCGGCGATATCCCTTTCTACTTTCTTGCGGACTTGCTTGGTAACGATCGGTTTTTTGCCGTCGGCGCCGTCGGTGCGTAACTCGGCAGCTTTCTGCCTGGCGACTGATCTGCTCACCTCGGGGTAACCGCCAAGCCCAAGCCCAAGCCATGACTATTTGCCGTCAGGCTAGCTGCCAGGGCTTTTGGCCATCAGGCTTCACGCGGAAATAAAGGCCGCTCCCGTCCAGCTCGCGATACTCGTTGGCATCAGGCTCCAGGCCGGCCAATGCGGTGTCGGAAAGGGGGGGCGTTCTATCTCGGAGCGCTTCATTTGGGCTCGTATCCCCTCGGTTCAATTATTTGTCGAGGAAGCACAGAGGATACACGGAGGACGGTATAGGGGGGATACAAGGAGAGACAGCCAGAAACAAGAAAGCCCGCACGAGGCGGGCTTCTTGAGGTGATTCATAGACTGCTGTAGACGTCTATGGATCGGTACTTGGTGGTACACAGTCATTTGAACCATAAGCCTAAGCTAATGTATTTGTTATGCTTTTTAACTGCTAAATCAGTTAGGCATACACATAGGCATACATGCTGTCGGGCATCTCAACGGATGCTCCCCTGATATCTGAGCTTGGCATGATGTCGTCCATCTCGACAAAACGACGTTCCAGACCTCTGACTGGTCTACTAAAAAATATGCCATACATAGCCTTGGAGTGGCATTACTAGCCAGATAGGCTGGAAAATCTGGTTTGCGGGTGGTGTTGATGGAGTGATTAGCCGCTCATCGTTTTTAATGTGAGCCCCTGAACATAGGAATGCGGAGCCATCCTATGTTCAGGGGCTTGGTCTAAAAGTCTTAATGACCTTGGTGTTGGCGACAGCCGTCGGCAACCTGTGTTTCTACTCGCATTGCACTTCGCTGAACGGGGTGATCTCCTTTGGCGGTGTCACAGCACACAGTGGTTTGCGCCAATAACCCACGCTATGCCATTGGCCATGCTTGAATCCGACCTCAGGGTAAGTGCCAATATGCGTGAACCCGAGTGATTCGTGGATACCTATACTTCCGGCGTTGGGTAAGGCGATACCTGCATAGGCCGCATGAAATCCCTGTTTTTCAAGGAGTGGCAAAAGCCGCTGATAAAGTGCACGGCCAATCCCTATTCGGTGTACGGCTGGATCGATATAGACGGTGACATCTACCGACCAACGATAAGCTTCCCTGGCTCGATGCTGGCTTGCATAAGCGTATCCAACGACCTTGCCGCTCATCTCTGCTACCAGATAGGGGTACGTCCGCATTGTTACTGCAATTCGCTCCGCCATCTCGTCGATGGTCGGTGGTGCCAGCTCAAACGAGATGACGGTGTCCAAAACCATCGGAGCATAGATGGCCTGGATATCGGAGGCATCAGTGGGTGTAGCAACTCTCACTTTGTAAGTCATGTCTTTCCTCGTCGCTCCCCTTATAGAGCCGTGGCTGATGGATGATGAACCATACAGGCACCGTCCCTCCAGGATGTCGCGTTAGCTTCGTATATCACCATCTTGAAAAGCTTCACCACATTCGCGAATCAAAGTGAGCTTCGATCACTGTATAGGGAGCTTGAGGTAAGTGCGAGCCGCCCTTAATACGTTTTGGATGTGTGAGGTTCACAGCAGCAGATAAGTTCTGAAGATGGCGTCTCAGTAAGAGAACATGTTCAATTCACGTATGACGGATGCGATGATTTCAAACGATCGAAAACGTTGGTGGTGACCGCTATCTGTCGGATATGGATTTGGCGGGTCGGGCAAGTCGGTAGACAGGACTACGCCTAGGCAACAGTGCAAGATGCCGCCAAAGTTCAAAATGTTTTCATGCGGTTTTACCCATTCACCAGACCTTCAGATTTTTTGCCTTGGGTAATCTGCTCGTACATCCGGACCCTGCGGTGATTGCGCGCGTAACCGCCCATAGCCGAAACGGTGCCGCTTTGAATGTGATCCAGGTAACGGAACATCTTTCGCGGTGAAATAGAACGCACCTGATAGCCCAAGGCAGTCATTCGATCTTGCAGTTCATAACCCGGATTACGCTCATCCATTTGAAAGTGAAAGCCGTGTTGCTTGATGAACGCCACATTCCACAATGTGCAAAAGCTCTTCAGGTGGACTTCTCGATACGGCTTGGGCGCTCTCGCCTGAACGCCGAGTGCCAGCAAACTCCGTCGGGCGTAGTGCTTGCAAAAGCGTGAGGCCAGGCGCCAGGCCGAGCGAACGCTCCCTCGATCCAATTGCTCCAAGCATCCGACGGCAGCCACGTCGCGTTGCCCCGTGCATTGGTCGAGCATCATGGTGAACACTGCCGGATCGTAAATGAAGGTATCGGTATGCAACAGAAACAGATAGTCGGTTTCAACCTGCGCCAAAGCGAGATCCAGAGCACGGCCATGGGCAATGTTTCCGGCTTCGGAGTCGGTGTGCTTGCGTTCGATCAGCTCAATCCAGTCCAGCGAGCGCAAGTACTCGCTGCTTGCATCGTCAGAGTGGTTATCCACCACAATCACCGGAACATTTGTCCCTCGCAGAGCCTCCTGCAGAAGCATCAGACAGGTTTTGGTCAGATCAAGTGTTTTGTAGTTAACCAACACAATGCTGTAGTTGGCGGTCGCTGGAATTGGACGAGTCATAGTTTGTGGTACCTCGATGATTTCACCGATATCGCGCAACACCGTTCTTAACGGTGACGGACGTTCACACGGTCAGTTCGAACGCGAGGCGTCACTGGTGGAGGCGTTCTGGTTGCTGGCAGTGGCTGCAGCCGTGGCAGACTCTGACTGTTGAAACGAGGCCATGGCGGTTGCCCTTGCCGCTTCCATTTTGTCCATCACGGTATCGCCACCGCCTTCTGCCATTGCGGCGACGGAAGCGGTCATCAAGGTCACGATCAAAAGGGCTTTAAGGCTGTTCATGAGTGTTTTCCAGTAGTGAGTTGAGCCAACACATTGTTTGTTGGCTTGAACTCATCTTGACGCTCACGGCCTTTCGCCCAGTTCTCCGCAAAATGAATTTCTCGACAGGTTGGCGGCGAAGCTGGATTTTTTGAGGGCTAGGGGGAGATAAATACGACGGGAAGTTTTGTCGCGTTGCGTGTTTCGGCCCACGCTCAGCCAAACCCCCAGGAACATGATCAGACAATGCCGAGTGACGCGGATGGGCCCGTCGACCCCGTCTTGCCAAGCAGTTCGATGCGACAGCCAGGCGCTGCATCACTGACTGTCAGCTTGAGGTCGTGTAGGCGCGCAACGGCGGTGACCATGCTTAACCCCAGGCCATTACCCGGTGTGTTTCGGCTCGCTTCGGCACGGTACAACCGACGAAACACGGCTTCGCGCTCTCCTTCGGCAATGCCCGGTCCATTGTCTGTGACACAAATTCCGACCGACCCAAGATTGGCGATTACGGTCAGGTTGACTTGGCTATCGTCGGGACAGAACTTGATGGCGTTATCCAGCAGATTGCAGAGCGCATCAAATAATAACTGTGCGTCTCCGGCGATGACGGCAGGACCCTGACTTTTATTGAGCGTGAGGCTGATGCCACGTTCTTCTGCCAACGGCTCATAGAGTTCGGTGGCGTCGGCACTGATCAGGTTCAGATCCAGCGGCGCGAAGTGACTGCGGCGGGCGCTGTTTTCGATTTCCGAGATACGTAGCAACGCCTTGAAGGTCAGAAGCAGTGCCTTGGCTTCGACCAGTGCCGCGTCGATGCTGGCGGCATATTGTGCTTCATCGAGACCGCGGCGCTGGGTGCGCTCCAGCCCTGCGATCAACCGAGTCAGAGGGGTGCGCAGGTCGTGAGCGATGTCGTCGCACACGCCTTTGACCTCGTTCATCAAGCGTTCCAGCTCATCGAGCATGCCGTTGACCACGGAGGCGAGGCGGTCGATGTCGTCGTTGTTGCCCTGGATGGGCAAGCGGCCGGTCAATTCGCCTTCGATGATCCCCTTAATCGAGCTACTGACCTTGTCCAGGCGTCGGTGGGCCGAGTAACCCAGTACAACCGCGCCAAACAGGCCGACCACCAGCAGCAGCACGCCACCGGAAACCAATGCCTTGATCAACAGTTCGTCAAATTCGCGTATGTCGTGGATGTCCTGGGCTACCAGCAAGGTCTTGCCGTCGGCCAAGTGATGGACAATGAAGCGTATCGGGCGCTGATGACCGCTGGGCTTGTGCCAATCGAACTCCTGAGGTTTGTCGTAGGCGGAGAAGGGCGGCAATTGCTGGATGGCCCCGGCGATGAACTGGCCTTGTGCGTCGAACAGGCTCTGGGGAACGCGCGCTTCGGTATCCTGCTCGGCGTGATTGCGGATTTCCCTGAGTTGTAACTCGGTATTCTGTGCACTGCGGGTTTCTACCTGGCGATACAGCGCGGTATCCGCTTCGGCTTTCAGGTAGAACGCTGTTTGCCAATAGACATAGCCGAACAGTGCGAGAAACGAACAGCCGAACAGTCCGAGAAACAGCAGGCCGGTGCGAAAACTGATGGTCCGCGGAATCTCACTCAGGCGAACGGAGGACATAACCGGCTCCACGAATGGTATGGATCATCGACGGTTCGTTTTCGTCGTCGATCTTGCGTCGCAAACGGCCCATGTGGACTTCGATGACGTTGGTGCGCTCATCGTAGGCGTAGTTCCAGACCGCTTCGAACAGCATGGTGCGGGTGACCACTTGCCCTGCATGGCGCATCAAGTGTTCCAGCAACGCGTACTCACGGGGCACCAGATCAATGACACTGTCACCACGCCGGACCACCCGGCTCAACAGGTCGACCTCCAGATTGCCGACCCGCAAGCGTGTTTCCCGAGCTTCGGAGACCGGTTCGGCGCGGCGACGGTTCAACGCATCCAGCCGTGCGGTGAGCTCGATGAATTCGAAGGGTTTGGTCAGGTAATCATCACCGCCTGCGCGCAGGCCGCGAACCCTTTCGTCCAGCGCACTCAAGGCGCTGAGGATCAGCACCGGGGTGCTCACGCTTGCCGCCCGTAATGCGGTCAGTACGCCAAGTCCATCGAGGCCGCCGGGTAGCATGCGATCCAGGACGATCAGATCGAACGGTTCACTCAGGGCCTTGAGCAGACCTTCGCGACCATTGTGGACGCAGCTCACGGTGAAGCCGTGGTCACACAGCGCCGCTTCGATTTCGCGGCAGGTAAGCAAGTCGTCTTCGACGACTAGAACATGGGTCATGGCAGATGAACCGCTCACATAATCGGGCAGAGATGGCATAGTGTGACAAAGCCTGCGGCTATGCCACGTTCCCGCCAGGTAAATAAAAGTTTAGGTTGGATTTCTGGAGGCGGTACCTTGCGCATTCTTGTGGTTGAAGATGACGCCCAGACCGCGGCTTACCTGTTACGTGGGTTGAGCGAAAGTGGTCACATCGTCGATATCGCCAGCGATGGCAATAGTGGGCTGGGCATGGCCCTGGAGCAAATCCATGATGCGCTGATCGTCGACCGCCGCTTGCCCGGCCTCGACGGTGTTGGCCTGGTCAAGGCTCTGCGAGCGCAACAGTTGCGGGTGCCGATCCTGATGCTCAGTGCGCAGGCGTCCACCACCGACAAGGTTGAAGGCCTGCAGGCCGGTTGCGATGATTATCTGGCCAAGCCTTACGCGTTCGCCGAAGTACTGGCGCGGCTCGATGCTTTGCTGCGCGGGCGCGAACAGACGACGAGGCCCGCGCGTCAGTTGCAAGTCGGTGAGCTGCAACTCGACTGCGCCACACGCACCGCGATACGTCAGGGCCGAGTCATTGCCTTGCAGCATCGCGAGGCGCTTTTGCTGGAGAAGCTCATGCGCCACAGCGGTCAGGTGGTCACCCGCGACATGCTGCTCGACAGCGCCTGGGACTACTCTTTCGACCCCAACGACAACGTCATCGATAAACATATCCATCGCTTGCGGCGCAAACTCGATGAAGGTTTCGACTATTCGCTGATCAAGACCATTCCCGGGGCCGGCTACAGCTTTCAGGAAACGCCGGAGCAAGGCTAAACAAAAATTTATCTGCCGACGAACGCTCTGGCAGGCACTCCTCGCTATCTTCTGCCCATTCGTGGATCGCTCCACACAGGATTTAGCGGGGGATGGCTTGCCCATGTCGGTAACAACTTTGGTGGCCCGCCGCAGGCGGGTTACGTGTCTTTCATCCGTGGCGGTGACGTTGTTCGGCATGCTCATGCTTGACGGCTGCTCGATGGTGCCGCAGTACCAGCAACCCGAGTTGCTCTTGGCGCAACAGTTCAATGGTCCGACAGACAGCTCGGCGGCTGAGGGCGGCCAGTGGTGGCGCGAGTTTCGCAGCGCCGAACTCGACTCATTGATCGCCCGGGGCCAGGCCTCCAACTACACCCTTAAGGCAGCGGTCAGCCGCATCGATGAAGCCCGCGCTTCGGCGCAGGTGGCCGGGGCGGCGCAATATCCGGCGCTGAATCTGGGAGGCAATTACCAGCGACAGAACAATTACGGCTCCACGGAAAAACGTAGCGTATTTGCCGAAGCCACCTATGAAGTGGATTTCTGGGGCAAACAGCGCGCTGCCGCTGACTCCGCCGATGCGTTGGCCAATGCCACAGTATTTGATACGCAAACCCTGCGCATGAGCCTTAGTGCGAGCATTGCCGACCGCTACTTTGAGGTGCTGTCCCTGGAGGACCGGCTGCGTCTGGCCCAATCCATTGCCGACGATGCGCGACAGGTGCTGGATTTGGTGGAAGTCCAGGCCAGTCAGGGCGCCGTGTCGAATCTGGAAGTCGCCCAGCAGCGCAATGCCATGCAGACCTTTGAAGCGGCGATGCCGCCCCTGCGGCAACAACGGGACCTGGCGCTCTACCAACTGGCCGTTTTGGTGGGGGCACAGCCCGAGGGCTTTCATCTGCAAGGAAACGGGCTGAAAACTCTGCAAGTGCCGCAGCCTTCGACTGGCCTGCCGATTGGATTGTTGCGTCAGCGCCCAGACATCCAGGCCGCCGAAGCACGGCTGAAATCCGCCAATTTCGACGTGGGCGTTGCCCGCGCCGCGTTTTTACCGAACCTGTCCCTGGACCTGCTGGGTGGCATCGATACGCTCGCCGGCGGCCAGATCTGGAGCGTCATCGGCACGCTCAGCCAACCGGTGTTTGCCGGCGGTCAGCTCAAGGGTCAACTGCATTTCGATCAGGCCCATGTCCAGGAGCTGGCATCGAGTTATCGCGAGTCGATCATCGAAGCGCTGCAGGATGTTGAAACCCAGCTTAGTGCGGCCCGCGAACTCGATAAAAGCTACGTCCTGAACCAGTCCGCCGTGGACTCTGCCCGCGAAGCCGCACGTCTGGCGCAGGTTCGCTACCGACTCGGCTCGACCGATTTCCAGACACTGCTGATCGTCGAACGCACCCAATACCAGGCCGAAGACACGCTGTTACAGGTACGCCTCCAGCATTTGCAGGCCGCTGTCGGCCTGTTCCGCGCCTTGGGCGGGGATTTCTCGCCGAACACCCTTACTTCCAGTTCTTCTGCTCAGGTTGCTCACCCATGAATGCCTTGAACCCACGTCGTCGCGTTATGTTCGCAGGGGGAGTGGTGCTCTCGCTGGCCGCTCTCATCGGCGGCTTTCAATGGAACCGTCAAGCCCATGCCGCACCGGTGCAGGTCGACGCCGGCGCCGTGCCGGTGCAGATGAGCCAGGTCAGCCGCCAGGACCTGCCCGTCTGGATCAGCGCCATCGGTAACGTACAGCCGCTCAACAGCGTGAATGTGCGGGTGAGGGTGGACGGTGAGCTGCAAAAAGTCCTGTTCAACGAAGGGCAGACTGTCACCGCTGGCAGCTTGCTGGCGGTCATCGACCCGCGGGTTTTTCAGGCACAGGTAGCCCAGGCACAGGCCTTGGTGGCCAAGGATCAAGCGCAACTGACTAACCTGAAAGTCAACCTTGACCGGGCCGGCAAACTGGCCGCCGCCAAGGCAGGGCCGACCCAGGACGTTGAAACCTACCGCGCCCAACTGGCCGCCCAGCAGGCCACCTTACAGGCCGATCAAGCGGGATTGGATGTGGCGCGCCTGCAACTGGAGTTCACTCAGGTCAAGGCACCGTTGACCGGTCGTACCGGCCAGCGCCTGCTGGACGTCGGAGCGATTGCCCACGGCGCCGAAGCCACCGGGTTGGTGACCATTACCCAGATGAACCCGATTTCCGTGGCCTTCGCCGTGTCTCAGGACGAATTGGCGGAAATTCTCGAAGAAAACGCCAAAGGCGCATTGCAGGTGGTGGCGATGACCCGCGATGGAAAACAGGAAATCGCCCGCGGCCATTTGAGTTTTATCGACAGTCAGGTCACCGCCGCCAGTGGCCAGATTCAGCTCAAGGCGCAATTCGACAATGGCGCTGCGAAACTCTGGCCGGGAGAGTTGGTGAGCGCGCGGTTGCTGGTGCAGACGCATAAGGACGTGGCCGTGGTCCCGGCTGAAGCGGTGCAGTTGGGACGCCAGGGTAACTTCGTCTATGTGGTGGATGCTGATCAACGGGTGCAACCGCGTCTGGTCGATGCCGCCACGGTCGTCGATGGCAAGCAGTGGATTCGCCAGGGTCTGACGGCCGGTGAAACCGTGGTGGTGCAGGGCCAGTCCCGCGTCGCGCCGGGGCTGAAGGTCACGCCGGTCAAGGCCAACACCACCGCCGATTTGGCAGAGGCCGCCCGATGAATGCGCTGGCCGGATTGATTCAACGGCGCGTGGGGCTGAGTCTGCTGGCCATCGGGGTCTTGCTGCTCGGTACCTTTGCTTACTTTCATCTGCCGGTGGCGCCGCTGCCGACGGTGGATTTCCCGACCATTCAGGTCACCGCCAAACTCTCCGGGGCAAGCGCCGAAACCATGGCGTCTTCGGTGGCGACGCCCTTGGAACGCGCCTTTGCGGCCGTGCCACAAGTGACGTCGATGACCTCGTCGAGTGCGGCGGGTAAAACCCAGGTGGTACTGCAATTCGATCTGTCGCGAGACATCGATGGTGCTGCGCAGGATGTGCAAACAGCAATCAACACAGCCACGCCGAACCTGCCCAAGACCATGTCCAGCGCACCGACCTTCAACAAGGTCAATCCGGCCGAAGGTACCGTGATGTCGCTGGCCGTGACGTCACCTGTGCGCACGTTGCCAGAGCTGGACCGCTACGCCGACAACTACATTGCCCAGCGCTTGTCGCAGATGCCCGGCGTCGGCCTGGTGGATTTTCACGGAGAACAGAAACCGGCGGTGCGGGTACAGATCGATCCCGATGCGCTGGCCGCTCGCGGCCTGACCCTGGAGGATGTGCGCAGTGTGATCGGCGTCAGCACCCTTGATCAGCCCAAGGGCACCCTCGATGGCCAAAGCCGTTCGATCACCCTTGGTGCGACCGATCAATTGCTGGACCCACAGCACTATCGTGATCAGGTTATCGCCTATAAGAGCGGCATGCCGATCAAGCTCGGTGACCTGGGGCGGGTGATTGCCGGCGCCGAGGACACGCAACAAGCTGCGCAATTGGGTGCCGAGCCAACGGTTATCGTCGACATCCACAAACAGCCTGGTTTCAACCTGTTGTCGACCATCGCCACCATCAAGGCCAAGCTGCCCGAACTGACCGCCTCGTTGCCGCGAGACGTACAGGTACAGGTGGTTGGTGACCGCACCCAGACCATCGAAGCCTCGGTCAACGACATGCAGTTCACCTTGCTGCTGTCGATTGCGCTGGTGGTCGTGGTGATCTTTGTGTTTCTGCGCAAAGCCACGGCAACGCTGATTCCCAGCCTGACCATCCCGCTGTCTCTGGTGGCCACGTTCGGGGTGATGTACTTGTTAGGCTATAGCCTCGACAACCTGTCGATCATGGGCCTGGCGATTGCCGTAGGGTTTGTGGTGGACGATGCCATCGTGGTCATGGAAAACATTGTCCGGCATCTGGAAATGGGCAAGTCGCGACTGCAATCGGCGGTCGATGGTTTGCGCGAGGTGGCGTTTACCATTGTCTCGATGACGGTGTCGCTGATCGCGGTGTTCCTTCCGATCCTGTTGATGTCCGGCATTGTCGGGCGCTTGATGCGTGAGTTTGCGGTGACCGTCAGCGTCGCGATTATCATGTCCGGCATCGTTTCCCTGACCATCACACCCATGCTCTGTGCGTGGCTGCTCAAACCCCATGCCTATCATGAAGAGGGGCGCTTTGCCCAGGCTTGCGAGCGGGTGTTCGAAGGCCTGCACAACGGTTATCGCCGTAGCCTGGGTTGGGTGCTGGACCATCAGCGCATCACCATGGCGGTGGCCATCGCAACAATGGTGGCGACGGCGGTGCTGTATGTCGGCATCCCCAAGGGCTTCTTCCCGCAACAGGACAACGGCTTGATCCAAGGTGTGGCCGAAGCAGCGGCTGATATTTCACCCATCGCGATGCGTGCACAGGTCAACCGCGCGGCCGACATCATCGGCCAGGACCCGGCGGTGGCCCGGGTGTATTTCTGGATCGGCCCGAACCCGACTGTGAGCCAGGGCAAGGTGATGATCAACCTGAAGCCGTTCAGCGAGCGCACCGCCAGCGCCGCCGAAGTTATCCGTCGCCTGCAACCGGCGCTCGACCGGTTATCCGGAGTCAAAGTGTTCATGCAGGCCAACCAGGACATCCAGATTGGTGGTCGCGCCAGCAAGACCCAATACCAGTACACCCTGCAAGATCCGGACAGTGTCGAACTGGATCACTGGAGCGGTGTGCTGCTGGAGAAGCTCAAGAGTTTGCCGCAGTTGCAGCACGTAACGTCGGACCAGCAACAGGCCATCGCCCAATCGACCCTGGTGATCGACCGTTCCACCGCTGCACGGCTGGGCGTAACGGTGCAGGCCATCGACGACGTGCTGTACGACGCCTTCGGTCAGCGACAGATTGCGACGATGTTCACGCAGCTCGATCAGAACCACGTGATTCTTGAACTCGACCCGAGCTGGCAAACGTCCACCGCCACCCTTGAGCATTTATTTGTCCGCGCAAGTTCCGGCACCCTGGTGCCGCTGAACCTGCTGGCCAGCGTCAAGACCGAACAAGTGCCGATCATCATCAACCATCAGGGCGTGTTCCCGGCCATTACCCTGTCGTTCGACCTCGCGCCCGGCCATGCCCTGAGCGAAGCGGTCACGGCGATCAATCAGGCGTCCCTGGCCGTCGCAATGCCCGACACCGTGCTGGGCAGTTTCCAGGGCACCGCCCAGGCCTTCCAGGATTCATTAAGCTCACAACCCTGGCTGATTCTGGCGGCGATCCTCACGGTCTACATCGTATTGGGTGTGTTGTACGAGAATGCCATTCACCCGTTGACCATCATATCGACCTTGCCCTCAGCTGGTTTCGGCGCACTGCTGGCATTGATGCTCTGTGGTCAGGATCTGTCGGTTCTGGGGATGATCGGCATCATTTTGCTGATTGGTATCGTCAAGAAGAACGCGATCATGATCGTCGACTTCACGTTGCAGGCCCAGCAACAGGGCCTGTCGCCCCGGGAGGCGGTACGCGAAGCCTGCCTGTTGCGTTTGCGCCCGATCCTCATGACCTCCCTGGCTGCGTTGCTGGGCGCTGTGCCGCTGGCCTTCGGTCATGGTGCCGGTTCCGAGTTGCGCCAGCCGCTGGGTATCGCGATTGTCGGTGGCTTGGCGGTGTCGCAGATTCTGACGCTGTACACTACGCCGGTGGTCTATCTGTGGTTTGAACGTAGGCGTCGAAAAACACTGCTCAACCGCGCTGAGGTTACGGTTTTAAACCCTTAACTACCCAAAAACCTCTGCAACCCGGTCGGGGTTTTGCGATTAAAGCCATCCTGACTTGTAACAACCAACCCAGAGTTAGCGGTGACGAAAGGCAGAAATCAGCCCAAAGCCGTCATTTCGTAGACGCTGAGTGGAATACGGTAGCTGCTTGACTTGTTGAGGGTTCGAGTGGTCAGGCGTGCTGGGAGAGAGTGAAATGGCGCTTCACTGCCGTAAGTGAATTCCCCGTCTGGCGGACGGCAGCCCTGATTTCATCTTTAGTTACCCCGAACTTCACGGCCCAAAAACTTAGCTCGAAGCCGTCGTTTATGTTGATTATGAGTGCGTCGGTGTTAGCCACAGATTTTTGCTTTTTCATTGGACTTTCCTTGTCAGAATTCAAGAGTGCTCTGTCAGAGTAGTCTGTGCAGACGAAGAGCGCTGAGGTTTTCTGAGCTACTTTTAAAAGTTTTTGATCGATCGTCATTGATCCTGGCGATCGGTGAAGTTGATCGTACGGACAGAACATCGTTTGGAAATCGGCTACATGATGGTGAAAACTGAAATCGCCAGGACCTGAAGCCGATTGGGAAATTACGAACTTTGGAAGTGATCGCACATTATTTAGACGATCATGTCCTGCTGCATAAATCGAGACGCAACTGATTATCCTAGGTCCCATGGTCAATTTCCTACAGACACCTAATTGGGGAGCTCGCTATTCTCCACTAAACAGATGCGCATAACCGGAATCGAAGTCATGGGCGAGCAATGGATTGCTGTTACTAGTATGTTGGCGTTGGCATGGATCGTATTCATCGCGCTGATTATCGAGCGGTACCTTTTTTGATTCCCAAGCGCGCCGTTAAATTCTGGTAATTTTGAAATGTGCTTGTGGGCGGAAGTCGGAGAAACACACCAAAGCGCCCTTAACGTCATAAACGCATGTCCCCCCCTCTTCCAATAACGCCGCTTATGTTCAAAAGGCCCCCACATCCAGTCTAGGTGTGGGGGCCTTTTTTAAGGTAACCAAGCCCCCAACACTGGCATGCAAGTGCAGGGGGGCTTGGCTGAGGAGCGTGTCGTCCGTGGCATCAGAAGATTTCATTGTCGGGCGTCTATAGGGCTGATAAGGCCACTCTAGGGCGGATGTTGGCAAAAAAAGTCAAAAAAGGTGGTGATTGTCTTTGTTCGGCGCAGGTGCTTACAGCGCTTGCAGCCAAACCGTCACGCACAGGCCACGCTGCGCTTGGGTATCGCTGAACGACAACTGCACCCGTGCGCCGCTGCGCTCTACAATCGCCTTGACGATCGACAGGCCCAGCCCGGAGCCGGCCTCGTCGGTGCCCAGGCTGCGGTAGAATGGGTCGAACACCCGCGCCTGTTCTTCTGTGGCAATGCCGGGGCCGGAGTCCTTGATGTGCAGCACTACGGCGCCTGGGGTCTGGGTCACCGAGAGGTCTATGCGCCCGCCCTCCGGGGTATAGCGAATGGCGTTGTCCACCAGGTTTTTCACCAGACTGAACAGGTCCATCGCGTTGAAGGTCACGTGCACGTCCTGAGCGCCGTCCACGCCTATATCGAGCTGCTTGCGTTCGGCCAGCGGCAGCAGGTCTTCAAGGACCTGGCGATACACGGCATGCACCGACAGGCGGGTGTGCACCCGTTCCGAGGTTGACTGTGCTGCCGCCAGACTCAGCAGTTGGTCAATCAGCTGGCGCCCACGCGCGATGCCCCGGGACAGCGGCACAAAACGCTCGCGGCTCATGGGCGACATCTCGGTGGCGGCCAGCCGGTCGGCCTGCAACGCCAAGGCCGTCATGGGCGAGCGCAGCTCATGGGCGGCATCGGCGACAAAGCGCCGCTGGCTGTCCATGGACTGCGCGACGCGCGCCAGCAGGCGATTGATCGCCACCACAAACGGGCGCACTTCGGTGGGCAGGTGCTGCTCCTCAATGGGGTGCAATTCTTGCTCGGCGCGTTGGTCGATCTCGGCCGCCAGCACACCAATCGGGCGAAACAGCTTGCGCACCAGGTCGCCGACTACCAATAACAGCACGGGGAAAAGAATCAGGAACGGCAACAAACTGCGCCAGGCGGCTTCACGGGCGTCCTTGTCGCGGGCGTCGGACTCCTGGGCCACGGCGATGCGCTCGCCACCGGCGGTGGTGTGCACCAGCACGCGAAAGGCTTCACCGGCCATCTCAACCGTGGATAAGCCATCGGCCAGGTCGGCAGGAAAGGGCAGGGGCAGGGCTTCATCAGTGGTGCCCGTGGCGTGCGGGCTATCGTTCAGGCGTTGAATGATCACCCGGGTTTCTTCGTCGTCGCCAGCCAGGGCCGGGCCTTGCGGGTACTGCAGGGTCATGTGCTGGCGGTCGAACAGCATCGCCACCTGGCGCAAGGTGGCGTCCTGTTGTTCGTGGGTTTCTTCAAACGCCGAGACAAACGCAAACACGCTGGCCGCCAACGCCACCAGCAGGATCGCCAGACACAGGGTCACCGACAGCCGCAGTTGCACCGACTCACTCAAACGCTTCTTGAAACCATCCATCCCATGCCCCTGACATTCTTGATCACGTGGGTGCCCAACTTGCGCCGCAAGGCGTGAATCAGGAACTCGATGGCGTTGCTCTCCACTTCATTGCCCCAACCATACAGGCGGTCTTCCAACTCACTGCGCGAAAGGATCGCCCCCGGGCGGATCAGTAACGCTTGCAGCAGCGCAAATTCGCGGTTGGACAACGCCACTTCGCGCTGTTCGTCGGTGCTCGCGTGTTTGCTCAGCAGGTTCAGGGTCACCACGCCATTGCCCAGCACCGACTGGGCGGCTCCACCTTTGCGCCGCAGCACGGCGCGAATGCGTGCCAGCAGTTCGGCGATGTCGAAGGGTTTGAGCAGGTAATCGTCGGCGCCACCGTCCAGGCCGCGCAGGCGGTCGTCGAGGTTGTCGCGGGCGGTGATGATCAGCAGGGGCACGGGATTGTTGCGCGCGCGGATGCAGTCCAGCACGTCGAGGCCGTCCTTGCCGGGCAGGCCCAGGTCCAGCAGCACCAAGTCGTAGGAGTGGGTATCGAGCGCGGCCAGGCCCGTGAGGCCGTTTTTAACCCAGTCGGCGGCATAGCTCGCATCGCTGAGCGCGCGCTGGATGGCGTCGCCAATCATGGAGTCGTCTTCGACCAGTAGAATCCGCATCTTGCTCTCCAGCGCCAACGCAAACGCGGCGAGGAAGTCGCCGCGTGTGTAGTGAAGCATGTTGTCAGCCTTTCATCGAATCGAAGGCCTTGAGAAGGTCGTCCATCGCGGCCTGGCAGTCGGCCTGGTTCGGGCTGATGTCACGCAATGCCGAGAGCGCGCGGTCGATGGCTTTATCCAGCACGTGCCAGTCGCTGGCGGCACGCGGTTTGATCCCGGCTTCGGCGCTGTCCCAGCTGCTTTCTAGGTCCTTGATGCGGGCTTTGGCGCCGGCCAGGTCGTGCTTGGAGACCAGGGCCGACACGTCCACGGCAATGTTGCGGAACTCCGACAGGTCCCCTAGTTTCGAGGTCTGGCGCTGGCTGCTGCTTGAGCCGGCACTGGCTGCGTCCTTGGGTGTATCGCCAGGTTTCGAGCAGCCAGTGGCGATGCTCAGCAGGCCGATGGTGGAAATAATCGCGACGTGGCGGATCATTTTTCTGAGGTTAAGCATGGCGATGTCCTTGGGTTCAATGAGTAAGGGGTTTGCGGTTGCCGACGCTGAATTGAGCCACGGCCACCAGCAGAACGATGACGAACAGGAACAGCGCGCTGGTCCAGCTGGCGCCCATGCCCAGGCCGCCATAAGTCTTGGCCTGGGTGAGCAGATCGCCCAGCGAAGCACCGAAGGGGCGGGTGAGGATGTAGGCGACCCAGAAGGTCAGCACGCTGTTGACGCCCAGGCGCCAGGCCAGCAGGGCAACGCCGATCAGGCCGGCGAAAATCACCGCGCCGAGGGTGAAACCCAGGCCCAGTGCCTCGGTGGCCAGGTCGCCGGCGGCAGTGCCCAGGGCGAAGGTGCAGAGCACCGTGGTCCAGTAGAACCATTCGCGCCGTGGGGTGACGATGTCGCGGATGGACAGGCTGCGCTCGGTGCGGTACCAGAGCATGAAATTGAGCGTGAGCAGCACTGAGAAAATCGCCGTGCTGGCATACAGACTGACGTCGAGTTTATCGGTGAGGATATCGGTGATCTGTGTGCCGACGATGCTCACCAGCACCACGGTCAGCCAGTAGATCCACGGTGTGTAGGCCTTGGTGCGCAGCTGCCCGAACAGCGCGAGCCCCAGCAGCGCGGCCATGCCGAGGCTGGTGGGGCCGGCGCCGAAGCCGGCATCCACGGCGAGGTAATCCGCGCCGGTTTCGCCCACGGTGGTGGACAGTATCTTGATCACCCAGAATGACAGCGTCACCTCGGGTACTTTGTTCAGCCAACGGGCTGCTGTGGCATTCATCGGGATTACCTCTCCTTGACCGCGCGGTGGTTGGCGCAAGGGAGAAGGTACGGCACGAGACTTAGCTGAGACTGAGGGCCGGGTTTTTTATCCAAACAGCACGTGGGCGGTGCCCGTGGTCGACAGGTGCACCGCGCTGCCGGCCGGTGGCGCCAGCAGGCCGGCGCTGCGCACCAGGATCGTATGGCTCGGGTCAGCGTGCAACGCCACGGTCAGCGTGCAGGTGTTGCCGCCGAACTCGCGCTCGGTCACCACGCCAGGGCAACCGGTGGCACTGAGGTGCACCTGCTCGGGGCGCAGCATGATCCGCGCCGAGTCGTGGCTCAGCGGGCTGTTGGTTTGGATCCGCCCCAGGTCGCAGTCGGCCCAGCCGGCCTGGATACGCGCGTGCAGCACCACTGCATCCCCGAGAAACAGCGCGGTCTGCTCATCGGCCGGGTACTGGTACATCTCCATCGGGTGGCCCGACTGCACCAGGCGGCCCTGGCGCATCACCGCCAATTGGTCGGCAAATGACAGTGCTTCCGCCTGATCATGGGTCACCAGAATGGTGGTGATGCCGGCATCGCTCAGCAGCCGCGCGACCATCTTACGCATGGCCGAGCGCAAGCCGGTGTCCAGCGCCGAAAACGGCTCGTCCAGCAGCATCAGGCGTGGTTGTTGCGCCAGGGCGCGGGCCAGCGCCACCCGTTGCTGTTGGCCGCCGGACAGTTCATGGGGCCAGCGCCGCGCCATATTGGCGTCGAGGGCCACGCTGTCCATCAGCTCGGCGATACGGCTGTGGTACGCCTCGCCCTTGGTCGCCAGGCCAAAGCCGATGTTGTCGGCCACCGTCATGTGCGGGAACAGTGCGCCATCCTGTGGCACATAGCCGATCTGGCGCTGATGGGCCGGCACGGCGTGGGTGGCGTCCACCAGGACCTGGCCGTTGAGTGTGAGGCTGCCGCTGTCGGGGAATTCAAACCCGGCGATCATGCGTAACAAGGTGGTCTTGCCGGAGCCGGAGGGCCCGACGATCACCGTGCGCCCGCCGGTGGGCACCGACAGGCTGACGTCGGCCAAGGCGCGCTGGCTGCCGAAGGATTTGCAGAGGGCGTGGAGTTCAAGGGCGTTCATCGGCCTGCCGTGCGTTTGGATTGGTGGTAGAGGAGGCCGGTCAACGGCAGTGACAACAGGATCATGATCAGCGCGTAAGGCGCGGCGGCGGCGTAGTCGATCTCGCTGGTCATCGCCCAGAAGCCGGTGGCCAGGGTGCGCGTGCCATTGGGCGCGAGCAGCAAGGTGGCAGTCAGCTCGTTGGCGATGGCCAGGAACACCAGCGCCGCCCCGGCAGCCGCGGCGGGTGCGGCCAGGCGCAGGGTGATCAGCCACAGGGCGCGGCCCGGCGAGCGGCCGAGGCTACGGGCCATGTTTTCCAGCTCCACCGGCGCCTGGGCGATGCCTGCGCGCAGGCTCACCAGGGCCCGTGGCAGGAACATCAACAGGTAGGCCAGCAGCAGGGTGATAGTGGTTTGGTAGATCGGCCGGGCGAAGTGGATGGTCACCGTCACCAAGGCCAGCGCCACCACGATGCCCGGCAACGAACTGGTGATGTAGTTGCAGCCCTCCAGAATGCGCTGCAAGCGCCCCGGCGCACGGATCGACAGCCACGCAATCGGCACCGCCGCGCAGGTGGTCAGCACAGCGCCGGCCACTCCCAGCAATACGGTTTGCTCCAGCGCCGGCAGCAATTCGTCGAAGCGCCAGACCTCGCGGCCGCCGGAGATCAACCATTGGCCCAGGGTCACCAGCGGAACGCCCAGGGCCAGCGCGCAGGTGAGGATTTGCAGGCCCAGGGCGAGCAGGGTGGTGCGCGGGCTCAGGCGTACGATGCGCTGCTCGCGGGCGCTGCCGGAGCCGACCCGCGCATAGCGGGCATGGCCGCGTGCGGCGGACTCGGCGGTGAGCATCGCCAGGCAACACAGGGCCAGCACCGCCGCGAGCATATTGGCCGCCGGGCCGTTGAAGGTGGATTTGAACTGATCGAAGATCGCTGTGGTAAAGGTGTCAAAGCGGATCATCGCGTACAGGCCGTACTCGGCCAGCAGATGCAGGCCCACAAGCAGCGCACCGCCGCAGATCGCCAGGCGCAACTGCGGCAACACCACGCGCCAGAACACCGCCCACGGCTTGAGGCCCAGGGACTCGGCTACATCTTCAATCGCAGGGTCGAGCCGGCGCAGGGTCGCCGCCACCGGCAAGTACAAAAACGGGAAATAGGCAATCACCGACACCAGCACGCCGGCCGGCAAGCCGTGTATCGAAGGCACCAGGCTCACCCACGCGTAACTGTGCACAAACGCCGGCACCGCCAGCGGCGCGACGGCCAACAGCGACCACAGCCGCCGCCCCGGCAGGTCGGTGCGCTCGGTCAGCCACGCCAGCGCAATACCCAGCAGCATGCACAGGGGCAGGGTGATCACCACCAGCAGCACGGTGTTGACCAACAGTTCACCCGCACGCGGGCGCCACACCAACGCTTCGATCTGCGCCCAGCCGATTTGCCAGGACACGCCGATCACAAACGCAATCGGCAGCAGTGCCAACAGCGACACCAGCACCGATAAACTCGTGACCCACCTGCCCCCACGGCCTTTGAACAGGCCGTGAACGCGGCGTTGCGCGGGCGCCGTCAGCGCCTGGGCCGCAGCCTCAGGCAACAATCAGAGCAGCCCGGCCTGGGTCATCAACTCCACCGCTTTTTTGCTGTTGAGCTTGGAGGCGTCGACGTTCGGCGCGTCCAGCTGTGCCAGCGGGGTCAGCTTGGGGTTGGATTGCGCGCTCTGGCCCACGGCGTATTCGAACGAATTGCCGTCCTTGAGGATGGCCTGGCCCTCTTTGCCGGTGATCCATTTCAAGAACGCCTGGGCTTCTTCTTTATGTTTGCTGGAAGCCAGTACCCCGGCGCCGGAGATGCTCACAAACGCGCCAGGGTCCTGGTGCTTGAAATAGTGCAGTTGGGTGTTCTTGCTGTTTTCGCCGGTCTTGGACTCGTCGACGAAGCTGTAGTAGTGGTAGATCACGCCGCTGTCGACCTGGCCGGCGTTGACGGCCTTGAGCACGGCGCTGTTGCCACGGTAGATGGTCGCATTGGCTTTCATCGCCTTGAGCCAATCGAGGGTGGCGGCTTCGCCCTTGAGTTCCAGCACCGCGGCGACGATGGCCTGGAAGTCGGCACCGGCCGGTGAGGCAGCCCAGCGGCCTTTCCAGCTGGCCGACGCCAGGTCTATCAAGGATTTGGGCAAGTCGGCTTCTTTGAGCTTGCTGGGGTTGTACACAAACACCGTGGAGCGCGCGGCAATGCCCAGCCACTTGCCATGTGCCGGGCGGTACGCAGCGTCCACCTGTTGCAGGGTGGCCGGCGCGACCGGAGCGAACAGCCCGGCAGTGTCTACCAGCACCATGGCCGGGGAGTTTTCGGTGAGGAACACATCGGCCGGGGAGGCGGCGCCTTCCTGTACGATCTGGTTGCCCATCTCGGTGTCGTCGCCGTTACGGATGGTGACCAGAATCCCGGTTTCCTGGGTGAAGCCCTCAACCCAAGCCTTGGTCAGGCTTTCGTGCTGGGCGTTGTACACCACGATGCCGGCCGTTTCGGCGGCATACACCTGCCCGGCGCCGACCAATGCGGTGGCGATAAGGGCTTTGGTGAGGAAAGACGGTAGACGGGACGCCATACGTTGAATGCTCCGTTTTTTATGGGGACACGGGAAGCCCGTGGGTTGTCGATTGAGACTCGAACAATAGGAATCATTTGCATGTTGCAAGCGCGGCGAATGTAGAGCTGGGAATGAGAAAAAAATGTCAAATAAACAGTTAACAATTGTGAGTGGGCTTATCAAACGACGCGGTTGCAACTATGGGAGGGCGCCTTCTGTCGGTGCTCGTTCCCCGGTATTAATCGCCCCTACTTACGTAGCCGTCTCGAACGCCCCAATGGGTCGACTGTTGCATGTAACTACCTTCCGCTATTGGCCGTTTTCTGCCCGTCGCAGACCGAGGCCAGCAGGAGAGGGCTGGTGTTCCGTTATGCCTTGAAATGTTGGATTGACCGTTAGCTTTGAAGCCTGCGAACGGCTACGGTAATCGAGGTTAAGACCCTCACTTCACACGAACTGGTCGGCCGGGCGGGCCGCAGGGATGAAATGCGCTTTAATCGGACGTTAGCGTGCCCGCTTACATCGACTTGACCGAGATAACTTCCACAAATCTGAATTTTTTCTTGGCTAACTTTGTAGCTTCTTGCTCTGCAACTAGAGAACTGAGCGTATCGGCTTCATGTACGATCTCGTGCATCTTGCCTTCGAATTCATTACCCACCCTCAGTGTGACTTTCAATCTGGGAGTAAAGAATTTTGAAAGTTTCTTTTTCTTCACTACCTTTGTCTGCTCCGCGATCACGTTTTCCGGTGCAGTGTCTTGCTCATGGGTGTCGATTACTGATGCAGGGGCCTCTGGCGCACCGAATAGCGCCCGACGCATTTCTTCTTCCGTCAGCTCTGTAGTCATACCATTTCTCGAGAGGGGGGCGTGTATAGCGTTTTCGATTCTATCACTGCGGATAGCGTCGGAAATAAGAAGGCTTGACGTGGTATCTGACTTTCCACAGCCACTAAATCCGAACGTGCGTGAGTTTCTGCTCGGAGCGCGTGTTCGAATGCAGCCTTATTGACACTCATGCTTGTGTTGTCGCCGCTTCACATTTACGCTTTGCTCCGTCGCGGTCAATCCCGCGACCGGGTGTCGCAACCTGAATCGAAACCAAGGCGCGGTATGTGCCATATCGCACAGTCAGCACTTCAAGTGCTAGCTGCTGCTTTTCTATGGCGCACCGTGCAGGGCAGGCTTCGGCCTGGCCGGGTTCCTTGGTTTCCGGTTTGCGACCCCTGTACGGTGTGCCACCCATTCGTGTCGCAACGGTGGATGGCATTCCTTAATCAAACCAAGGAGATAAGGAAAATGGCATGTCCCCCTTTTAAGCTCGTGCGCCACCCCGGCCAAATGGTTCAGGCTGCAAACTATCTCGGAGGATTCCGTGATGTTTGATCTTTCGCTTCTCATTGGACTCCCCAAACCCAACAGCATCGATACTTCAGTGCTTACCCCTGAAGATGCTGCGATTAAACTGCGGCAGGCTGCCACTCTCCGGCTTAACGGAGCCCAGAGTATTCTGCTTCATTTTCCGCAAGACGTTGAGCTGGCAGTAGAGCTGTTGGATG
Source organism: Pseudomonas sp. K8 (assembly GCF_014889455.1). Lineage (NCBI taxonomy): Bacteria > Pseudomonadati > Pseudomonadota > Gammaproteobacteria > Pseudomonadales > Pseudomonadaceae > Pseudomonas > Pseudomonas sp. K8. The sequence continues at coordinate 40,607 of NZ_VJWO01000029.1, forward strand.
ACGCCGCGGTGTTGTACGACAGGGCGTTCCGGAATCTGACTGGCATCCCAGCTCAAAGCGTCCATCAACAGATCCATGAATATGTCTCTGTCCCGTCAGTTGAAGGAGCTCCCGCGATCCAAACTCCGTGGGGCGATGAGTTCGCTCCGGTAATCAAGGAGGGCGTTCGTTGCGCAGAGACTTGGCTCGATGGCTCATCATTACCGTTATGGTGGGCGCTGTCTCAGAACCGAAAACGTCATCGTCCAGGTGATCCACAAGAGGCATTTGAAACAGGTTTTTTACTGCGGTTGCAGCAGACGCTGATCATGCGACGTGAGGCCGTCACTTCCCAATCAACCCGCTTCGATGCCTGAGTTTGTAATTGACGTTTGAGATTTGCTTTTCCCGCCAAACCCTCCGATCAAGCGATCTTTGATCGCGCCGATCGGAGGGTTCACTCGCTTTTTTTCGAAGCCGCCGCGTTCCATCCTCCATGCTCAAATTTAATTCACACCACGCCTACTTTCACCATCAGTATTTCCCCACGATTTCCATCGAGCGCAACGTTATTCAGTGTGTGTCCGAATCTTTTCGTTGGGCATGGATGTAGGTGTGGCGACAGTGGCGACGGCGGCGACAACCCACGTATAACGTGGTCTGGGGTATGGCGACAGAAGTGGCGACAGTCGCCACTTTCTCAGCGCATTGGCCGTGACGCTTGACCGCCTTTTCCAGTGGGTATAAAAATTGGCGCACGGACCGCTGTCGTTGACAGCACCTGCCCAGGTAGCCAGAACCTTCAAGGCTACGCCACTTGGTGGTGGTTCTCCCAAAGTGCGATTAGCGTCCGGCGGCTCGCACGTTCACTCCCCAAGAGTGAAGGATGCCTACTCGACTTATCTGTCCACTGCGGCAGACGATGGACCCTCCTCGCTGCGCTGCAGCAACCTCACCTCTCGACGCACCTCGCTGCGCCAACCTGCGCCCGTCTCTTTCTTCTGGAAAGAGACGGGCGCTCGTATCACTGCTGCAATCCACGTCTTACATGGCATTGCCGCAATTCTCCTCGTGACAATCGGCGTGACAAATCAGATTCGTCACCCTCCGCAACAGCACAGGCACCGGTGCTGCAGCCTATGGAAAGGCTGCACCTGACTGACAGTCAGGCATGCCCCAGGTGTCGATGTTGTTGCCTCCTCTCACCCAGGATCTCCAGGTGCCGAACTCGTCAGTCGGCACAGCTTCCACCCGCCCGTATCTTCGGATGCGTTTAGGAGGCCAGATTCATGGGTTTATGCCCTTGCTCTCGGTCGTAATGAGCCGTTCGTTCCGCGTCAGTGAACACCTCACAGGCCGCAGGGGCCTTGATCCCTGATAACACTCAACAGCCGTGGCGGGACTACGTGAGGACTACCAGCGATGACGAGGAGACGGCCCATGCAGCAGTTAGATCCGAAGCTTGAACTACCACAACTACCTCGACCGCTGATTGAGTCGAATCCCGTGGCTCAGCCTTATCCGGTGCAGGCACTGGGTGGGATTCTTGGGCCTGCGGTCGAACGCATGGCTGAGGTTATCGGGGTGCCCCAGGCATTGGCTGCACAATCGGTGCTGGCTGCTTCGGCGCTGGCCACTCAAGGTCATGCGGGCTTACAGCTCGATGGTAGAAATTATCCGCTGTCGCTGTACCTGATCACCGTGGCCGCATCCGGCGATCGCAAAACGGCGGCAGATCGATTTGCATTGCTGCCCGCACGGCAATGGGAGCGTGAGCAGTGGCAGCGCTATCGCGAACAACTCGCCCGGTACCGTGTCGCGCAGCGACAGGCGCAGCGTATCAACCCTGGCGATCACAACCCCACAAACGGCGTATCGCTTGAAGCTGAGCCCTCAGCACCTAGGCTAATCACCACGGATCCGACTATCGAGGCCCTGATCAAGGGACTCTGCCATGACTTGCCGAGCATGGGCCTGTTCTGTGACGAGGGGGGACAATTCCTCGGTAGCAGCACCATGAGTCGGGATAACCGTTTGAAAGCGGTCACGACCTTGTCGTCACTCTGGGACGGTAGCCCGATTGATCGTGCTCGCTCTATGGCAGGCGAAAGCCTACGAGCCTATGACCGACGCCTGAGCCTGCACCTGATGCTGCAACCGTATTTGGCCATGCAGTTACTCAGTGACCCGTTACTGCAGGGGCAAGGCATTCTAGGGCGCTGCTTGATGACCTGGCCAACCAGTCTAGCCGGGCAACGTAGCTACCAGGCTGTCGACTTGTCCAAAGACGCCGTCCTCAAGCGCTATCATCACCGGCTTTCGGCTCTGTTTTATCAGCCTTGGTCACTTTCCGCTGACGGTGCCTTGCAACTGTCAAAGCTGAGCCTCAGTCCGCTGGCGCGTCGTCGCTGGATTGATTTGCATGATGCTATCGAAGCTCAACTGGGGGAGTTTGGCGAGCTAGCCAGCGTGCGGCCCAGCGGATCAAAGGCCGCCGATAACCTGCTGCGCGTCGCCGGCATTCTTGCAGTTGTGGAGGAGAGCAGCGTCGTGGAGGTCGACCATATCCAACGGGCCTCCGCTTTAGTCGGCTACTACCTCACCGAGATCCAGCGCCTGACTGAGCAGGAGCCAGTGTGTCGGGTAAAGGAAGAGGCGGACCGGTTGCTGCGATGGCTACAGGTCAAAGATTGGAAGCGTTTCAGTATTCGTGAATTGAATCGCAACGGTCCCCGTTTTGCCCGTAAGAGCAGTCGTCATACCGCCAAGCTGTTGGTCGAGTTGATTGATCATCAGTGGCTCATCACCGACGGCCACACCTTCGAGGTGCGCCATGTTCAATCTTGATGAAGCGCTGCGCAACCATCTGGCTCAGCGCCAAAAGGAGCCGAAAGCGCAATTTGTCGCCGCTACTGTCGCCACTTTGTCGCCACGCTCAAAGCCAGGCAGGGCAAGGGATGTCGCCGCTGTCGCCGGTGTCGCCACCACCCGTAAAACTATCACCTCGACGACAGCCATCATTCAGTTGTTGAAAGAGCAGGGCGTGCATCTCTACGTCACTGACAACACGCTGTGTTTTCGCCCGACTGATTGGGCTCAGTTCGCGATTGTAAGTGCGCACTGGCGAGCCCTTTTGCATGATCTCGCGGCAGTCGATCAGGAACAGAAAAATGGCTCGGGTCGGTAAGCGAGCGGGGCGCAATTTCGGCTTCGGTCGCCAGCTTAGCTATGCTGGACCGCAAGCACTGAAAGACCTGTTTGGCGACGGCCATTTTGCTACCGTCAAAGCCCATAGTGATCGCTGGCAGGCGTTCGTGCATTGGTGTCGATCCGATGAAGGACCGAGGGTCAACGACGCGCGCCAGATAGACCGCGAGATCCTCATGCGGTACGCCGTCCACGTGCGGGAGCAGGTTGATCAGGGCAACGTCGGCATTGCCACCGCGCAGAACCGACTGTCCAGCGTGAACCGAACGATGGCCGCGCTGCGCGGTGATCAGTACGTCAAAATCCCCAGTCCGAGCAAGGCGCTGGGCTTGCAGCGCTCAAGCGTGCGTAGCGAGGCACCGCAAGGCCAAGACCGCGTGCAGGTCAGGCTAATTACGCAGGCGCTGTCAGAGCGTCAGCAGGCGAGGGTGAGTGCCATTGTGCTCCTCGCTCGAGAGACTGGTATGCGCCTGCGTGAAGCGATCTTGGCCGATCTGCCCCGACTGCAACGTGAGGTTCAGCAACTGGGCAAGATCAACATCCAAGATGGCACCAAAGGTGGTCGATCAGGGGCCTCGGCACCGCGCTGGATTACGGTAACGGATCAAGTTCGCGATGCCCTGGATTGGGCCAGCGCGACCTCACCCAATGGCAGCCGGAATTTGTTGGCGCCCGACGAAAGCTACAAAGACTTTATGCGGGCAGTTGTGCGACCGGCACGGGACATCCTGCATGAGTATGGGTTGAAAGGTTTTCATGAGCTGCGGGCGGCTTACGCCTGTGAGCGCTATGAGCAACTAATCGGCTTTCCTGCACCCGTTAATGGTGGTCGTGTTCATCAAGAGGATCGAGCACTCGATCAGCAAGCCCGTAAGCAGATCAGCCACGAGTTGGGACATAACCGCATCGATGTGGTGAGTGCCTACATCGGAGGCCGGCGATGACGGCCGAGTTCGACATAGCGTTGTTCCTGCGTCCCGTGCTCAAAGGTGCACATGCCACGCAGGAGCGGCACATCAGGCAAGCAGAAAGGATGCACGAGGTGATTCGTGAACGCTGGGGTTGCACGACCCCCTGGTCCTGGAGAGAAAAGCACGTGAGATGGTTTCTGGAGCACTACCTGCGATGCTCAGCGCCGTCTACCGTTTACTATTACGAGTTAACAGCAACGATAATTCGTAGGCGGCGTGAAAGTGTTAAAGCTGACAGTCAGCTCCATTTGGATAAGTGCTCACCAAGCTGTGCCATCCCGCAGCCTAAATGGTCGACTTCAAGCTAGGCCTATCAGGACGCTCTTTACTGGGCAAGAAGCTAAGAGGCCGTAGTTTTATACGGCTCTGATATTTCCTGTTTCCAGCCCGTCAAGATGATCGGCGTACCACTGCATCATTGTCGTACGTTGCTCCAGATACTGAGCCTTGTTATAGATTCCTCGGACACCTGGCGGCTTGTGACTGAGCTGAGCTTCAATGTGGTCCGCCGGAAAACCGTGCTCGTTGAGTACGGTGCTTGCAATATGACGGAAGCCATGTCCAGTCTGTCGTCCTTCGTAACCCAGGCGCCTTAGCGCCATCAGGAAAACGGTATCGCTGCGAGGCTTGGTTCGATCGCTTCGGCCAGGGAACAGCAATGGATACGCTCCCGTAATTTTTCGTAGCTCATTGAGAGCGCTAAGTGCCTGCTTGCATAGTGGTACAAGGTGTTCACGCCCTTTCTTACGGCCTTTGCGTTCAACGGGGACCGTCCAAAGCCGTTTGTCAAAGTCGAACTCAGCCCAGCATGCCTCTCGAAGCTCGCTGGGGCGGACAGCCATGAGAGTAAGCAGTTGGAGGCCAAGCTGAACATCTTTGGCGTGAGGGTATGATCGTATTGCTCTTAGCAGTGCGGGAAGTTCTTCCAGGGAGACATGGGCGTAGTTTGCGGCCTTTCCCGATGAGAGAAATTTATGAACCCCCTCTAAGGGGTTGTTCATCGCCCTGCCGGTTACGCGAGCCAGGTCGTAAATGTCTTTGCAGTATGCCCTCACGCGACTCATCTGTTCGAGGATTCCCTGGCGTTCGAGCCCTCTCAAAAGCTCCATCCACTCCATCGACATGATGGAGATATAAGGACGTTTTCCGACAAGAGGGAACACGTGACGCTCCAAGGCTCCAAGGACTCTTTTTGCTGTGCCAACATCCCAGCCAGCCAAGCGAGACGTATGCCATTCACGAGCCAACGCTTCAAAGGTTTCGTTTGTTGCTGCTACCTCGGCAGCTTTTCTAGCTTTCTTGGCGGCTATCGGATTTTTGCCTTCTGCTGCATCCGATCTCAATTCGGCAGCTTTTTGCCGAGCAAAGGCCCCGCTGACTTCTGGGTACCCGCCAAGCCCGAGCCACGACCATTTGCCGTCGGGCTTTTTATAGCGCAACTCCCATGATTTCTGTCCGTTAGGCTTTACTCTGAAATACAGCCCCGAGCTGTCTAGCTCGCGGTAGGCTCCCGCTTCGGGAGCGAGATTGACTAGTGCGGTATCGGAGAGAGGACGGCGTTTGATATCGCTGCGTTTCATCCGTGTATGCCTCCAGTTCAATTTTTATTGAAGCATACATGGGGGCATACAGGATGTGAAGGATGTGGGTGGATCACTTTGGATGTCCAGACACAAGAAAGCCCGCACGAGGCGGGCTTCTTGAGGTGATTCATAGACTGCTGTAGACATCTATGGATCGGTACTTGGTGGCTACACAGGGACTTGAACCCCGGACCCCAGCATTATGAATGCTATGCTCTAACCAACTGAGCTATGTAGCCAAGTGGCGCGCATTATTCGCGGAGAACGACAAAGCGTCAAGCGTTTTTATTGAATTTTTATCTACGCTTTCAATTGTTTAACGAAAAGCCCTGGCTGGGCCGACGGGTGGCAGGGGGATTTGCAGGTCTTTATGGCACGCCCCGGTCTCCCACATTTGATCGGCGTTGGCTGTCAGGACGTGCGGGGCATGCAGTCGATGGAGCGGTCGACCACGGTCTTGGCCATTTCCAGCAGGTGCCACACGGCGTGGATCTTGGCGCGGTCGTGGGGGGGCAGGTGGTCGCCGCAGTCCAGCACGGTGGCCGAGGCGCTGTGGATCAGGTGGGCGATGTAGAGCTGGGCGTCTTCGAAGCTGAGGTGTTCGTTGACGGCGAGGCAGTCGACCGGGGGATCGGGGAGTGCTTTGGTCATGGTGTAGCTCCTATTGAACGAGAGAGCGACCCCCCACGCTGCTAAACGAGGGGTGGTAGCTGTACGCGGGTTAGCAGACCGGTCAATAGGAAAACCAGCGCACCCGAAGGCGCCCCACGCACAGCCACCATAAGCGGTGACATGAACCATGCGTCTATTGAAACGGGCTGCTAAACCCGATCACTGATTCCAGTGACGGATCGAAGACTAGCCAGCGGTTTCCACAGGCACAAGGCGCCGGGGATTGTCTAGGAAACATCCTTCAAATTAAAGCGATCCACCCTGCTGGCCTTTTACAAAGCGTGACCGCTACAGTCGTTAGCTCCCTAACGGGATAGCCTTGCCATGGGCAAAGGTGGCACATTGTCGCACCTGCACCTGTGCATTCCCCCGCTGTACGGAACCCTCTTATGGCTCTTAGCAATTCCCCCGCCGCCGGGCAGACCAGCCCGCTGGTCATGCGGATCATCGGCGCGGTGGCGCTGGCGCATTTGATCAATGACTTGATCCAGTCGGTGCTGCCCTCGATCTACCCGATGCTCAAGGCCAGCTATGGCCTGACGTTCACCCAGGTCGGGCTGATTACCCTGACGTTCCAGCTCACCGCGTCGCTGTTGCAGCCGTGGGTGGGTTATTACACCGACCGGCATCCTCAGCCGTTTCTGTTGCCGTGCGGGATGGTCTGCACCCTGGTGGGGATTGTGATGATGTCCCAGGTCGGCAGCTTCCCGCTGATTTTGCTGGCGGCGGCGTTGATCGGGATCGGTTCGTCGACTTTTCACCCCGAGGCGTCCCGCGTGGCGCGGCTGGCGTCGGGTGGGCGCTATGGCCTGGCGCAGTCGACGTTCCAGGTCGGCGGCAACGCGGGCTCGGCGTTCGGCCCGTTGTTGGCGGCGGCGATCATCATTCCGTTCGGCCAGGGCAATGTGGCCTGGTTCGGCCTGTTCGCGGTTTTTGCGTTGGTGCTGCTGTATGCGATCAGCCGCTGGTATCGCACGCACTTGAACCTGTTCAAGCTCAAGGCCGGTCAGGCGGCGACGCATGGCTTGTCGAAACGGCGCGTGATGGCGGCGCTGGTGGTGCTCGGGCTGCTGGTGTTTTCCAAGTATTTCTACATGGCGAGCATCACCAGTTACTTCACGTTTTACCTGATCGAGAAGTTCGACCTGTCGGTGGCCAGTTCGCAGTTGCACCTGTTTCTGTTCCTCGGCGCGGTGGCGGCGGGCACGTTCTTTGGCGGGCCGATTGGCGACCGCATCGGGCGCAAGGCGGTGATCTGGTTTTCGATCCTCGGCGCGGCGCCGTTCACGTTGTTGATGCCCCATGTGGACCTGTTCTGGACCAGCGTGCTCAGCGTGATCATCGGCTTTGTACTGGCCTCGGCGTTCTCGGCGATTGTGGTGTACGCGCAGGAGTTGGTGCCGGGCAATGTGGGGATGATCGCCGGGGTGTTCTTCGGGCTGATGTTCGGGTTTGGCGGGATCGGGGCGGCGCTGCTGGGGCACCTGGCGGACAGTCACGGCATCGAGTATGTGTACCGCTTATGCGCGTTCTTGCCGTTGTTCGGGCTGCTGGCGATCTTGCTGCCGCGCACGAAAAAGGTCTGATACGGTTGGGCAGATATCCCTCTCGCCCAACGGTTGCCAGCTAGGGCTGGACTACGGTTGCAACGGGTTGCGGGTGGCGCGCTTGAGGTGTTCGCGGGCCCGGGACAGGCGTGAACGCACGGTGCCGATGGGGATGTCCAGGGCGTCGGCGGTGTCCTGATAGCTGCCGTCGGTTTCCAGCGAGGCGTACAGGGTTTTGCGCATCTCGGTGGGCAGGTCCTTGATGGCGACCAGGGTTTTTTCCAGGCGGCGGTTGACCTCGAACTCCCAATCCAGGTTCTGGCTGTCTTCCTGGCCGTGCCACAGCGCTTCATCGAATTCGCAATGCACCGGTTTGGCGTACATGCGCCGGAAGTGGTTGCGGATCAGGTTCTGCGCAATGCCGCACATCCAGGTGCTAAGGGTTGCCTGGCCGCTGAAACGCTCCCTGCTGCGCCAGGCCTCCAGGTACGTCAACTGCAGAATATCGTCCGCATCTTCCGGGTTGAGTACGCGCTTGTGGATGAAGCGCCGGAGTTTTTTTTGCTGGTCGTCCGTCAGGTGGAGCATGAATTGAGGCGAGTCGCCAACAAAGTGAGCTAAAGCACCAATAGGGATATCCATGATTTTTTCCTCAGGGTGGGCGCGATCGAAATGGTTTCGATGGGAACCCCTTTAGCACCGGCTGTGCCAAACAGAAAAAAATCGCAACTGGTTGATTTATATAAATAAATATTTTTTGTTCTGAGGGTTTTGTGCGGTTTCTTGCAAAAGCCCAGGCGGGTTTGTGCCGGTAATTTCAAAACACCGCAGAGGGGAAATTTGTTGGAACCGTAAAGCCAGCGTTTGCCACATAGGGACACAATCTCTTTGTCCTGGCCTGCCCCATGAAAGTCGAATCGATCAACGATGTGCAACCGCTCCAACGCGTGGACCCACCCCGCGTCAGCCCTGAAAAAACAGCGGCCGCGGCGACGGGCTTCGATGAGGTTGCGCAGGTTTTCAATCAGGAAGTCGCGCTCAACAATCAAGCATTGAACCGGCGCTCGATGGGCCTGGCGGTGCCTGCCGTCGAGCAGCTCGTGCGGCTCTATGATCAGCTTGGCCATCCGGCCCAGGAGACCATCGCGTCCATGGCGCGCCGGGTGCGTTCGCAACTGGCGCACAACGTCAGCGCGGACAAGTGGCTGGCGCTGACCGGCGGCGACCCGGCGCGGGCGTTCGTGGTGCTCAAGTATGTGGCCGCGCAAGCCGAAGCCCGCGCCGCCGACGTGGCCTTGGCGCAAGAGGCGATCGATCGGTTGCAGGTGCGCTACAGGGGCGAGATCCAGGCCGGCCTGAACATTGCCGCCGTGCTGGAGCAGGCCGCCGGCGACCCACAAGAGCGCCAGGCCGTGCGTGGGCTGTATTACGCCAGTGTGGTCACGCGCCAATCCCTGACCTCGATGATGCAATCGTTGTTGGGGCTGTTCGGCGGGGACCGCTTCGCAGACGGCCTCAACGTGATGCGCCGGGCCCTGGCCGATGACATCGCCGCCCACTCGCCTTCGGTGCCCACGGCGCAGTTGCGCACGCTGCTGTTGGGGTTGCAAAGCTGCGCTCAGTTGGGCGGGGCGTTAGCCAATTGCCAGGCATTGTTGCAGCGCCTGAGCACCGATCAGGACTCGGTGAGTCTGTTGCAGCGCCTGTTGGGGTATACCGCCACGGGTGTCGATTCGGGCGAGGTATTGCGCCTGGCCGAAGACCTCGGTGGCGAGCTGGCGAGCGGCCAACTGGTGTCCCTCAACGCCCTGTACCCGGTGATCCAGCGTCTGCCGCAGACCTTGTGGCGTGACAACCGGGGGCGCCAGGAGGCGCTGCACAAATTCTTGTTGGTGATGGACGAGTTCGCGCGCGTGGAGCGGGGCAGCCCCCGCATTGCCGGCGAGTCGAGGGGGAACGCATGACGGTGCTGGCGACCATCAACGCTGCGTTGCTCAAGGTGGCGCGGCGTGCCGAAGTCTTGGGCGCGGTGGTGGTCATGGCCATTGTGTTCATCTTCATCGTGCCGTTGCCGACCTGGCTGGTGGATATTCTGATCGCGCTGAATATCTGTATTTCCTGCCTGTTGATCGTACTGGCGCTGTACCTGCCCGGGCCGTTGGCGTTCTCTTCCTTTCCTTCGATTCTGCTGCTGACCACCATGTTTCGTCTGGCGCTGTCGATTGCCACCACGCGCTTGATCCTGTTGGAGCAGGACGCGGGCGATATCGTGGAAGCGTTCGGCAACTTCGTGGTGGGCGGCAACCTGGCAGTGGGGCTGGTGATTTTCATGATCCTCACGCTCGTCAACTTCCTGGTGATTACCAAGGGCTCGGAACGGGTGGCCGAAGTGGCGGCGCGCTTCAGCCTCGACGCGATGCCGGGCAAGCAGATGTCCATCGACAGCGATCTGCGCGCCGGCTTGATCGACGGCGGCCAGGCCCGCGACAAGCGTGAACAACTGGGCCGCGAGAGTCAGTTGTTCGGCGCAATGGACGGCGCCATGAAGTTCGTCAAGGGCGATGCGATTGCCGGGCTGGTCATCGTGGTGATCAACCTGTTGGGCGGGTTTTCCACCGGCATGTTCCAGCACGGCATGAGCGCCGGCGATTCGATGGCGCTGTATTCGGTGCTGACCATCGGTGACGGCCTGATTGCGCAGATCCCCGCGCTGCTGATCTCCCTGACCGCCGGCATGATCATCACCCGTGCGGCGCCGGATGGGCGCAAGGGTGCCAATAACATGGGCGCGGAAATTGCCCGGCAGATGACCAGCGAGCCCAAGAGCTGGATGATCGCGTCGGTGGGCATGCTGGCTTTCGCCGCCTTGCCTGGCATGCCGACCGTGGTGTTCATCCTCATTTCGCTGATGACCGGCGCCCTCGGTTATTACCTGATGCGCCAACGCCAACGCGAGGAACAGCCCGAAGCCGAAGCCACCGAGGCGGTGCGCCCCGAGGACAACGGCGACGAGGATTTGCGCGGGTTCGATCCGTCGCGGCCGTACCTGTTGCAGTTCTCCCCGGTTCTGCAAGGCTCGCCCGAGGTCACGGAACTGATCCACGGGATCCGTCAGGCGCGTAACGCGATGGTGGCCCATATCGGTCTGACGCTGCCGCCGTTCGAGGTCGAACTCGATGCCTCGCTGGCCGACGATGAGATGCGTTTTTGCGTTCACGAAGTGCCGATGATCAAGGCGTCGGTGGTCACGCTCGTGGCGGTGGAGCGCAAGGCGCTGGCGTCCGAGCCGGCCCACGCGGTGCCGGGGTTGCCCGAGCGCGACGAGCAGGACTGGCTCTGGCTGCCGCCCGACGATCCGCTGCTGGATGACCCGCAGTTGGAACGCTTCAGCGCCACCAGCCTGATCATCGACCGCATGAAGCAGGCCATGATGCTCAGCGGCCCTCAGTTTCTCGGGATTCAGGAGAGCAAGGCGATCCTCGGCTGGCTTGAGCACAACCAGCCGGAGCTGGTGCAGGAGCTGCAACGGATCATGCCGCTGTCGCGCTTCTCGGCGGTGCTGCAGCGCCTCGCGGGAGAAGGCGTGCCGTTGCGTGCCGTGCGCCTGATCGTCGAGTCGCTGATCGAGTACGGCCAGCATGAACGTGAGCCGGACGCCTTGGCGGACTACGCGCGCATCGCCCTTAAATCGCAGATTTTCCACCAGTACAGCGAGGCGGACGGTCTGCATGCCTGGCTGTTGTCGCCGCAGACCGAAAACGTGCTGCGCGAGGCACTGCGCCAGACCCAGACCGGGGTGTTCTTCGCCCTCGATAACGACAGCAGCGCTTCGCTGATCAACCTGCTTAACCAAGCGTTTGCCGTGCGGCCCAAAAGCAAGCGCGTGATGTTGGTCGCCCAGGATCTGCGCAGCCCCTTGCGGACCTTGCTGCTGGAAGAGTTCAGCCATGTGCCGGTGCTGTCGTTTGCTGAGCTGGGAAGTGCCTCGAAGGTCAAGGTGCTGGGGCGCTTTGACCTGGGCCAGGACGAACTGATGCGAGGAGCGGCAGCATGAGTGCAACGTACATACCCACGCCAGGGAGGGCTTGCTGATGTTTGAACTGCGCGTGTTGGAGGGGTTGAATCAGGGCGCTGCGTTGCCGTTGTTTGGCGAGCAGTGGAGCCTGGGGTGTCACACGGACGCCGACCTGCTGCTGACCGACGCCGGGGTGGTCGAGCATCATGCGCGGCTGCGGTTGATCGACGGGTTCTGGTCGGTGCAGGCGGAAGCCGGGCTGTTGCAAAGCAGCACCGGGCAGGCGCTGGCACAGATCGCCGACCTCGCGCTCAATACGCCTTTTTCGCTGGGCAGCATTCGCCTGTGCGTCGCCTTGGCCGACCAGCCTTGGCCCCGGGCGGCGGTCGCGCAGGTCACGCCAGCCGCCGAGCCGCGCCAGGAGGCGCCGCCCGCGCTGGTGCTGTCGTCCATCCCGCCGTTTCAGCAGAAGCGCCTGATCAGCCTGGTGCTGGTGTGTGCGGTGATTATCGTGGCGGTCGGCATGGCGTCCACCGGCGAGCATGAGGCCCAGGCGTCGTTGATGCCCGTCGAGCCGCAAAAGCCCAACCTCGGTTCACCGCTCGAGGTGCGTCAGCAGTTGCTCAAGATGCTCGGCGAGCGCGAGCTGGACCATCGCGTCGGCTTGCAGGTGATCAATGGGCAGATCGCCCTCAATGGCGATGTGTCCCAGGAAGAGGTCGAACTCGTGGCGCGCATGCTCAGCCGCTTTGCTGAACAGTTCGATACCGCCGTGCCGGTGATCAGTCGTGTACGGGTACGTGACAGCATCCTGCCGTTCAAGATCTTGCAGATCGTCGGCGGGCCGAGCGGCCATGTGGTGTTGGAACACGGCGACCGTTTGTTCGTCGGCGATGAAGTGGACGGCCTGCGGCTGGTGCTGATCGACAACAGCAAGGTGGTGTTCGACGGCGCACAACGCTATGAGGTGCGCTGGTGAGCGGCACGGTGCAGGAGCGTCTCGACGCGTGGCAATTGATTCAGTCCCAGGGCCTGGCCCGTTTCGCGCCGGTGTCGATGCGCGGGCGTATCCAGCGTGTCAACGGCATGCTGTTGCAGTGCCGGCTGCCCCAGGCGCGTATCGGTGATCTGTGCCAGGTCGAAAAAAAGCCTGGCGATTACATGCTGGCCGAAATCATCGGGTTCGATCAGCAGGATGCGGTGCTCAGTGCCCTGGGCAATCTGGAGGGGGTGCGTGTCGGCGCCGCTGTGGAGCGCCTGGGGGTGCCGCACCGGGTGCGGGTCAGCGACGAGCTGTTGGGCCAGGTGCTGGATGGTTTTGGTCGGCCGATTGCCGGCGAGGGCCCCAGTGCGTTCGTCGAGGCCGATACGCCCGACGCGACCACGGTGTTGTGCGAGGCGCCATTGCCCACGGAGCGCCCGCGCATCAGTCGTGCGTTGGCCACCGGCGTGCGCTCGATCGATGGCTTGATGACGTTGGGCGAGGGCCAGCGCGTCGGGCTGTTCGCCGGCGCCGGTTGCGGCAAAACCACGTTGTTGGCCGAGATCGCCCGTAACGTGGAATGCGATGTGATTGTGTTCGGCCTGATCGGTGAACGGGGCCGCGAATTGCGCGAGTTCCTCGATCACGAACTGGATGACCAGTTGCGTGCCAAGGCCGTGCTGGTGTGCGCCACGTCCGACCGCTCCAGCATGGAGCGCGCGCGTGCCGCGTTCACGGCGACGGCGCTGGCCGAAGGTTTCCGGCGCAAGGGCAAGCGGGTGTTGTTGCTGATCGACTCGTTGACCCGTTTCGCCAGGGCCCAGCGTGAAATCGGCCTGGCCGCCGGCGAACCGTTGGGCCGCGGTGGTTTGCCGCCGTCGGTGTACAGCTTGTTGCCGCGCTTGGTGGAGCGCGCCGGGTTGACGCGCGAAGGCGTGATCACCGCGATCTACACCGTGCTGATCGAGCAGGACTCGATGAGCGATCCGGTGGCCGATGAAGTTCGCTCGCTGCTCGACGGCCATATCGTGCTGTCTCGCAAGCTGGCCGAGCGGGGCCACTACCCGGCCGTGGATGTGCTGGCCAGCCTTTCGCGAATTTTGAGCAACGTTGCCGAGCCTGGGCACATCCAGTCGGGCACGGCGTTGCGCCGCCTGTTGTCGGCTTACCAGCAGATCGAGTTGATGCTCAAGTTGGGCGAGTACCAGCCCGGCAACGATGCGCTGACCGATCTGGCCGTGGACAGCCGCCAGGCGGTGGATGACTTCCTGCGCCAGGACCTGCGTGAACCCTCGCCCATCGCCTCGACCCTGGATCACCTGATGGAGCTGACTGCCTATGTCCCTTTCTGACGTATTGCCGAGTGACATCGACACCTTGCGGCGCTTGCGTCGATACCGCGCAGACCGCGCCGAGCGGGCGCTGCGCGAGGCCAAGCGGGCGCATCAAACGCTGGTCGCGCATATCCAGCAGGCCCAGGAGACGCTGGAGCAAACGCGCCAGGAAGAGGCCCGGCAATGCGCGCAACTGTTGAGTGAACACCAGGGCCAGGTGGTGACCTTCAAGGCGCTGAAAACCTGGAGCGCCAAGGAGCAGCACTTGTCGGCCGGCACCCGCCGCGAAGAAAGCCAGTTGAAGACCCTGCAAGGGCAACGCGAAGAGCAGGCGGTGCAGGTCGGCAGTGCGCAAAAGCACGTGACCTTGTGTCTGCGTCAGGTGGAAAAAATCCAAGAACTCTCCCATTTACTCGCGCAGGAACCGCTATGAACCACGTTTCAGTCAACCCGTCTGAGCGCCAGTACCCGCTTGAGTTCTGGGGCGACCGTGTGCCGGCAATCGACGCGCTGGCGCCTTGGGAGCCACGACTGTTTGCCCAGTTGTTGAATGATGACAGCGACGACGCGAGCCAATGGCAGTTCCTGGCCGGAATCAAGGCTTCGGGGGAAACCGCCAGGGTCGATGCGTTGAGCGAGCAATTGGTTTCGCGGATGGACGGCGTGTCGCAGTGGCCGCTGACGGCGGTCTTGTATTTGCCGCACCTGGGGCGGATCGACAGCAGCATCGGCCGAGAGCAGGGCGCCTGGAGGGTCGAGTTGCGCGCCGAGCGAGAGGGCACGACGCGCTGGCTCAGCGGGGTACGGCAACAGTTCGAGCAAAGGCTCGCCGCGAGCCTGGCACGGCCGGTCAGCGTGCATTTGGCACATACGGCGCTGGCATGATGATGCCCTCCCTGGCGTTACCCACGGTCAAGGGCAATGTGGCGGCGGCCCGGCAACGCTTGGGGCGCGGATTGCGCATGTCGTACCAGGTTGGCGAGCTGCGCGGAGAGTTGCGGCTGGAGCCCGGGGCGGCCCCCATGGGCGTCCAGCCGCTCTGTTTCGAAACAGCCTGCGGCGTATTGGGGTTCAGTGAGCCGGGGCCGCAATTCAGCTTGCTGGGCGAATGCCCGGTGACGTTGGCGCAGGCGGGCAACGATCCGGACTCCTGGTTCTGGGCCCTGTTTCAACATCATTTGAGTGCCCAGGTGCGGGCGCTGTTGGGGCATCTGCGGCTATTGCCCTCTGCCCGGCCGTTGAACTTCGGTTGCCGGTTGTGCGTGACGCTCGGCGCTTCCCACGTGGTGGGCTATCTGTGGCTGTCGACCGAGAGCTTTCTGGCGTTGTGCGAGGCGGGGCCGTGGCGCCGCATGGCCAGCCCGATGCCGACGCGTTTTCAGTTGGCGCTGCCCGTGACGATCGGGCGCCTGCGCGTGCCCCTCAGCCAATTGCGCGGCCTGCGCGCCGGCGATGTGCTGATGTTCGAGCAGGTGTATTTCCAAGCCCATGGCAACGGCCATGTGCAGGTCGGCAGGCAACGCCTGTGCGTGTTTATTGATGATGAATCCGGGCCTGTCTGCCTGACCCTTACTTCGATCGAGGAAGCGCCTTTGGAAGAGGATTTCGCAACACCGCCCTATGCAGGGCATGAAGACGACACGCCGGTGGTGGATGTCTTCGGGCATGAACCGTTCGACGAACTGAGCATGGCGCTCAATGTGCGATGCGGCACGCTCAACCTGACCCTCGGCGAGCTGCGCAACCTGGCGCCCGGTGCGGTGCTGGGCATTTCCGGGTATGCGCCGGGCATGGCCGGGTTGTATTACGGCGACCGCCCGCTGGGCGTGGGGCAATTAGTGGAGGTGGACGGTCGCCTGGGGTTGCAGATGTCTCGTGTGATTTTTTCCCGATGAGTTTTCAAGGCGTAGACCCGATTGTCCTGGCCGTGTTCGTGGGGGCCTTGTCGTTGATGCCCATGCTGTTGATCGTCTGCACCGCGTTCTTGAAGATCGTGATTGTGCTGATGATCACCCGCAACGCGATCGGTGTGCAGCAGGTGCCGCCCAGCATGGCCATCAACGGCATCGCATTGGCGGCGACGCTGTTCATCATGGCGCCGGTGGGCTATGAGATCGCGGAGGTCGTCAAGGTATCGCCCCTGGACTTGAGCAACGTGAGCACGCTGCAACAGACCGGGCTTGAGGCGGTGCAGCCGTTGCGGACGTTCATGGTGCGTAACAGTGACCCGGACATCCTCACCCACCTGCTGGAAAACACCGCGCGCATGTGGCCGCCGGCCATGGCGCAGGAGGTCCAGCGCGAAGACCTGATCCTGCTGATCCCGGCGTATGTGTTGTCGCAGTTGCAGGCGGGGTTCGAGATCGGCTTCTTGATCTACATCCCCTTTATCGTGATCGACCTGATTGTCTCCAACCTGCTGCTGGCGCTGGGGATGCAAATGGTTTCGCCCATGACCATTTCCCTGCCGCTCAAATTACTGCTGTTTGTGATGGTGTCCGGCTGGTCGCGGCTGCTGGACAGCCTGTTCCTTTCCTATCTCTGAGCTGCCTATGGAACCGATCGTACTGTTCAAACAGGGCATGCTGCTGGTGGTGGTGCTGACGGCGCCGCCGCTGATTGTCGCGGTGATCGTGGGCGTCCTGACGTCACTGATCCAGGCGCTGATGCAGATACAAGACCAGACGCTGCCTTTCGGCGTCAAGCTGGTCGCCGTTGGCGTCACGTTGGTGGTGACCGGGCGTTGGATTGGCCTGGAGTTGGTCCAGTTGATCAACCTGACGTTCGACATGATCGCCCGTTCGGCCTTGAATTGAGGCGTGCCCATGCTGCTCTATCTTGATTTACTGCCAAGCCTGCTGATTGGCATGGCACGCATCTACCCCTGCGCTTTTCTGGTCGCGGCGTTCTGTTTCCAGCACATTCGCGGCATGCCCAGGCACGCCGTGGTGATGGTCATGGCGTTGATGCCCGCGCCGGGTATTCATGCGGCGCTGATGGGGCAGGAACTCTCCGCGATGATGTTGGGCGCGCTGGTGCTCAAAGAGGCGATCCTGGGCGTTTTGCTGGGGGTGTTGCTGTCGATGCCGTTCTGGATGTTCGAGTCGGTCGGGGCGCTGCTGGACAACCAGCGCGGGGCTTTGGCCGGCGGTCAACTCAACCCGTCGCTGGGCCCCGACGCCACGCCGATCGGGCATTTGTTCAAGCAACTGGCGATTTTTTTATTGATGGCCAGCCTGGGCCTGGGCGCGCTGACCCAGGTGATCTGGGACAGCTACCTGATCTGGCCGCCGACCGTGTGGTTTCCGTTGCCGGCGGCCAATGGCCTCAGTGTGTTTGTCGAGTTGGTCGGCGACACCTTCACTCACATGATGCTGTACGCCGCGCCCTTTATCGCCGTACTGCTGTTGCTCGAGTTCGGCGTGGCACTGTTGGGGATCTACAGCCCGCAACTGCAGGTGAGTACGCTGGCCCCGCCGATCAAATGCCTGGCCGGCATCGGTATTCTGCTGCTGTATTTCGCCCTGCTGCAGGACTTGATCGTCGGGCGCATGGCGCTGCTGAGTGACCTCAAGCATTCCCTGGGCCTGCTGTTCAAGGGGCCTTTTACATGAGTGACTCAGGGGAAAAGAAACACCCCGCCAGTGCCAAGAAACTGCGTGACCAACGCAAGAAAGGCCAAGTCGCGCAGAGCCAGGACGTGGGTAAGTTGCTGGTACTGACGGCCTTGAGCGAGATCGCCTTGTTCACGGCCGACACCAGCATGCAGCGCTTCCAGCAGATGATCGCACTGCCGCTGGCGCGCATAGGGCAACCCTTTGCGCGCGCCCTGGAAGAAGTGCTGACGGAGGCGCTGGTGTTGTTTTTCTCCTTCGGCCTGCTGATGGTCGGGGTCGCGATCGGGGTGAAACTGATCAGCAGCTGGATGCAGTTCGGCTTGCTGTTCGCCCCCGAATCCCTGAAGTTGGACTTCAACCGGTTGAACCCGCTCACCCAGCTCAAGCAGATGTTCTCCGCCCAATCCCTCATGAACTTGTTGATGGGCATCGGCAAGTCATTGCTCCTGGGCTTGATACTGTACGTGGTGATTGGCCCGTCGCTGGGCGCCCTGATCAACCTTGCCAACAGCGATCTGCAAAGCTACATCCTCGCGCTGATCACACTCTTTCGGCACTTGTTGCATGCGTGTCTGGGGGTGCTGCTGGTGCTGGCGCTTGTTGACCTGACGTTGCAGAAGTACTTTTTTGCCAAGCGCATGCGTATGACTCAGGTCGAGGTGGTCAAAGAGTACAAAGACATGGAGGGCGATCCCCACGTCAAGGGCCAGCGGCGCTCGTTGGCTTATCAGTTGGCCCAGGAAGAACCCAAGGTCAAGCTGCCCAAGCTGGAGGAGTCGGACATGCTGGTGGTCAACCCGACGCACTTTGCCGTCGCGTTGTATTACCGCCCCGGCCAAACGCCGCTGCCAAAATTGGTGGCCAAGGGCACGGACGCGAATGCGCGTAAGCTGATTGATCGAGCCAAGGCGGCGGATGTCCCGGTGATTCAATGCGTATGGTTGGCTCGCACGCTGTACGAGGCAAAACTGGGGGCGGGCATTCCGCGTGAGACCTTGCACGCGGTGGCGTTGATCTACCGTACCTTGCGCGACCTCGACGATGAGGCCAAGCGTGAAACCCTCGAGTTGCCGGAGCTGGAGCAGCGCTGATCAGCGGTTGGCGAAACCATCCAAGGCGTCGAGGTCGGCCAGCGACAGCATTCGGCTGAGGACTTGATCCACGGCCTGAAGCTCGGCGGGCAGGGCGTGCCAGATCACCAGTGCGCCCTGGGCATCGAGGTAGATATAGCAGCCATCAAATACCACTGCCTGATCGAAGCGGCGTTCCAGCACGCGTTGCAGTTGCCCGGCTTGCAAGGCCGCCTGGCTGATGTGCAATGCCAACCCCGGGCGGGCGTTGGCGTGCCGTGTGTGCAGGGCGATGCCCAGGCACAACGGCAGGTGAGCGGCATCGCCGCTCACCAGGCTATCGAAGAATGCCTGCCGATGCCGCTCATCGTCCGGCACCCTCCCGGCGTTCATCGTTCCAGCGACACCGTTTGATAGTCCGAACGCTCCCCGGCCGGGCCGGGTTCGACGCGCATGTGCGGCGGCCACCAGATCACCAGCTTATCGCTGGTCGATTGTGGGCGTGAGCAGGAGTCTCCTTTGCAGGTCGGGGTGCAACCGCTGATGAACAACGCGGCAATCATCAGGGTGGCGCACAACAGTCTTGGCTTCATGGCGTGGTCTTCCGGGTTGGCGTGAGCAGGGACGGGCGCGGCACACTCAGGTGTTCATCCTTCACCACCGGGCGCATGGCGATGAACACTTCGGCTTCTTCGCCCGGCTTGAGCCAGGCGCGTGGCCAGACGGTGACCGCCAGGGTCTCGGAGTTGCTGCATTCTTTTTCATCGATGCGGACATTGCGCTTGTACTGATTGCGCAGCACCACCACCGCCACGTTGAACTGCGGGCCGGCGTACCACTGGCTGCGCTCGGTATTGAGCGCCAACAGCTCGCGAGGGGTACACAACGTGTTCAACGCCAGCGGCATCGGTGCGGCCTTGAAGGCTTTGGGCACTTGCCCGCTGACCAGATGCGCCAGGATGCTGGTGATGTCGCTGCGGTTGATCACCGGCTGATGTGGGGCCAAGCGCCGTGCCAGGGGTTTGAGGGCGGCCTGCAACTCGCTCTGGTCGGCCTGCGGCAAGTAACGTGATGGGTCGGACTGATCGCCGATCACGCGCGGGGTGAGAATGAACAAACGTTCGCGCCGGTTGTTCTGGCGTTCCGTCGAAGAGAACAGCGCTTTGCCCAGCAACGGAATGTCCCCCAGCAAGGGGATCTTGTTTTGCTTGTCCGCGCTGTTCGTTACATGGAAACCGCCCACCACCAGGGAGCGTTTTTCCGCCATGACGGCCTGGGTGCTGACCTTGCCCCGACGCACATCGGGGCCGATGCGTTCGGGGTTGGACTCGTCGAAGTTACCGTCTTCGATGTCCACCGCCAGGTGGATCTGATGGCCACCGCGGCTGGTGATGACGCGAGGCACGACCTGGAAACTGGTGCCGACGGTGATCGGCAGGATGGTCGCGTTCTCGCTGCCGGCCGTCAGGTACTGGGTGCGGTTGAAGTCGATCACCGCTGGTTGGTTTTCCAGGGTGAGCACCGATGGGTTGGAGACCATGGTTGCCAGCCCGCGCGCTTCCAGGGCGCGCACGTCGGCGTAAAAGCGGTCGCGGTTTTCGATCGACAATTGTGATGAGGTGCCGGGCGCCATGTTGACCGCGCCGCGGAAGCGACTGTTTTGAAAGCCCCAGTTGACGCCGAACTCACGTAATTGGGTGCGTTCGATGTCGAGGATGATGGCGTCGATTTCCACCAGTTTGCGCGCCACGTCGAGCTGACTGATCAGCTCGCGGTACATCCCCTGACGCTCCGGCAGGTCATAGATCAGAATCGCGTTGTTGCGCACATCGGCCTCGACGCGGATTCGGCTGGGGTTGACCGGCGCCCGCGACGTCAGCGCTATGCCGGCGTCCACCGGCCCGGTTGGCGCGGGTGTGCCGAGCATCTGCCCCAGCAGCGGGTTGCTCAGGCGCGGGAACGCCGGCGTCAGGGGCGCGGGCTGGGACTGCGCGGGGGAGCGCTGAGTCATGCCGGTGAGCATCGCGGGATTGCGTGGGTCGAGCAGCCCGCGCAGCATGGTAGCCACGCCGGGGATGGTGATTCTTTCGTTGCGGTATTCCATTTGGCGGTCCGCGGCGTTGGCGAACTTGAGCGGATAGCTCAACACGCTCTGCTTTTCGTCCGGTGAACGGCGCTGGCTGCTGAACTGCTTGATCTGTTCGATATAGCGCCGGGGGCCGGAGACCAGGACGACACCGTCCTCCGGCAATTCGCCCCAGCCGAAACGACTGTCGAGCAGGCCGATATCGGTCAGCGCCTGCTTGAGGTCGGCAATGGTTTCGGACGACACCTCCAGGCGTGCGGACTCTTGCTGATCAAGGGTGCTGATGTGCAGGGTGTTGTTGTAGAGATACCACTGGAAGCGGTGTTCAACGCCCAGCCTGTCGAGCAGCGACTGCGGGGTATTGGCGCGTATCTTGCCGTTGACGTTGCCCTCCAGCAGGCCCTCGATCTGGAGTTGGGTGCCAAATGTCTGGGCAAAATCTTCCAGGACTTCACGTAACGGCTTGTGCTGGGCTTCATAGGCGTATGCCGTGTTCTTCCATTCGGCGGGGATGGCGGCGAGGGCGCCTGGCGCCGGGGCCAGCAAGCAGGTCAGGGCGATCAGGCACCGCCAATCGGCGCGTCCGGATGAAGTTTCGGGCGGGTCAATGCGCAAGCTGTCGCGCTTGTGGATCTTGTTATGCATAGAAGCTTCTCTGATTAGTACAGCAACGAACGTAGGGAGGTGGGGTTGCGTCGAGGCGCCGGTCTGTGGAGGCGCGCGACGGTGGCGCGCCAGGTATCGCGTTGGTTGAGCAGGGACTCGAGGCAGAGCTGCAGCTGCTGTTCGTCGTGCTTGTCATGCAGGCAATGCATCAGCCAGAGCGCGCCACTGGCCGGCGCCTGGGCGAGAGCGCCTGGAAAGTGTTCCAGGCTGACCTCGCCCAGTCGCAGCCAGCTCAGCAGCAATGATTTGTCCGGGCGAAGTGGCGTCAACTGGACACTGAGCAACAGGCTGTTCGAACAATGACGCAGGATAATTTCGTCATTGTTTTCGAATAACCTCAATTCTCCGGAGCCGCGTTTCAAACACTCGGCCAGCAGCGCGTTCAAGTTACTGACCGCTATCCAGGCCTGACTTCAGGAGCATATGTTTGACGCGGGCATGCTCATTGAAGACGTATTCGGAAGTTCGATGCTTGGCGACAAGATCGAAAAAAAAGGCGAGGTCTTCTTCAGACCCGGAATTGGTTTCTGCGGCGAGGTTGAGGTCACGTTTAACCTCCCTTGCGTCGTTTAGAAGCCGATTGCTGTAACCGTCGTAATAGTTCATGGATTCACTCCGTTGGGATGTTCTCCTTTTTGGTTTGTATTTCGAATTGGTTCCATGTGCGGCAATTTTTATTTCATGAAGTGTGTTTAAAACCCGTTGTCTGAAGGGCTGTCATCGGGCTTCATGAAAATATTGATCAAGGACGTCCAGTCAATCCGGAAGTCCCCTTCTTCGGTGGTCAATATGAGCGATTGCAGTTTGATCGTATCGTCGGCGCGCAGTGTCCAGTGCGTGCTGCCGCGGTTGGTCAGGCATGCCCGCACCGCCTCCAATTCGAGCGGGTGGCAAACCAGTGTTGCCTTCACCGCTGGCACATGGCTCGCCAGTAATTGCTTGATCAGGGCGGCCATGCGTTGGGGGGCGGGGGTGTCTTCTAGCAGCAGGTGAATGGCCTGGTTGGCGATCGAGGTGGCGTATTGTTCAAGGCTGTCGCACAGGGCCTGACGCTCGATTTCCCAGCGTTTGAGTTGTGCATTGGCGCGTTGCCATACTTCAACGCTGACTTTTTCGAGCAGCGCTTCACGTTGGGCGTGTGCCGTCTTCAGCAACTGCCTGGCCTCGGCTTTTGCCTGGTCCACCACATTGCTGGCCTGGGTATAGCTCGCCAGTGTTTCGCAAGAGATCAGGCTCCCCGGCAAGGGTGGCGCGCCCCCGGGCGAGCTGATTTTATATCGGCATAACATCGTTAATCTCCGTGCCCCTCTGAGGCGGCAGCGCTACTGTTCCTGTTCATCGCGCCAATGCGCCACGCCACCGCATGCCAAAGGGTATCGAGGCGGCTATGGGAGTCGCCGAGCGACAGGGCTTTTTCGTCCAGATCCAAAATGCGCCGGCGCGCAAAGCGCAACCGGATGCGCTGCCAGGTGGCCGGCGTGACCCAGGCGCGGAGCAATTGCAGCGGGTCATTATCGGGTTGCACCATATCCAGAGGCAGGGCCTTGGCCAGCCTGTTGCACCACTGTCGATGGTTGTCATCGAGTGCGGTGGCATAGGCGGGACGGCAGATGCCGTCAATCAGGGCGAGCCCCAGGTCGAGTTGATCCGTGGGGGCGAGTGCCAGTTGCAGGAGTGCGGGGTCGGGCATTGGCGGCAGGCAAGGGGCAACGCCATAAGGCGTGCCCGTGACGACCTGCCGGCTGCGGTGCAGCTCATTCAGCGCGGCGTGTTGAACGGGGGCTTTCCAGTCTTCGTGGGCACACAACCAGGGCGCGGACCACCATTGGGCCCATGAGAGATTACTCATTGCGGGCCTGGACAGGTGCATCCGGGGATGGGCCGTCTGACAGCGCGTCTGCGGCTCTTTGTGTGCGTTTATGCCAGAACATGCCCGCCGCGATCATCAGCGCCAGGGCGATCAGCCCGAATGTCACACTGGCCCGCCAAAAACCGATGTCATCTCCCGGAACCAGGAACGGCCCGAAGTAAGCCAACCGTTGCTGCTCTAAGTAAGCGGTTGCCGGCACGAAGACGACCGTCAGTTTTTGCGGGTTTTCCACCGCGGCGGTCATCCCCGGAATACTGCTTGCAACCATCCTGCGCACCCGGGCCCTGATATTGTCGGGGTCGAGTCGCGGGTCATGCTTGATGAACACCGAGGCGGAGGCGGGTTGTACCGGTTCCCCCGGAGCGACGCGCTCGGGCAGCACCACGTGTACGCGAGCCACGATGACGCCATCGATGTTCGACAGCGTGGTCTCCAGCTCCTGGGACAGGGCATAGATGTAGCGTGCTCGTTCTTCAAGCGGGGTGGAAATAACCCCCTCTTTGCGAAAGGTGTCGCCCAGCGTCGCGCGCGCGACCCGCGGGAGGCCGGCAGCCTCCAGCGTTCGCACAGCGCGGCCGATATCGGTTGAGTTGACCACCACCACAACGCCATCTTTCGCGGGAACCTTGGTGGCGCGGATATGTTTGTCCGCCAGTTCCGCAACGACCTCATTGGCCTCTTGTTCGGTTAACTGACGATGAAGTTCGACACGGTCACTGCAGGCATTGAGCAAGAATGAGAGCGACAGGATTACTAGGATAAGCCGCGGGCGAGTCATGTTGGCCTACTGGAGGTTGCTGATTTTATCGATGCACTGCGCGGTTTTACCGACGCTCTTCGACAACATGTGCGTCAGCAGGAGTGCGTCGGAAAGTTGGCCCGGATATTTTCGCGCCTCTTCCAGTTTGTTCTTGCTGCTTAATGCACGCAGGCTTTTGGTCATACGCTCAGTCATGGAATTGAGCTTGCCTGCGGCTTCGGAAAGCACATTCGGTGGCAGCGCATGATCGACCGCGGTATTCGCAATTGGGGAAGGCATGAGCGTTGAGTTGAAAAAGCTGACATCGGTGGCCGAGTGGGAGGCCTCCTGTATGCCTGAGGTGCCAGGGAGTTGATTGATTTCAGTCGTGCGGATGCTGCCTATCATCATGTTGCCCTGTCAGATAAGGGTTAGAAGATGAGCGTGTATATGACAACGCTCGTGGCGATGTGGCCTTCCCGGCATCGACTGTCGAGAAGGCCAGCAAGCGTTCAGCTATTACAGGCGGAGCATGTCAGCGGCTGCTTTAATACCGTTGGTATTAGCGTTCTCTGCTGCTTTATATGCGTTTTTTACACCATCTTTGCGCTTCTTGGATTCTACAGCCTCCATCCCAGCATCTGCTTCATCAGCAGACATATTGTTGGCGTCACCGCCACCATAGGAGGCGCCAGAATACGAGCCAATCGAACCGATAGTCATGTTGTTTTCTCCGTGCTTAACGTTAGTTTCACTGGAGTCAGCGATACATCAAAAGACGCTGTTGCACACCTGTATCGCTGTTCCATGACTTATGTGGCTAAACGGATTCATGCGTTCCATATGTTGCGGGAAGGTATGTTTCAAAAGATGTTATTGCGTTAATAGGGGCGACACCCTGTTTCAGTTGAGTGATATTCCCAAATGCTTTATTCGGTGGTACAGCGTTCGCTTGGCGACGCCTAAAGCGATTGCCACACTGTCCACACAGTGGTCGTGTTGACGAAGCGATTCTTCAATCAGCGATTTCTCCATCTGTTGCAATCGTGTCTTCAGGTTCAATTCAAGTTCATGTCGGTTGATCACCGCGGTGGATAACGGCGGCAGGCCCAACACGAAGCGCTTGGCCGTCGAGCGCAGTTCGCGCACGTTACCCTTCCACGGGTGGCACAGCAGTTGTTGCAATAACTGCTTGCTGGGGGGCGATGGCGCGGCGAGCCGGAAGTGATCGGCCTCTTGCTCAATCATGTCCAGGAACAAGGGAATGATCCGCTCTCGCCGATCCCGTAAGGCTGGAAGGTGGATATTGACCACATTCAGACGGAAGTAGAGGTCGCGTCGGAAAGTGCCTTGCTCGACCATTTCGTGCAAGGCGTGCTGGGCCGAGGCGATCACACGCATGTCTACCGGGATAAATCGTGTAGACCCCAGGCGTTCGACCCCGCGCGATTCCAGTACACGTAACAGCTTGGCTTGCAGCGATAGCGGCATGCTGTCGATTTCGTCGAGGTATAGGGTGCCCAGATGGGCGGCTTCGACAAACCCCGCGCGAGATTGCATGGCGCCCGTGTAGGCGCCGCTGTTGACGCCGAACAGTTGGCTTTCGGCCAGGGTTTCCGGGATGGCGGCACAGTTAACTGCTACGAAGTTTCCTTTGCGACGAGACAGCTGATGGATGCGTTGCGCCAACGTATCTTTACCTGTGCCGGTTTCTCCCAAGAGGAGAATATCGATATCGAGAACGGCCGTATTGTTCACGGTCGTTTCGATGGCCGGGCAATCGCTAAAGGTCATGTCCGTTATAAGAACGTTTTCGCAGAGCGTCGACATCGTGTTGTGCTCCGATACTGTTGCCACGTCAGGAGGGCAATTAACCTATGGGTCGACGTGCAGTTAAACAGGAAAGCTTAGTGTTGTCATGATGCGCTGCCGGCGTTAAAAGTGGCGCCGGGTATAGGGAGGGCAAGTGCTCTGAAGTTGCAAGCGCTAGTTGAGATGGTTATCCGTGGTCGGCGTAAGATTATTCTTAGAGTGGTGAAGAATAGTTGGGAAGTTTTAACGCTTCGCAGATATGTTGCGGTGTGTGTTCTAAAGTCCTCTTATTTATAATGTATGGCAATGTTTCGCTCTCATGAGTCTTTCACCCACAAAAAAGCCGATGCAGGGCATCGGCTTCTTTATATCGCGACGTCTGCCGCGATCGATGTTTACACGTTGAAACGGAAGTGCATCACATCGCCGTCCTTGACGATATATTCCTTACCTTCCAGGCGCCATTTACCGGCTTCCTTGGCACCTGCTTCACCCTTGTACTGGATGAAGTCGTTGTAGGCGATCACTTCGGCGCGGATAAAGCCTTTTTCGAAGTCGGTGTGGATCACGCCGGCGGCCTGTGGCGCGGTGGCGCCGACCTTGACGGTCCAGGCGCGGACTTCTTCGACACCGGCGGTGAAGTAGGTCTGCAGGTTGAGCATTTCGTAACCGGCGCGGATCACGCGATTCAGGCCAGGCTCTTCCAGGCCCAGGGCCTCGAGGAACATGTCTTTTTCTTCGCCGTCATCGAGCTCGGCGATTTCCGCTTCGATCTTGTTGCACACCGGAACCACGATCGCGCCTTCTTCGTCGGCGATGGCCTTGACCACGTCGAGCAGCGGGTTGTTCTCGAAGCCGTCTTCGGCGACGTTGGCGATGTACATCACCGGCTTGGTGGTCAGCAGGTGGAAGCCCTTGACCGCGGCCTTCTCGTCAGCGCCCATGGTCTTCATCAGGCTGCGTGCCGGCTTGCCCAGGGTGAAGTGGGCGATCAGCTGCTCCAGCAGGCCTTTCTGGACCACGGCGTCCTTGTCGCCACCCTTGGCGTTACGCGCGACTTTCTGCAGTTGCTTCTCGCAGCTGTCGAGGTCGGCGAAGATCAGTTCCAGGTCGATGATCTCGATGTCGCGTTTCGGGTCGACGCTGTTGGAGACGTGAATCACGTTCTCGTCTTCAAAGCAGCGGACCACATGGGCGATGGCATCGGTTTCGCGGATGTTGGCCAGGAACTTGTTGCCCAGGCCTTCACCTTTCGACGCACCGGCCACCAGGCCGGCGATGTCGACGAATTCCATGGTGGTCGGCAGGATGCGCTTGGGGTTGACGATCACCGCCAGAGCGTCCAGGCGCGGGTCCGGCATCGGCACGATACCGCTGTTCGGTTCGATGGTGCAGAAGGGGAAGTTCTCCGCCGCAATACCGGACTTGGTCAGCGCGTTGAACAGGGTGGATTTGCCGACGTTGGGCAGGCCGACGATGCCGCAATTGAATCCCATGGTGTTTCCCCTCGGAAAAGAGTCAGGCCTTCTGGCTGTGCAGGTTTTTCATCGCGCGGTTCCATTCCCCGGCGAGGATATCCGGCAGCACGCCGAGGGCAAAGTCGATGCAGGCATCGAGTTTTTCCTGTTCGGCGCGTGGCGCACGACCCAGGACGAAATTTGAAACCATACTGGCAACGCCTGGGTGGCCAATGCCGAGCCGCAGACGGTAAAAGGTATTCTGATTGCCCAGCTGCGCGATGATGTCGCGCAGGCCATTGTGCCCGCCATGCCCGCCGCCTTGCTTGAGCTTGGCAACGCCGGGAGGCAGGTCCAGTTCGTCATGGGCCACCAGGATTTCTTCGGGTTTGATCCGGAAGAACCCCGCAAGCGCCGCGACAGCCTGGCCGCTGCGGTTCATGTAGGTGGTGGGAATCAACAGACGAACATCCTGACCCTGATGCGAAAAGCGTCCGGTCAGGCCGAAATACTTGCGATCGGCCACCAGGTTTACACCTTGGGCGTGGGCGATGCGCTCAACAAAAAGGGCCCCCGCGTTATGCCGGGTCTGTTCGTATTCTGCGCCTGGATTTCCCAGGCCAACGATCAGTTTAATGGCAGTCACGACAGGGGCCCTTCCTTTGGAGTTGTGGATAACAATGCCGACCTGAGTGCGGCGAAAGTGGACGACAAGGGATCATTTACTCAAGAGTAAACGTCGCGTTATCGCCCGCTTTCTCGCTACGTTTCGGTCCGCGATGTTTCCTCAAGCTCCGGCAATACAGAGTGAATTACTCTGCAGCGCCTTCTTCAGCTTCTGGAGCAACGCGTGGAGCGTGAACGTTGGCAACCGCTTTGTCATCACCGTGAACCAGTGCGACAAACTCAACGCCTTTAGGGGCTTTGAGGTCGGACAGGTGCAGGATTTCGCCGATTTCCAGAGCCGACAGGTCGACTTCGATGAACTCAGGCAGGTCTTTCGGCAGGCAGGTCACTTCGATCTCGGCAACAACGTGCGAAACTTCGCCGCCTTTTTTGATCGGAGCTTCTTCACCAACAAAGTGTACCGGCACAACGGCGGTCAGTTTCTGGCCGGCAACGACGCGAACGAAGTCAGCGTGCAGCACGTGGCCTTTAGCTGGGTGACGTTGCAGGGCCTTGATGATGACGTTCTGCTTGGTGCCGCCGACGTTCAGCGAAATGATGTGGCTGTAGGCCGCATCGTTTTCCAGCAGTTTGGCAACTTCTTTGGCCAGCATGCTGATGGATTCAGGGGCTTTGTCGCCACCGTAAACTACAGCTGGAACCAGGCTTGCGAGACGACGCAGGCGGCGGCTCGCACCTTTCCCCAGGTCGGAACGCACTTCAGCATTCAGAATAAATTCGTTCATGTTGTATCTCCAAAATAACCACATTCGCCCCAGCGTTTGCGACCAGCGCTAAAGGCGATATGGGCAAAAAAGCCCCGCCCCGACAATATGCCGGGGCGGGGCGCTTTTCGTCAGTGAGGTGATCCGAAGGTTTGACCCTTAACGGAACATCGCGCTGATCGATTCTTCGTTGCTGATGCGGCGAACCGCTTCGGCAACTACCGGTGCGATATCCAGTTGGCGGATACGCGGACAGGCTTGAGCTGCAGCGGACAACGGGATGGTGTTGGTCACCACCAGTTCGTCCAGCATTGAGTTCTCGATGTTCTCGATCGCTCGGCCCGACAGCACAGGGTGTGTGCAGTAGGCGAAGACTTTTGCCGCACCATGCTCTTTCAAGGCTTTCGCCGCGTGGCACAGGGTGCCGGCGGTGTCGACCATGTCATCAACCAGAATACAGGTACGCCCTTCGACATCACCGATGATATGCATCACTTCAGAGTGATTGGCTTTCTCGCGGCGTTTGTCGATGATCCCGAGATCAACGCCCAGGGATTTGGCGACAGCCCGTGCACGCACGACGCCACCAATGTCCGGGGACACGATCATCAGGTTTTCAAAGCGCTGGTCTTCGATGTCATCCACCAATACGGGGGAGCCGTAGATGTTATCTACCGGAATATCGAAGAACCCCTGGATTTGGTCAGCGTGCAGGTCAACCGTGAGAACACGGTCGATGCCTACCACGGTGAGCATGTCAGCCACGACTTTCGCGCTGATAGCTACACGTGCGGAACGCGGACGGCGATCCTGACGGGCATAACCAAAGTAAGGGATTACAGCTGTGATTCGAGTCGCTGAGGAGCGGCGGAAGGCATCAGCCATCACGACGAGTTCCATCAGGTTATCGTTGGTCGGAGCGCAGGTCGGCTGGATAATGAAGACGTCTTTACCGCGGACGTTTTCATTGATCTCGGCGGTAATTTCGCCGTCGGAGAATTTACCGACAGAGATGTCACCGAGAGGGATATGCAGCTGACGAACAACACGTCGAGCCAGATCGGGGTTGGCGTTCCCCGTAAAGACCATCATCTTGGACACGCGCAGTACCTAGAGGCTGAGGGTAACCTGGATGAGTAAAGGAAAATGGCAGGGGCGGCTGGATTCGAACCAACGCATGGCAGGATCAAAACCTGCTGCCTTACCGCTTGGCGACGCCCCTGTATCTGTTGCAACGAGTACCCAGTACTCGGTTCCTTTTAGAGCAGACTTTGCAGCTTGCGATGCAACATCGAAACGTTGCTTCCTTTCGCTACAAACCCTGTAAGGGTCTCTGTAAGAAGGGCCGAGACTTTATCAGCTTCAGCTTTGTTTGGGAAGCCCCCAAACACACAACTTCCAGTGCCGGTTAATTTTGCTTCGGTAAATTTACCTAACAAATTCAAAGCGTTACGTACTTCTGGATAACGCCTTGCTACAACCGGTAAGCAGTCATTTCGACTGTTTCCCTTGGGAACGGGGCGCACTTTAATGGGAGGAGAGTTACGTGTCAACAGTGGATCTGAAAAAATTTCTGCTGTACTTACAGATACTTGCGGGACAAGCACGACATACCAAGGCTCTTCGGGGTTTTCCGGGGTGAGTTTTTCTCCCACGCCCTCGGCAAAAGCCGCGTGCCCACGCACGAAAACCGGGACGTCGGCGCCCAGTGTCAGGCCCAGTGCGGCCAGGCGATCGAGGTCCCAGCCGAGCTTCCACAAATGGTTCAGGCCCAGCAGTGTGGTCGCGGCATTCGAGCTGCCGCCACCGATGCCGCCGCCCATGGGCAGGATTTTATCGATCCAGATGTCGATGCCCAGGGCGCAACCGGATTGTGCCTGAAGTTTTTTCGCGGCCTTCACGATCAGGTTGCTGTCGTGGGGCACCCCTTCGAATTCGGTGTGCAGTCGGATCACGCCATCGTCGCGCACGGCGAATGTCAGTTCATCGCCGTAGTCGAGAAATTGAAACAGCGTCTGCAACTCGTGGTAGCCGTCTTTGCGGCGCCCCAGGATGTGCAGCATCAGATTGAGTTTGGCCGGGGAGGGCAGGGTCAGTTTCTCTACGGTCACGTTATTGCCCCAGCTTGCGTGGTTGCCAGTCCTTGATCACCAGCGTGATATCAAGGTCGGTGCCGTGCAGTTTGATCCGCTCGGGCAGCCAATAACCGCTCTGTTGCACGTAGCTCAGGTATTCGACCTGCCAGCCGTCCTGCTCCAGGGAGGCCAGGCGGCTGTCGCCATTGAGGCTCAGGCGGCTTTTGCTGTCGGGGGCGGGCAAACCGCGTACCCACCAGACCAGGTGCGACACCGGCAGTTTCCAGCCGATCTGCTCTTCCAGCAGCGCCTCCGGGGAGACGGCTTCGTAGCGACCCTGGTTGGCCACTTCGAGGCTGACTTGCCCCGGTCGGCCGGTCAGGCGGGCGGCGCCGCGCCCCAATGGGCCGGACAGGCGGATATCGTAGTAGTCCTGGCGTTGCAGCCAGAACAAGGTGCCGCTGCCGGAATCTTTCGGCGCGCGTACCCCGACTTTTCCTTCGATCTGCCAGCCATCGATGCTGCTGAGCTGGGCCTTGTGCTGTTTCCATTGCGCCGGGTTGCCCTGACCCTCAACGGACTCGCGGGCACCGAAGCCCGCGCAACCGGCGAGCAAGGCGATGAAGCTGAAAACGATAAAGTGGCGCAAGAACATAAACTTAAAGGGTCTCGGAACCGGTCAGGCGCTTGATGGTGCCGCGCAGGATGGGGCTTTCGGGTTGTTCCTTGAGGAACTTCTCCCAGATTTGTCGGGCTTCGCGCTGTTTGCCATTGGCCCAGAGCACTTCGCCCAGGTGGGCGGCGACTTCCTGGTCGGGGAAGCGCTCCAGCGCCTGGCGCAGCAGGCGCTCAGCCTCGTCCAGGTTGCCCAGGCGGTAGTTCACCCAGCCCAGGCTGTCGAGTACGGCCGGGTCTTCCGGGTTGAGCTTGTGGGCCTGTTCGATCAGCACCTTGGCTTCGGCGTAGCGCGTGGTGCGGTCGGACAGGGTGTAGCCCAGGGCATTGAGCGCCATGGCGTTGTCCGGGTCGCGCTTGATGATCAGGCGCAGGTCTTTTTCCATCTGCGCCAGGTCATTGCGTTTTTCCGCCTGCATCGCACGGGTGTAGAGCAGGTTCAGGTCGTCGGGGTATTGCAGCAAGGCTTGTTGCAAGACTTTCCAGGCGCGCTCGGCCTGATTGTTGGCCGACAAGGTCTCGGCCTGGATCAGGTACAGCTGGATCGCGTAGTCCGGTTCCGCCTCGCGCGCCGCGACCAGACGTTTTTCCGCCTCGTCGGTGCGCCCGTTGCTCATCAGGATGTCGGCCTGGCGCAACTGGGCGGGCAGGTAGTCGTTGCCGGGGCCGACCTTGGCGTATTCGAGCAGGGCGGCCTGGGGGTCGTTGTTTTCTTCGGCGATGCGGCCGAGGTTCAGGTGCGCCGAGTCCACATGGCTTTCGCGCTCGATCAACTCTTCCAGATAGCCCTTGGCCTCGTCCCAGGCCTTGGCTTCCAGGCACACCAGCGCCAGGGAGTAGCGTAATTCGTCATCGTCCGGGTATTGCTGGACCAGGTTGGCGAACTGCACTTTGGCGTCCTCCATGCGGTCCTGCTCCACCAGCGTGCGCGCGTAAGTCAGGCGCAGGCGTTTGTCGTCCGGGTACTTCTTGATGCTTTTTTCCAGCAGCGGAATCGCTTCCTTGCCGCGATTGAGGTTCTGCAACAGGCGTGCGCGCAGCAGGATCGGCGCGATCTCGCCTTCTTCCGGCGGGTTCTGTTCCAGCAGCTTCAGCGCGGCTTCGGCTTCGTCGTCCTGTTGCAGCAGCAAGGCCTTGCCGAACACGAGCTGGCTGTTCTTCGGGTGTTTTTGCAGCAGGCGGTCGAAACTCTTCATCAGCCCGTTGCGCGTGTCCTGGTCGGTATCGGCCGCCGACAGCGCAAGAAAGTCGAAATGCGTGTCGCCCTTGCCCTGCAGGACTTTCTCCATATAGGTCATGGAGTCGTCGTAGCGCCCCGAGCGCGCCAATTGAATGGCTGCCGCCCGTTGTGCTTCCAGGTCGTGCGGCGCGTTTTTCGCCCAGATCAGCGAGGTGTCCAGCGCAGCCTGGTCGGCCCCCAGGTACTCGGCGATGCGAAACGCCCGCTCCGAGATGCCCGGATCTTGCGTATTGATGGCCTGGGTCACGTAATTATCCAGCGCAATATCGAAACGATTGCGCTGGCCGGCCAGTTCTGCGGTCAGCAGGCTGTACACCGTGTCTTCAGTGAACGAGGAGTAAACCTTGGGCTTTTCAGGGGCTGGGGTGCTCTCTTCCACCGGCGGTGTACCGTCGGTCAACACGGGGGCCATGGCCTGGCAGCCGTTGAGGAAGACAAAAGCGAGGAGCAACGCGGAGGATCTATTCATATAGGAAGAGGACGACTAACCTGCGGTCGGATCATCATGACACAAGCCTTCGGCCAAACATAACCGAGTCTCAGTGGATGCCTTTATAGGCACAACGTATAGGGACAATAGACGACGGTGGTTGTTCTGAATCTATCGAAGTAGGACAATTGTCGGCTTCCCGACATCATCAGCGATATTGAATGGCCTTCCTCGCACTCGGTATTAACCACAAGACTGCCTCCGTAGACGTGCGCGAGCGCGTGGCGTTTACGCCTGAGCAGTTGGTTGAGGCCTTGCAGCAGCTCTGCCGACTCACCGACAGCCGCGAAGCTGCGATCCTTTCCACCTGCAATCGCAGCGAGCTTTATATAGAGCAGGAGCATCTTTCAGCGGATGTCGTGCTGCGCTGGCTGGCCGATTACCACCATTTGGACTTCAATGACCTGCGCGCGAGCGCTTATGTGCATGAGGACGATGCGGCAGTTCGTCACATGATGCGTGTGGCGTCCGGTCTCGATTCGCTGGTCCTGGGCGAGCCGCAGATCCTCGGCCAGATGAAATCCGCCTACGCCGTGGCGCGTGAGGCTGGCACCGTGGGGCCGCTGCTGGGGCGCCTGTTCCAGGCCACGTTCAATTCCGCCAAGCAGGTACGCACCGACACCGCCATCGGGGAAAACCCGGTGTCCGTGGCGTTTGCCGCCGTCAGCCTGGCCAAACAGATTTTCAGCGACTTGCAGCGCAGCCAGGCCTTGCTGATCGGTGCCGGCGAGACCATCACCCTGGTCGCCCGTCACCTGCACGACCTCGGCGTGAAGCGTATCGTGGTGGCCAACCGCACCCTGGAGCGTGCCAGCATCCTCGCCGAACAGTTCGGCGCCCACGCCGTGCTGCTGGCCGATATCCCGGCCGAGCTGGTGCGCAGCGACATCGTCATCAGTTCCACCGCCAGCCAGTTGCCGATCCTGGGTAAAGGCGCGGTAGAAAGCGCGCTGAAGCTGCGCAAGCACAAGCCGATCTTCATGGTGGATATTGCCGTTCCCCGGGATATCGAGCCTGAAGTCGGCGAGTTGGACGACGTTTACCTGTATAGCGTCGACGATCTGCACGAAGTGGTCGCCGAAAACCTCAAGAGCCGTCAGGGCGCAGCCCAGGCCGCCGAGGAAATGGTCAGCGTCGGCGCCGAAGACTTCATGGTGCGCCTGCGCGAACTGGCGGCGGTGGACGTGCTCAAGGCGTATCGTCAGCAGGGCGAACGCCTGCGCGACGAGGAGTTGAGCAAGGCCCAGCGCTTATTGGCCAATGGCGGCAACGCCGAAGACGTGCTGATGCAACTGGCCCGCGGCTTGACCAACAAGTTGCTGCACGCTCCCAGCGTACAACTGAAAAAACTCACTGCCGAAGGCCGCCTCGATGCGCTGGCCATGGCGCAGGAACTCTTTGCCCTCGGTGAGGGCGCGTCAGATAGCTCTTCGGATAAAAAACCGTAATGAAAGCGTCACTGCTCAACAAACTGGACGTGCTCCAGGACCGTTTCGAAGAACTGACTGCGTTGCTCGGCGACGGCGAGGTCATCTCCGATCAGGCCAAGTTCCGCGCTTATTCCAAGGAATACGCCGAAGTTGAGCCCATTGTGCTCACCTATCAGAACCTGTTGAAAGTACAGGCCGACCTGGAGGGCGCCCAGGCCCTGCTCAAGGACAGCGACCCGGACATGCGTGAAATGGCCGTGGAAGAAGTCCGTGAAGCCAAAGACAAACTGGCCGAGCTCGAAGGCGACCTGCAACGCATGCTACTGCCCAAGGACCCCAACGACGGGCGCAACGTCTTCCTCGAAATCCGCGCCGGCACCGGCGGCGACGAGGCGGCGATTTTCTCCGGCGACCTGTTCCGCATGTACTCGCGGTATGCCGAGCGGCGTGGCTGGCGCGTCGAGATCCTGTCCGAGAACGAAGGCGAACACGGCGGTTATAAAGAAGTCATCGCCCGCGTCGAAGGCGACAACGTGTACGGCAAGCTGAAATTCGAGTCCGGCGCGCACCGCGTGCAACGGGTGCCGGCCACCGAATCCCAAGGCCGTATCCACACCTCGGCGTGTACCGTGGCGGTGTTGCCCGAGCCGGACGAGCAGGAAGCCATCGAGATCAACCCGGCGGACCTGCGCGTCGACACCTACCGTTCATCCGGTGCCGGTGGTCAGCACATCAACAAGACCGACTCGGCGATCCGCATCACACACTTGCCGTCGGGCATCGTGGTTGAATGCCAGGAAGAGCGTTCGCAGCACAAGAACCGGGCGCGGGCCATGTCCTGGCTGTCGGCCAAGCTGAATGACCAGCAGACCAGCGCCGCCGCCAACGCGATTGCCAGTGAACGCAAACTGCTGGTGGGCTCGGGCGACCGTTCCGAGCGCATCCGCACCTACAACTTTGCCCAGGGCCGGGTCACCGACCACCGGGTCAACCTCACGCTCTACTCCCTGGACGAGATTCTCGCCGGTGGCATCGACGCGGTGATCGAGCCGTTGCTCGTCGAATACCAGGCCGACCAATTGGCGGCGATAGGTGAATAAATGACCATCATCGCCAGCCTGCTGCGCGCCGCCGACCTGCCCGACTCGCCCACCGCACGCCTGGACGTGGAGCTGTTGCTCGCGGCTGCCCTGGGCAAGTCCCGCAGCTACCTGCACACCTGGCCGGAAAAAATCGTCAGCAGCGAAGCCGCGCTGACCTTCGCCGATTACCTGCAACGCCGCCGCGCCGGTGAGCCGGTGGCCTACATCCTCGGCCAGCAAGGTTTCTGGAAGCTGGACCTGGAAGTCGCGCCCCACACGCTGATTCCGCGCCCGGACACCGAACTGCTGGTCGAGGCGGCCCTGGAATTGTTGCCCGCCACGCCGGCCAAGGTGCTCGACCTCGGCACCGGCAGCGGCGCCATCGCCCTGGCCCTGGCCAGCGAGCGCCCGGCCTGGCACGTCACCGCCGTCGACCGCGTGCTCGAAGCCGTGGCCCTGGCCGAACGCAATCGCCAGCGCCTGAACCTGCACAATGCCACTGTGCTCAACAGTCATTGGTTCAGCGCGTTGCAAGGCCACACCTACGACCTGATCATCAGCAACCCGCCCTACATCGCCGCCAACGATCCGCACCTGGCGGCCGGCGACGTGCGCTTTGAGCCGGCCAGCGCGCTAGTGGCGGGCCATGATGGGTTGGACGACCTGCGGCTGATCATCGCCGAGGCGCCGGCCCACCTCAACGCGGGCGGTTGGCTGCTGCTGGAGCACGGTTACGACCAGGCCGCGGCGGTGCGTGACCTGCTGCTGAGCCAGGGCTTTGAAGGCGTCCACAGCCGCATCGACCTCGGCGGCCACGAACGCATCAGCCTGGGGCGCCGGCCATGCTGAGCGACCAGGAGCTGTTGCGCTATAGCCGACAGATTCTGTTGAAACAGGTCGACATCGACGGCCAATTGCGCCTGAAAAACGGTCGCGCCTTGATCGTCGGCCTCGGCGGCCTGGGCGCGCCGGTGGCGCTGTACCTGGCGGCGGCCGGGGTCGGCGAGTTGCATCTGGCGGATTTTGACACCGTCGACCTGACCAACCTGCAACGCCAGATCATCCATGACACGGACAGTGTCGGCCTGAGTAAGGTCGATTCGGCCATCCGCCGTCTGACCGCGCTCAACCCCGAGGTCAAACTGCTCACCCATCGCACTGCGCTGGATGCCGACTCCCTGGCCGCGGCAGTGGCGGCGGTGGATGTGGTGCTCGACTGCAGCGACAATTTTTCCACCCGCGAAGCGGTCAACGCCGCCTGCGTGGCCGCCGGCAAGCCGTTGGTCAGCGGCGCGGCGATCCGCCTGGATGGGCAACTGTCGGTATTTGACCCGCGGCGCGCCGACAGCCCGTGCTACCACTGTTTATACGGGCACGGCAGCGACACCGAACTGACCTGCAGCGAAGCCGGCGTGGTCGGCCCGCTGGTCGGTCTGGTCGGCAGCCTGCAGGCCCTGGAAGCATTGAAGTTGCTCGCCGGTTTCGGTGAGCCCCTGGTCGGACGCTTGTTGCTGATTGATGCCTTGACCACGCGTTTCCGTGAGTTGCGCGTCAAGCGCGATCCCGGTTGCAGTGTGTGTGGGACGCAGCATGGTTAAGGATGCACCGATCGGTGTGTTCGACTCCGGTATCGGCGGGTTGACGGTGCTCGAGGAAATCCAGCAACTGTTGCCCCATGAGTCGCTGCTGTACGTCGCCGATTGCGGGTACATCCCCTACGGCGAGAAAACGCCGGCCTTTATTTGCGAGCGTTTACACCGGGTTGCAGAGTTTTTCCGCGAGCGCGGCGCCAAAGCCTTGGTGATTGCCTGCAACACGGCGACCGTTGCTGCCGTGGCCGACTTGCGCAAGAGCTACCCCGACTGGCCGCTGGTGGGGATGGAACCCGCCGTCAAACCCGCTACCGCTGCGACCCGCAGTGGCGTGGTCGGCGTACTCGCCACCACCGGCACCCTGCAAAGCGCCAAGTTCGCCGCGTTGCTCGACCGTTTCGCCACCGATGTGCGGGTGATCACCCGGCCGTGCCCAGGCCTGGTGGAACTGATTGAAACCGGCGACCTGGGCAGCCCGGCCCTGCGCCAGTTGTTGCAAAGCTACGTCGAACCGTTGCTCAGCGCCGGCTGCGACACCATCATCCTCGGTTGCACCCACTACCCCTTCCTCAAGCCGCTCCTGGCGCAGATGCTGCCCCCCGGCATCAGCCTGATCGACACCGGCGCTGCCGTGGCCCGCCAGCTCAAGCGACTGCTCGGCGAACGCGATCTGCTGGCCGCCGGCACTCCAGGCCCTGCCCAGTTCTGGACCAGCGGCGATGTGTGTCATCTAAGAAATATCCTACCGACACTATGGAAACATCCCGGAGTTGTGAGAAGCTTCGGCTCGTGAAAATTTCGTCAAAATTCGCCGTTAGACGCTGAATTTCTGGCAGTAAGTCGGCTTCTATAAGCGAGATTTCCCTGTGTAAAAACCTATAACTTCGTTCGGAAAGGATGTTTCTTATGAAGCGCTTGTTCTGTTTGGCCGCGATTGCGGCCGTTGTGGTGGGACACTCTTTTTCGGCGCAGGCCGCCGGCCTTGAGTTTGGCCTGGGGACCACCGGTGATTCGACGCTCACCTATCGATTGGGGCTGACGTCGGATTGGGATAAGAGCTGGATGCAGAGCGACGTCGGTCGCCTGACTGGCTATTGGAGTGGTGCATACACCTATTGGGAAGGTGATCACCGTGCAGGCGCGAGCAGCCTGTCGTTCTCCCCGGTATTTGTGTATGAGTTCGCCGGGGAATCGGTAAAGCCTTACATCGAGGCCGGGATCGGGGTGGCGGCATTCTCCCGCACGCGGTTGGAAGACAACAACCTCGGCCAGGCCTTCCAGTTCGAAGACCGCCTGGGCTTCGGTTTGCGCTTTAACGGCGGGCATGAAGTGGGCATTCGTTCCATGCACTACTCCAACGCCGGGCTCAGCGACCATAACGACGGCATCGA
Organism: Pseudomonas sp. K8; assembly: GCF_014889455.1. Classification (NCBI taxonomy): domain Bacteria; kingdom Pseudomonadati; phylum Pseudomonadota; class Gammaproteobacteria; order Pseudomonadales; family Pseudomonadaceae; genus Pseudomonas; species Pseudomonas sp. K8. The sequence continues at coordinate 79,580 of NZ_VJWO01000029.1, forward strand.
AAACTACTCGTTGCACTACACGATGCCGCTGTAACTTCAGAACCCTGCAAAACCCTGTGGGAGGGGGCAAACCCCCTCCCACATTGAGATATTCATCGGCCTGAGATCAGCGGTAAGCGGTCGCGAATCCCTTCGCGTTCGGTGGCATCGAAAACTACTCGTTGCACTACACGATGCCGCTGTAATTTCAGAACCCTGCAAAAACCTGTGGGAGGGGGCTTGCCCCCGATAGCGCAGTGTCAGTCGCAGAATTTGCCAACTGACCCACTGCTATCGGGGGCAAGCCCCCTCCCACATTGAGATATTCATCGGCCTGAGATCAGCGGTAAGCGGTCGCGAATCCCTTCGCGTTCGGTGGCATCGAAAACTACTC
>NZ_VJWO01000002.1:0-298702 GCF_014889455.1 Pseudomonas sp. K8
TCTCGCGGAGTAACTTGTGATGCTGATAATCTTGCTGACTATCAGTCTGACTCCACAAGCACCCACACGAATTGCTTGATTCAGTTGTTAAAGAGCGGTTGGTTAAGATCTTTCGTCTCAACCGAGGCGCGCATTCTACAGCAGCCTCATTTGCTGTCAAGTGATTATTTTCAGAAGTTTTCAAAGTTTCCTTTGTAACTTCAACCACTTGCGCTTCCGATCTCTCGTTAGCGGGAGGCGAATTCTACAGCGTTACACGCTGCTGTCAACACCTCTTTTTCTCCGCTTTCGACCGAGAAGATCGAAACGTTAATAGAGCCAAACAACCCTGCTCTACCAACTCCTTCCAGGCCTCGATGAACTGAAGCAGGCCGCTGTCGAATCTTGCATAACTCTTTGTTTACCAAGGAGTTTTCCGTTTCGACTGCGCCGGAAGTGGGGCGAATTATAGACGTCCAGGATTTGCCGTCAAGGGTTAATTACGCTTTTGTTGCAGAAGGTGCTTTTTTCGCAATAAGGCGCGGAATTCGCCGCATCACCGGCGGTATCCGCAGGACAAGAAGCAGCGCACCTATAGAAGCATAGATAGCCCACTCCTTCAGATCCGCCCGCACGATCCACAACATATGCAACAAGCCAAGCCCAAGCACGCCATACACCAGGCGATGCAACTTCTTCCAACGGCTGCCCAACCGACGCTGACTGTAGCGATTCGACGTCAGCGCCAGCACCAACAAAGACAGGAAACCCAGGCCCCCCACAATAATGTAGGGGCGCTTACTCAATTCCACCCCCAGCTGCGACCAATCCAGCCCCAGGACAAACACACAATATGCCGCCAGGTGCAGCACCACATAAGCAAAGCACCACAACCCCAACTGACGCCGCACCGCGATCCACCCTGCCCAACCGCTCAACTTCTGCAACGGTGTCATCGCCAGGGTAATCAACAGCAGGATCAACGTGCCCAAGCCCAGCCGGTCAACCAGCACCTTGCCTGGGTCCGGCCCCAAGGCAGAACGCCACGCTTCGTACAGCCAGAGCAACGGCCATACCGCGGTGGCGATAAACACGCCGATGCGCCAGATCGGGAAACGCATCAGTAGTTCTTCCGCAGGTCGAGGCCGGTATAGAGCGCCGCCACCTCATCCGAGTAACCGTTGAACATCTGCGTCTCGCGCACATTCGGGCTGAACAGGCCACTCGGCAAGCGCCGTTCACGCGCCTGGGTCCAACGAGGGTGGTCGACCGTCGGGTTCACGTTCGCATAAAACCCGTACTCATTCGCCGCAATACTTTGCCAAGTGGTTTTCGGCTGCTCGCTCACCAAGCTGATACGCACGATGGACTTCACGCTCTTGAAGCCATACTTCCATGGCACCACCAAACGCAACGGCGCGCCATTCTGGTTAGGCAACTCGCGCCCATACATCCCCACCGCCAGAATCGCCAGGGGATTCATCGCCTCATCCAGACGCAGCCCTTCTACATAGGGCCAATCGATCAAGCCGAAACTCGAGCGCTGGCCCGGCATGCTTTTGGGGTCCTGGAGGGTTTCGAAGCGGATGTACTTGGCTTTGGAAGTCGGCTCAACCTGCTTGAGCAACGCCGAAATGGGAAAACCCATCCACGGAATGACCATCGACCACGCCTCCACACAGCGCAGACGGTAGATTCGCTCTTCCAATTGATACGGCTTCATGAAGTCTTCCAGGGCGTAACGCCCCGGCTTTGCGACCTCGCCATCGATCACCACACTCCAGGGCTCGGTCTTGAGCGAACCTGCATTCGCCGCTGGATCGCCCTTGTCCGTGCCGAACTCATAGAAGTTGTTGTAGTGGGTCGCGTCCTTGAACGGGGTGATGGCTTCGTCCTTGACGGTTACCGCCTGCCATTTCGTACCCGGCAGTTTTTCGGCAAACCAGCCTGGCGCCTTGCCTGGTTCGACATCCGCATAGCGCGCGGCATCGTCAGCGCTGGCCCAGCGCGGCAAGCTGCTGGCGGCAACACCGGCCAGCGCACCACCGAGCAAGCTACGGCGAGACAGGTAGAAGGATTCAGGGGTGACGTCCGATTCATGACAATCGGACGCTTTGGGCAATTTGATTAACATGGCAACTCCGCAGCATTGGAGAACTGATGCACCAATAGACTGCGGAGTATGGGGGAAATTACATTAAGGCAATGTTTTGTCCCGACGCAGTTGCAGCAGATACTGAACCGGCCCGGAAGCGGCATACACCAGGAACACCAGCAGCAGAATACGCGGCGGATCACTGAAGACCACGGCGAACACCAGCACCACCGCAAGGATGGCCACGAAAGGCACGCGCCCCTTGAGGTCGAGTTCCTTGAAGCTGTTGTACTTGATGTTACTGACCATCAGCATGCCGGCGGCCGCAACCATCAAGGCCACCAGGAACGACATCTTCGACCCCTGGATGCCGTAGTCACTGAACGCCCAGACGATCCCCGCCACCACGCCCGCAGCAGCCGGGCTGGCCAGGCCGATGAAGTAACGCTTGTCGGCGGTCCCCACCTGGGTGTTGAAGCGCGCCAGGCGCAGCGCGGCGCCCGCGACATAGATGAAGGCCACCATCCAGCCGACCTTGCCCATGTCACCCAGGGCCCAGGCAAACGCCAGCAACGCAGGCGCGACACCAAAGGCAACCATGTCCGACAGCGAGTCATACTCGGCACCGAAGGCGCTTTGGGTATTGGTCATGCGCGCCACGCGCCCATCGAGACCGTCGAGCACCATGGCGACGAAGATGGCGATCGCCGCAAAACCGAAGTACTTGCTGGCACTCACCGCATCACCCGCCGCCAGCGCACTCTGGGCGCTCATGGAGTTGATGATGGAGTAGAACCCGGCAAACAGGTTCGCCGTAGTGAACAGATTGGGCAGGAGATAGATGCCACGATGCCGGACCTTGCGGCCTTCCGCGTCATGCCCTTCTTCAACATGTTCATCGATCGGTAGCAGGCTATCGGCGTCAGAAGCCTGGTTTGGCTCTTCGGGACGTTCGCTCATGGACTTTACCTTGCAACGGTGTGAAAAAATTCGACAGATACTTGCGGCGAGTGTTCGCCCGCAAACGATGCAGCTTTATACCAGAACCAGCCACCCAAACGAAAAAACGCGGCCTAAGCCGCGTTTTTTCTAGATGCATCCGACTTAGTTTTTGGCTTTGTCGACGATCTTGTTGGCACCGATCCACGGCATCATGGAGCGCAGTTGCTCGCCGATGATTTCGATACCGTGAGCGGCGTTGTTACGACGCTTGGCGGTCATCGAAGGGTAGCCGGTAGCGCCTTCGCTGATGAACATTTTGGCGTATTCGCCGTCCTGAATGCGTTTCAGAGCGTTGCGCATGGCCTGACGGGACTCGGCGTTGATCACTTCCGGGCCAGTCACGTACTCGCCGTATTCGGCGTTGTTGGAGATCGAGTAGTTCATGTTGGCGATACCGCCTTCGTACATGAGGTCCACGATCAGCTTCAGTTCGTGCAGGCATTCGAAGTAGGCCATTTCCGGCGCGTAGCCGGCTTCAACCAGGGTTTCGAAACCGGCTTTGACCAGTTCAACGGTACCGCCGCACAGAACGGCTTGTTCGCCGAACAGGTCGGTTTCAGTCTCGTCCTTGAAAGTGGTTTCGATGATGCCGGTACGACCGCCACCAACGCCGGCAGCGTAGGACAGTGCAACGTTCTTGGCGTTGCCCGACGCGTCCTGGTAGATCGCGATCAGGTCAGGGATACCGCCGCCTTTGACGAACTCGGAACGCACGGTGTGGCCCGGGGCTTTCGGCGCGATCATGATCACGTCGAGGTCAGCGCGTGGCACGACTTGGTTGTAGTGGATCGCGAAGCCGTGGGAGAAGGCCAGGGTGGCGCCCTTCTTGATGTTCGGCTCGATTTCGTTCTTGTACAGCGCGGACTGGAACTCATCCGGGGTCAGGATCATGACCAGGTCGGCAGCGGCAACGGCGGAAGCAACGTCAGTCACTTTCAGGCCGTGGGCTTCAGCCTTGGCAACAGTGGCCGAGCCTTTGCGCAGGCCAACAGTCACGTCAACGCCGGAATCTTTCAGGTTGCAAGCTTGCGCGTGGCCCTGGGAACCGTAGCCGATGATGGCGACTTTCTTGCCCTGGATGATCGACAGGTCACAATCTTTATCGTAATAAACTTTCATGAGGTTCCTCTATATATCCAGGCCTTAAGGCCATTCACTAATTTGGGTTAGATGCTGAGTACTTTGTCGCCACGGGCAATCCCGGTGACACCACTGCGTACAGTTTCCAGAATCGAGGCCGTCCCGATCGACTGGATGAAGCTGTCCAGCTTGTCGCTTGTACCGGTCAATTGCACGGTATAAACGCTGGCGCTCACATCGACGATCTGCCCGCGATAAATGTCGGTAGTACGCTTGATCTCGGCACGTTGGGCGCCCGTGGCCTTGACTTTAACCAGCATCAGCTCGCGCTCGATGTGGGCACTTTCCGACAGGTCGACCAGCTTGACCACTTCGATCAGCTTGTTGAGGTTTTTGGTGATCTGCTCGATCACCTCATCGTGGCCCACGGTGGTCAACGTCAGGCGCGACAGGGTCGGGTCTTCGGTCGGTGCCACGGTCAGGCTTTCGATGTTGTAGTTGCGTTGCGAAAACAAGCCGACAACACGAGACAGAGCGCCGGGTTCGTTCTCCAGAAGCAGGGAGATTATGTGCCGCATGATTAGGTACGCTCCGTCTTGTTCAGCCACATGTCACGCATAGAGCCGTCTTTGATCTGCATCGGATAGACGTGCTCGCTGGTATCCACCTGAATATCGATGAACACCAGGCGATCCTTCATAGCGAACGCTTCTTCCATCTTCGGCTTCAGATCTTTCAGATCGTTGATGCGAATACCGACGTGGCCGTAAGCCTCGACCAATTTGACGAAGTCGGGCAGCGATTCCATGTAGGAATGGGAGTGACGACTACCGTAGCTCATGTCCTGCCATTGACGAACCATGCCCAACACGCCGTTGTTCAGGCACACGATCTTCACCGGAAGGCCGTACTGCAGGCATGTCGACAGCTCCTGGATGTTCATCTGGATGCTGCCTTCGCCGGTGACGCATGCAACGTCGCTGTCCGGGAAGCTCAGTTTGACACCCATGGCCGCAGGGAAACCAAAGCCCATCGTGCCCAGGCCACCGGAGTTGATCCAGCGGTTAGGCTTGTCGAACTTGTAGTACTGCGCGGCGAACATCTGGTGCTGGCCCACGTCGGAGGTCACAAAGGCATCGCCCTTGGTCACTTCGCACAGGGTCTCGATCACGGTTTGTGGCTTGATGATGCTGCCGTCGCCCTTGTCATAAGGGAACAGACCGCGGTCACCGCGCCATTCGTCGATCTGCTTCCACCAGCTGGCGACAGCTTCTTTGTTCGGCGTCTCGCCGATTTCCTTCAGCGCTGCGACCATTTCGGTCAACACGCTTTCCACCGGACCTACAATCGGCACGTCGGCCTTGATGGTCTTGGAGATGGACGCCGGGTCGATGTCGATATGAATGATCTTGGCATTCGGGCAGAACTTGCTCGCGCCGTTGATCACCCGGTCATCGAACCGCGCGCCCACGGCCAGGATCACATCGGCGTGGTGCATGGTCAGGTTGGCGGTGTAGCTGCCGTGCATGCCGAGCATGCCGACGAACTGACGGTCCGTACCCGGGAATGCGCCGAGGCCCATCAGGGTGTTGGTCACCGGCAGGTTGAGCAGCTTGGCCAGTTCGGTCAACGGTGCGGAACCGCCGCCCAGAATCACGCCGCCGCCCGAGTACAGCACCGGGCGCTTGGCCGCCAGGAGCATTTCTGCCGCCTTGCGGATCTGCCCCGAGTGCCCACGAACGGCCGGGCTGTAGGAACGCAGCTTGGCTTTCTTCGGGAAGACGTATTCGAATTTCTCGGCCGGGTTGGTCATGTCTTTCGGGATATCGACCACTACAGGGCCCGGGCGACCGGACTGTGCGAGGTAGAACGCCTTTTTCATGATTTCCGGGATTTCCGAGGCATGCTTGATCATGAAACTGTGTTTCACGATCGGCCGGGAGATACCGATCATGTCGGTTTCCTGGAATGCATCGGTACCGACCATGGTGCTAGCGACCTGGCCGGAAATGATCACCATCGGGATGGAGTCCATATAAGCAGTCGCGATGCCGGTAATGGCATTGGTTGCGCCTGGACCGGACGTTACCAGTACCACGCCGGCTTTACCGGTGGCACGGGCATAACCGTCAGCCATATGGGTTGCAGCCTGTTCGTGGCGAACCAGGATGTGGGTAACAGCCGGTTCCTTGAACAGTGCGTCATAGACGTGCAGCAGAGCACCACCAGGGTACCCGTAGATATAGTCAACGCCTTCGTCACGCAAAAAGCGGACGAGCATCTCACCGCCAGATAAAAGCTCCACGTTGTTCACCTCTAAAACGCCAGAATACCGTCCGTTAAAAACCGACGGGTCTTAATAGGTTTACTTCTCAACAGAGCATGAGCGACGGTGGTCGCCGACTACGTCAGCACTGACTGAGCAAGTATTGGGATCGTCCCAAGTGTTGCGGGCTCTTCCCACCCAGCGCGAGGTAACGCGTTGCGGGTGTAACAGGTCGGCGCGGATGTGCGCCTCATGATCTGCTGAGCGGGCCTGCTTCTGGCAGTCCCGATACAGCGGACTTTGGATTCTTCTGTTTCAGGCCCTTCAAGTCAAGCAATAATTGCGCTTTTTTCCAACTAAGCGCATGAGAACGTAGAAGAAAGGGCTTTGAGGAGGGATAAAACTCGCCTGAATGTCGTCAAGCGGTAGAAATGTGCGCAAGACTGCCGGAAAAACCGGCAGCCAGGCAATTAACGAGCGTCGACGATCAATTGGTCGAACTTTTTCAGCGCATTGCGCAAACCCTGGCTTTCCAGCGGCCGGTCGGTGTAGACCATCTCGGCCATCTCCATGATCCCGGAAGCATTTGGCAACGGCAGGTTCTGTTCGAGGATCTGCTTCATTCGCACCAGGAAGATCCACTGCAGCCACTGGTGGAAGTCCAGGGTGTCGACCGAAAAGGGCTCGACGCTGCTGAGCGCCTCGGCGCTGGGGGACACCTCGTCCCACCAGCCCTGCAGGCGCAATTCGCGCTCAATCAGCAACAACTGTTCGGCAATCGCTGGAAAACGCACATCCATCAGAGGCTGACCTTGGCTTTCTGCCGAGCCTGGGCGGCACCGACAGCGTCGCCTTGTGCGGCACGCGCATCACCGATCAAGGCCCACAGGCTGGCCTGCAGGTCAGGACGGCCGCTGGCCAGGGTCAGGCCACGACGGGCAAACTGTTCGGCTTGCGGCGCATCGCCCTGGGCCATCCGCACCTGGGCCAGGCGATACAGCACCTGCGGTTCACGCGGCGCAACGCGCTGGGCGCGCTCGAGGCTCGACGAAGCACCGTTCAAGTCGCCACCGGCCTGCTGTTGCTGGGCAGTGGTGAGCAAGGCCAGTACCGGGCCGTCCAGTTGCTCGTCAGCCGACAGGCCGCCCGCGCTGGAGGACGACGGAATGCCGCTTGGCGTCGACGGCATGGTGTAGGTGTTCTGGTTGATCGGCGCTGCCTGGACCGGCGTGGCGTCAATCGGCCCCGACGTGCTGGGCCCTGGCGTCCACGGCTCGGCGCTGATCGGCGCCGATGTCGCGGCACCGGCGCCCGGCACCATCACCACCACACCCGAATCCTGCGGCACGGCGCGGGTCGCGGCCTGGGCAGGACGCTTGGTCACGGTCTGACGGAAACCGCCATTGGCCGAGATCCGATCGTTATTGGAGACGGTTGTGCTCGAGTCCACCACGGGAATGGAGCCGCGCTGAACGCTGGAGCAACCGCCGAGCAAAGCCAGAGCTGTAATAGCTGGAATCCACCACTTGTTCACTTGAAACCCTCTTTGCTTAATTCATCCAGCCCTTGACCCAATCCATCACCGATTCCGCGCTTGCAGGGGCACTGCCACCGCACGCGGCACCGGGAGGTGGTTCGCTGCCGCGAATATACGGCATCTGCACCGCGCCCGGACAGTTGGCATCGGAGCCCTGGCCGGTGTGCGGATCAATCCAGGCCTGCACGATGTTGTCCGGCTGCGGCATGCTCAGCGGCAACGGATCGGCCTTGCGCATGAAACTGGTCCAGACCTGCAACGCACCGGTCGCGCCGGTGAACGGCGTCTTGCCGTTGTCATCACGCCCCAGCCAGACCACAGCCAGCACATCCTGACCGAAGCCGGCGAACCAACTGTCACGCGAATCGTTACTGGTACCGGTCTTGCCCGCCAGTGTCAGGTTGGAAGGCAGGACCTTGTACACCGAGCTACCGGTACCTTCGCGCATCACACGCTGCATGGCGTTCTGGATCAGGTAGATGGAACCCGCGTCGAAACGCTGCTGAATCTGGAACGGATAGCGCTTGAGCGGCTCGCCTTCGGCCGTCAGCACGCTGCGAATGCCGCGCATCGGCGTGTTGAAACCACCGTTGGCGAGGGTCTGGTACATGGTCGCCACTTCCATCGGCGTCATGGCACCGGCGCCCAGAAGCATCGATGGGAAGGCCGGGAATTCGCGGGTGATGCCCAGGCGCGCGAGGGTCTTGAGGACGTTCGGCACGCCCACTTCGAGCCCCAGGCGCGAGGTCGAGATGTTGTAGGAATGCGCCAGCCCCTGGTACAGGAACACCGTACCGTGAGAACGACGATCGAAGTTCTGCGGGGTCCAGACCTGGCCGTCAGCACCTTTGACCGACAGCGGGTCGTCTGACAGCCAACTGGTCAGGGTGTATTTGCTCGGTTTTTCCAACGCCGTCAGGTACACCGCCGGCTTGACCAGCGAGCCGATCGGCCGCACCGCGTCCAGCGCACGGTTGAAACCGGCGAAACTGGCCTGGCGGCTGCCGATCATGGCCTGGACTTCACCGGTTTCCGGGTTGGTCACCACCATGGCTGCTTCGACTTCGGCGGAGCCTTTACGCCCCGCCAGACGCTTGAAGGTGTCGTTGACCGACGCTTCGGCTTTCATCTGCAGGATCGGGTCGAAACTGGTGAAGATGCGCAGGCCTTCCTCGGTCAAGTCTTCGTCGCGGTAGTCTTCACGCAACTGGCGTTTGACCAGGTCGATAAAGCCCGGGAAGGAGCTGTCCGCCAGCTTGCCGCGGGTGGTCACGCCCAGTGGCATTTTCTTCGCCGCAGCAACCTGTTCCGCCGTGGCCACGCCCTGCTGCTCCAGCACGTCGAGCACCAGGTTACGCCGCTCAAGCGCGCGTTCAGGATTGCGCCGCGGGTTGTAGTAGGACGGCCCCTTGACCATGCCCACCAGCAACGCGACCTGATGCAACTTCAGCTCGGACAGCGGCTGGCCGAAGAAGAACTGGCTGGCCAGCCCGAAACCGTGGACCGCGCGCTGGCCGTCCTGGCCGACGAACACCTCGTTGAGGTAGGCCTCAAGGATTTCCTGCTTGCTGTAATGCAGCTCCAGCAGCATCGCCATCATGGCTTCGGTGAGTTTACGGGTCAGGCTGCGCTCGTTGGTGAGGTAGAAGTTCTTCACCAATTGCTGGGTCAGCGTACTGCCGCCCTGGGTCATTTTGCCGCCGGAGGTGTTGACCCAGATCGCACGGGCAATGGACTTCGGCGACACGCCCCAGTGGCTGTAGAAATCGCGGTCTTCCACGGCAACCAGGGTTTCAAGCAGGTACGGCGGCACCTGATCGAGCTTGATCAGGATGCGATCTTCCAGGTTCTTCGGGTAAATCCCGCCGATCATCAACGGTTCCAGGCGCACCACGGGCAGCTTCGAGCCATTCAGCGACGACAGCTCGGCCACGTAGTCGCCGGAGAAGCGCACGCGTACCGGCTGGGGTTTTTCCAGGCCTTCATAGAACTGGAAGCCGCGGGTGTTCAAGTCCACGGTATTGCCGCTGACGGCCGCAGCGCCGGGGCCGTTGCTCACAGGTTCGCGGCGGTAGCCCAAGGCGTCGAGTTCGGTGAGGAAGTCATCCTTGCTCAGCTTCTGACCGGTGAACAGCTCCAGCGGACGGGCGTACACCTTGGCCGGAATGGTCCAGCGCTTGCCGGAGAATTTTTCCTGGACCACGGCATCGAGGTACACCGCAAAGCCGGCGAGCACCACAAGACCCACCAGGCTGAGCTTGAGCGCCCAGCCCAGCCACGGGCGCAGGCCGCGGGAAGGAGGTTTTTTACGGGAACGGGGAGATCGGGTTCGAGTCATGGCGGCGGATTATACGCACTTTATCGATGATCAACATGAGCCGGACAGCGGTTTGCACAGCAGGCGTCAGCAGCCATAATGCCCGCCATGATTTCCCCTGACTTTGAAGGATCGCCCGTGAGCCAGCCCCTGATTGCCGCCCTGCAGAACCCGGCTTTATACCCCCATCCGGTTGAAGCGTTCCAAGTCATCGAGACCCATATTTCCTGGGTCATACTGACCGGCCCTTACGCTTATAAACTGAAGAAACCGGTGAACTTCGGCTTCCTGGACTTCACCAAACTGGAAGATCGCGGGCATTTCTGCAACGAAGAGCTGCGCCTGAACCAGCGCCTGACCAAAGATTTGTATCTTGAAGTGTTGCCGATCACCGGCACGGCCGAAGCGCCGCAATTGGGCGGTGACGGCCCAGTTATCGAATACGCGCTGAAAATGCGCCAATTCCCGCAAAGCCAGTTGCTCAGCACCTTGCAAGCCAACGGTGAGCTGACCAGCGCGCACATCGACGAGATGGCCAAACAGATCGCGCACTTCCACCTCACCGCACCGAAAGTGCCGCAAGAGCACCCGGCCGGCACCCCGGACGAAGTGATGGCACCGGTACGCCAGAACTTCGATCAGATCCGCCCGTTCCTCAGCGACAAAGCCGACCTGCTGCAACTCGAAGCCCTGCAAGCCTGGGCCGAAAGCAGCTTCGAACGCCTCAAGCCGCTACTGGCACAGCGCAAGCGCGATGGTTTCACCCGCGAGTGCCACGGCGATATCCACCTGGGCAATGCCACCTTGATCGATGGCCACGTGGTGATCTTCGACTGCATCGAGTTCAACGAACCGTTTCGCTTCACCGACGTATACGCCGACACCGGCTTCCTGGCCATGGACCTGGAAGACCGCGGTCTCAAATCCCTGGCACGCCGTTTCATCAGCCAGTACCTCGAACTGACCGGCGACTACCAGGGCCTGGAAGTGCTGAACTTCTATAAAGCCTACCGCGCACTGGTCAGGGCCAAAGTCGCGCTGTTCAGCATGCCCAGCGAAGCGAGCCCGGTGCAGCGCGCCACCACCCTGCGCCAGTACCGCAACTACGCCAACCTGGCGGAGAGCTACAGCGTTATTCCGTCGCGCTTCCTGGCGATTACCCACGGCGTTTCCGCGGTAGGCAAAAGCCACGTGGCCATGCGCCTGGTGGAAGCCTTGGGCGCCGTTCGCCTGCGTTCGGACGTGGAGCGCAAGCGCCTGTTTGGTGAACAACAGGTGGAAAACACGCCCCAGGCCGGCATCTATGCTGCCGACGCCAGCGCGAAAACCTACGCCCGCCTGAACGAGATCGCCGAGACCGTGCTGCGCGCCGGGTTCCCGGTGGTACTGGATGCGACCTTCCTGAAACGCGCACAACGCGATGCCGCCGCCAAAGTCGCCGAAGCGACGGGCGCGCCGTTCCTGATCCTGGACTGCAATGCGCCGCAGGCCGTTATCACCAGTTGGCTGGCACAACGTCAGGCAGACAAGAACGATCCGTCTGACGCTACATTGACGATCATTGAAGAGCAGCAGGCCCAACGCGAACCACTGACAGCCGAAGAGCTGCTGCTGAGCAAGCGCGTCGAGACCAATCAAAGCGGAACCCTCGATGCACTGGTCGAGCAAATTCGCCAGCGCATGCCTGGTCTGTAAGAAAAACTTCTTGGTCGCGTCGTCACCTTAGGCGAGCGGCCAAGCAATAGTGGCACTATAATGGCGCCATAAATCCAACAGGTGTCGCTATCATGAGTCAGCCCAAGCTTCTTGATACCCCGCTCTATTCGCTTCTGCATAAAGACGATATCCGCGGTTTCAACCAGGAACGCCCCAAAGACGGCGCCATCGACATGCGCGGTGGCGACTTCCGCGGGCTGGATCTGCGCGATCTGAACGCCAGCGGCGTGGACTTCACCGATGCGTACTTCCGTTCCGCCGATTTGCGCGGGCTGGACTTGCGCGACTGCTCACTGGAAGGCGCGAGCCTGGCCCATGCGCAGATATCGGGCACCTACTTCCCGCCGGAACTGACGGCCGACGAGATCCTCATGTCGGTCAATTTCGGCACGCGCCTGCGCTACCGCACCAAGTAACACGCCCTCCCAAGCCCCCGGTCTCGTGCAATACGGACCGGGGACTTCGCGCCTGCCCGCAATAAAACGTCGACGCCATCCTTATAAGCTTTTGCGCCATTCCTGACCAAAGAACTACGCTTTTCCTACTGAGCGCTACACTCCTTTTCAGGCTTGCCTGGTCACGACACCCACCGCACCATTCGGCCGTCGCAAGGAGGCTCGATGAACGATGAGCTGCAACACCTGAGAAACCTTGGCAAGACCTCGGCGCAATGGCTGCATGCGGCGGGCATCCACAGTGCGTCAGACCTGCGGCGCCTGGGCGCGGTCGATGCTTATCGAGCCGTTCGCACGCGTGGCTTCCGTGCCTCGAAAGTCTTGCTGTATGCAATCGAAGGGGCATTGATGGATGTGCATTGGAACGACATTCCTGCCGAACGCAAGGAGGCGCTGAACCGCCAATTGGATGCTATCTCGGCGCGCCAGAAGAATTAGATCGACGACCCCACCCGCCGCTGACAAAGATTCCAGACAAGGGCCTGTGAAAACAAATCTTGACTCTCAAATGAGAATCGTTATGATTATCACAACTGGTCGCGAGATCAGCCGATAACTGAAAGACCATTGGTTCGGACTCTCAGATTATCTCCTCATCAGGCTAATCACGGTTATTTGACCCGGCTCTTGCCGGGTCTTTTTTTGCCGGTAAAAAGCCTCAGCGCGCAATGATCAGCGGATGCCCGCGCTCCGGATGCGGCTGCACCAGCACATCCAGCCCGAAGACCGCTTTGAGCGGCTCAGGCCGCAGAACCTGTGCCGGGGTATCCAGCGCATGGGGGCGGCCTGCGTCGAGCAACAGAATCCGGTCGCAGTAACGCGCCGCCAGGTTCAGGTCATGCAGAATCACCAGCACTGCTGCGCCACGGTCAGCAAAGCGGCGTATCGCCTGCAAGGTCGTGTGTTGATGCAAAGGGTCAAGCATCGAGGTCGGCTCATCCAGCAGCAATGTCTGCCCCGCCTGCCCGGGCCATAACTGCGCCAGCACCCGCGCCAGGTGAACGCGCTGCCGCTCGCCGCCCGACAAGGCCAGGTAACTGCGACCGCTCAAGTGCCCGACATCCGCGGCCTGCAACGCGGCATCGATAATCTCGTCATCCCGCACGCGCCCGGTCTGATGGGGCAAGCGGCCCATGCCGACCACCTCTTCGACACGAAAGGCGAAATCCAGGGTTGAAGCCTGCGGCAACACGGCCAGGCGTTGCGCGCGTTGCGACCCGCTCCAGTCTTTCAGTTCGTGCTGATCCAGCCACACCTGGCCTTGATCCGGGTGCAGTTCCCCGCACAACGCGCCCAGCAACGTGCTCTTGCCCGCGCCATTCGGGCCCAGTACGCCAAGCACCTGGCCGGGCAACAGGTCCAACGTGACATCCGCCAGTACGGTTTTGCGACCGCGACGAATCCTCAGCCCTTCCACTCGCAGCATCAGGCGCGCCCTCGCAACAACAGGTAAAGAAAAAATGGCGCACCAATCAACGCGGTGACGATACCGATCGGCAACTCCGCCGGCGCCAAGGCCAGGCGCGCGACCAGATCTGCCAACAGCAACAAGCTCGCCCCCGCCAGCACCGAGGCGGGTAACAGCACGCGATGATCCGGCCCGGCCAACAATCGCACCAGGTGCGGCACCACCAGGCCGACGAAGCCGATCATCCCCGCTGCCGCCACCGCCGCGCCCACGCCCAATGCGGTGCAGAACACCAATTCGCGCTTGAGCCGCTCGACATCGACCCCGAGATGAGCGGCCTCGGATTCGCCGAGCAACAGTGCATTCAATGCCTTCGCCCGCCGCGGCAGCCACAGCGCCACGCCAGCGCTCACCAGCAGCAACGGCCACAGGCGCGAATAGCTGGCGCCATTGAGGCTGCCCAGGTTCCAGAAAGTCAGTGTGCGCAGGGTGGCGTCATCGGCCAGGTAGGTAAACAAGCCCACCGCCGAGCTGGCGAGCGCCGTGAGGGCGATACCGGCGAGCAGCATGGTCGCGACATGGGTCTGGCCGTTGCGCCGCCCCAGCCGGTAGACCAGCGCCGTCACCCCCAACCCACCGAGAAACGCGCACAACGACAACAGATACGGGCCGAACACCTCCGGCAACCCACCCAGAAACGAGCCGCCGACAATGGCGAAGGCCGCACCGAGTGCCGCGCCGCTGGATACCCCGACCAACCCCGGATCGGCCAACGGGTTGCGAAACAACCCCTGCATCGCTACGCCCGACAAGGCCAATACACCGCCCACCGCCAGCCCCAGCAAGGTCCGCGGCAAACGGATCTGCCCGAGAATCAGCTCCGCCTGCTCCAGGCCACTGGCCTCGATCGGCACGCCCATCAGGCGCAAGGCCGCCCTGAGCGTATCCAGCAACGGCAGGCTGACCGGCCCCAGCGCCAATGAAAGCCAGATCGCCAGCACACACAACAGCGTCAGGCCGATAAACAGCGTTCGGGGTTTCACCAGCGTACTCATGGGGCAGACGTGGCCTGGGACGGATAGAAGCCGGCCGACAACTGCACCAGGCTTTGCGGCAGACGCGGCCCGAGCCCGCCGACCAGCAGCGTCGGGTCCACCTCAAACACCCGTGCCTGTTTAGCCGCCGGCGTGGACGCCAGGATCGGGTTCTCCTTGAACAAGGCCGCACGCGCCGCCTCGCCGCTCAGCGCACGGTCGGCAAACACCAGCACCTCGGGGCTCAACCCGGCCAACGACTCCATGGAAAACGGCTTATAACCGCTGTGGGTCGCCAGGTTGCGCCCGCCCGCCTGCCGCAGCATCCAGTCAGCCGCCGTGTCTTTGCCAGCGATCAGCGGCTTGCCGCCGGCATTGCCGAGCAGCATCAACACCCCCGGGGCCTTGTGTGTGGCCTGGGCCGTGGCAACCCAACGTTTCTGCCGGTCAAGCGCCTGTTCATACGCGGTAAACAATGCATGGGCCTTGGCCTCACTGCCCAACAACCTCCCCAGGTGTTCGAGGTTGCCTTTCAACGTCGGCAAATCCGGCTGCGCCGAGAACATTTCCACCTGCACCCCGGCGTTGCGAATCTGCGCCAGCACCGGCGGCGGCCCCATTTCCTCGGTGCCCACCAGGACCTGCGGGCGCAGACTGAAAATGCCCTCGGCCGACAACTGCCGCTGATAACCGACGCTCGGCAATGCCTTGAGCGAAGCCGGATGCTGGCTGGTGGTGTCGACGCCCACCAACTTCGACTCACCGCCCAGGGCCGTCACCCACTCCGATAACGCGCCGCCAGCACTCACCCAGCGTTGCGGCAGTTCCGAGGCGTGCGCCCCAGGGTTGAGCATCAGTCCGACAACAAGCGCGATAGCGCTGGCACTCAAGCGCATAACAGGGTTTCCTTCCAGGGGCGGGGCTGCTGAAACACTCATGAATGTGACAGATGCCCCTTGCCGGGCATCGTACTGAGCGCCCAGTCAGCTAACGGGCGAAGCCTGCATTTGATAATTGTTTGCATTTGAACGTCAAGGCACTTAAGGATTGGAATGAAGTTTCTCTGCCCCTCCGACACCCTCGCCCCCAACAGCAGCCGTGGTTTTGATATCGACGGGCACAAACTGCTGGCCGTGCGCCGGGATGGCATCGCCTACTTCTATCGCAATCGCTGCCCCCATCGCGGCGTCCCCCTGGAATGGCAACCCGATCACTTCCTCGACGCCAGCGCCAGCCTGATCCAATGCGCCACCCACGGCGCGTTGTTCCTGATCGAGAGCGGCGAATGCATCGCCGGCCCCTGCGCGGGTCAAAGCCTCACTGCCCTGCCCGGCCGCGAAGACAGACAGGGCCTGTGGGTAGAACTCTAGTCGCCGAGCAGCACATCCAAGCGGCGTTCGACGTAAATTTCCTCGGCCGTGACGCGCACACCATACGCCAGCACTTCCACGCCCGCGGCCTTGGCCTCGCGCAGGGCAGCAGCGTAGGCCGCGTCGATTTCCACGGCCGGGCGCACGGCCTCGATCCCGGACAGGTTGACGCAATACAGCTGCACCGCCCGCACACCATCCCGGGCCAGGTGCGCCAGCTCGCGTAGATGCTTGGCACCGCGCTGGGTCACGGCGTCCGGAAACGCCGCAATCGAGGTGCCATCGAACCCCAGCGTCACACTTTTGACTTCGACATAGGCCGCCCCCTCGGGGTAATCCAGGCGAAAATCAATGCGGCTATTCTCCTGGCCGTAAGGCACTTCACGCTTCAATCCGCTAAAGCCGTTGAGTTCGGTGATGACCCCGGCATGCAACGCCTCCTCAACCAGTTGATTGGCACGCGCCGTATTGACGCACGCGAGGCGGCCTTGAGGCGTCTCGGCAATTTCCCAGGTGCCGGGCAACTTGCGCTTGGGGTCAGTGGAGCGACTGAACCAGACCTGCCCGCCCTCGACCATGCAATTGAGCATCGAGCCGGTATTGGGGCAGTGAATGGTCAACAACTCGCCGGTAACGGTTTCGATATCGGTGAGAAAACGCTTGTAGCGGCGAATCAGCCGCGCCTCTTCGAGGGGAGGATGAAAGCGCATCAGCCCTGCCAGCTCCGCAGCCCACGGGCAATGCGCTCTACCGCCTCTTGCAGCCGATCAAGGTTTTGCGTGTAGGCAAAGCGCACATGGTGGCCGGCTTGATAACGACCGAAATCCAGCCCGGGGGTGAACGCCACATGTTCGGTCTCAAGGAAATGACGGCAAAACGCGAAGGCATCACCGCCGAACGCGCTGATATCGGCGTACAAATAGAACGCCCCTTCCGGTTCGACGGCAATACCGAAGCCCAACTCGCGCAGGGCCGGCAGCAGGAAGTCGCGACGGCGCCCGAACTCGGCACGACGTGCTTCCAGGATGCTCAGGGTTTGCGGGGTGAAGCAGGCCAACGCCGCGTACTGCGCCATGCTGGGAGCGCTGATGTAGAGGTTTTGCGCGAGCTTCTCCAACTCACCGACCGCATCGGGCGGTGCCACCAGCCAACCCAGGCGCCAGCCGGTCATGCCGAAATACTTTGAAAAACTATTCAGGACAAACGCATCATCGTCGACTTCCAGCACGCTGGCCGCCTCGGTGCCGTAAGTGAGGCCGTGGTAGATCTCGTCCACCACCAAATGGCCGTTACGCGCCTTGATGGCGCTCGACAACCCGGCCAGTTCGTCCCGCGTCAGGATGGTGCCGGTGGGGTTGGCCGGCGATGCGACCAGCGCGCCCACGCTGTCCTGGTTCCAGTGCTTGGCCACCAGGTCGGCGGTCAATTGATAACGCACGTCCGGACCCACGGGCACCAACTGCGCCGCGCCTTCCACCAGGCGCAGGAAGTGGCGGTTACATGGGTAACCCGGGTCGGCCAACAGCCAGTGTTTACCGGGGTCCACCAGCAGGCTGCTGGCCAACAGCAACGCGCCGGAGCCGCCCGGGGTGATCAGGATGCGCTCGGGGTCCACGCTCAGGCCGTAGCGTTGCTGGTAGAAACCGCTGATGGCATGGCGCAGTTCCGGCAGGCCGCGGGCTGCGGTATAGCGGGTCTTGCCATTGGCCAGCGCGGCCTGGCCGGCCTGGATGATCGGCTCGGCGGTGGTGAAATCCGGTTCGCCGATTTCCAGATGGATGACATCATGGCCTGCCGCTTGCAGCTCATTGGCTCGCGCCAGCAACGCCATGACATGAAAAGGTTCGATGGCGCGACTGCGCGCACTGTAGGGCTGAGCCATTAGCCTTCCTTAACGGTGAGGACAAAAACAGCGATTCTACCGAACCCTCGCGGTAAAACATGCTCTATTGCCTGCCAGGCCGTCCACGATGAACCCGGCAAGCGCTTGCAAAACGACTAAAATCAACCTTCGAGACGATTCATACCCAGCCACAGCGGGTTGCTGCTGTTTGCAACCCCTGCGTGATGGGCCTCGACAACCGGGAGTGGCGCACCCTGAATCTATCTGGTAAGTTCGCCCGCTTGCAGCCGCAGGGCCGGCAGGTGTCGGTGACGTTGCAATCCTGCGCAATGGATTAGAAGAGTGAGAGGCGGTCTATTCATGTCCACCCAAGCAAAGCAACAGCAATCCCCAGGCCTCAGCGGCTTCGAACCTTACGTCACGAAGGAAGGTGAGGAGTACATGGGCGAGCCCATGCGCGAGCACTTCACCAAGATCCTTAACAAGTGGAAACAAGACTTGATGCAGGAGGTCGACCGCACCGTTGACCATATGAAGGACGAAGCAGCCAACTTCCCTGATCCGGCCGACCGTGCGAGCCAGGAAGAAGAGTTCGCCCTTGAACTGCGTGCCCGTGATCGCGAACGCAAGCTGATCAAGAAGATCGACAAGACACTGCAGTTGATCAAGGACGAAGAATACGGCTGGTGCGAATGCTGCGGCATCGAAATCGGTATTCGCCGCCTGGAAGCACGTCCTACCGCCGACATGTGCGTGGACTGCAAGAACCTGGCAGAAATCAAGGAAAAACAGGTCGGCAAGTAACCCCTGCCGAGCTGAACGAATGGGGCGTACAAACGCCCCATTTTTGTTTCTGGCGTTTAGCGATTTTCCAGTAGTATCCGGCCCATGACAGCCTCTCCCTATATCGGGCGTTTCGCCCCCACGCCCAGCGGCCACCTGCACTTCGGCTCGCTGGTCGCCGCCCTCGCCTCTTACCTTGACGCCCGCGCCAACCATGGCCGCTGGCTGATGCGTATGGAAGACCTCGACCCTCCCCGCGAAGAACCCGGCGCCCAGGCGGCAATCCTGCATGCCCTGGAAAGCTATGGCTTCGAATGGGACGGTGAACTGGTCCGACAAAGCGACCGGCACGATGCCTACGCCAAGGTGCTGAACGACCTGTTCAACCACGGCCTGGCCTATGCCTGTACCTGCTCGCGCAAACAGCTGGAGCCCTACCACGGGATCTACCCGGGCTTGTGCCGTAATGCCGGTCATGAGCAGCACGATGCGGCCATCCGCCTGCGCGTCCCGGAGCTGGAGTACCACTTTACCGACCGCGTACAGGGCGAATTCCGACAACACCTGGGCCGCGAAGTGGGTGACTTCATCATCCGTCGCCGTGACGGCCTCTACGCCTACCAACTGGCCGTGGTGCTCGATGACGCCTGGCAAGGTGTTACCGACATCGTGCGCGGCGCCGACCTGCTCGACTCCACGCCGCGCCAGCTGTACCTGCAAGAATTATTGGGGCTGCGCCAACCGCGTTACCTGCACGTGCCGCTGATCGTCCAGCCGGACGGTAACAAGTTGGGCAAATCCTATCGCTCCCCACCCTTGACCACAGACCAGGCCACGCCTTTGCTATTGAGAGCCCTGCGCGCGCTCGGCCAGCAACCCGGCGACGAACTGCTGCACGCCAGCCCACGGGAACTGCTGGATTGGGGCATTGCCCACTGGGATGCGCAGTTGATCCCGCGCACACTCACGCTGGCCGAAGCGCAGTTGCGCTGAAGGCGCTTGCAGCCGGCCAGGCATCCGTTACCATCGCCGCAGTTATTCAATCAGAGGCCAACATGTACATCTATCGCTTGGTCCTGCTGCTGGTCGTCGGGATCTACCTGTTTTCCCCCGCCATCATGGATTGGTGGATCGACGCCACGGGCGCCTGGTATCGCCCCTATCTGCTGTGGCTGATCCTGATCGTCGTGACTTTCATCCTGCAGAGCCAAAAAGATGCCGATGAGCTTTAGCCTCACCCAGATGCTGCTGATCAGCGCCGCCTACCTGGCTACGTTGTTCGGTGTCGCCTGGATCAGTGAGCGCGGAATGATTCCGCGGGCGATCATTCGCCATCCGTTGACCTACACCTTGTCCTTGGGCGTCTACGCCAGCGCCTGGGCGTTCTATGGCACGGTGGGCCTGGCCTATCAGTATGGGTATGGCTTTCTGTCCAGTTACCTCGGGGTGTCCGGGGCCTTCTTGCTGGCGCCGGTGCTGCTGTACCCGATCCTGAAGATCACCCGCACCTATCAGTTGTCGTCCCTGGCCGACCTGTTCGCCTTCCGCTTTCGCAGCACCTGGGCCGGCGCTCTGACCACGATTTTCATGCTGATCGGCGTGCTGCCCTTGCTGGCCCTGCAGATCCAGGCGGTGGCCGACTCCATCAGCATCCTGACCCGTGAGCCGGTGCAGTATCGCGTCGCCCTGGCCTTCTGCGCGCTGATCAGCCTGTTCACGATTTTCTTCGGTTCACGCCACATCGCCACCCGCGAGAAACACGAAGGCCTGGTCTTTGCGATTGCTTTCGAGTCGGTGATCAAGCTGATCGCCATCGGTGGCGTCGGCCTGTATGCGCTCTATGGCGTATTTGACGGCCCGCAACAGCTGGAGTTGTGGCTGCTGCAAAACCAGACCGCCCTCGCCGCGCTGCACACCCCGCTGCAGGAAGGCCCGTGGCGCACGTTGCTGCTGGTGTTCTTCGCCTCGGCCATCGTGATGCCGCACATGTACCACATGACGTTCACCGAGAACCTCAACCCGCGCTCGCTGGTCAGCGCCAGCTGGGGCTTGCCGCTGTTCCTGCTATTGATGAGCCTGGCGGTGCCGCTGATCCTCTGGGCCGGCCTCAAACTGGGCGCCACCACCAACCCCGAATACTTCACCCTCGGCATCGGTATTGCGGCCAACAGCCCGGCCCTGGCGCTGCTGGCCTATGTCGGCGGGTTGTCGGCGGCCAGTGGCCTGATCATCGTCACCACGCTGGCGCTCTCCGGCATGGCGCTCAATCACCTGGTGCTGCCGCTGTACCAGCCGCCGGCCGAAGGCAATATCTACCGCTGGCTGAAATGGACCCGCCGCGCGCTGATCGTCGCGATCATCATGGCCGGCTACGGTTTCTACCTGCTGCTGGGCGCCGGGCAAGACCTGGCCAACCTGGGGATCGTCGCGTTTGTCGCCACCTTGCAGTTCCTGCCGGGGGTGTTGTCGGTGCTGTACTGGCCGACGGCCAATCGGCGCGGCTTTATCGCCGGGTTGCTTGCCGGGATTCTGGTGTGGCTGGTGACCATGTTGCTGCCGTTGGTCGGCAACCTGCAGGGTTTCTACATCCCGCTGCTGAACATGATCTACGTGCTCGACGACACCAGTTGGCACATGGCGGCGATCGCCTCGCTGGCCGCCAACGTGCTGATGTTCACCCTGATCTCGCTGTTCACCAACGCCAGCCCGGAAGAAACCAGCGCCGCCGAAGCCTGCGCGGTGGACAACGTGCGCCGCCCGCAACGCCGCGAGCTGCATGCCGCCTCGCCCCAGGAGTTCGCCACGCAACTGGCCAAGCCTCTGGGCGCCAAGGCCGCGCAAAAGGAAGTCGAACAAGCGCTGCGCGACCTCTATCTGCCATTCGACGAGCGCCGCCCCTACGCCCTGCGCCGCCTGCGCGACCGAATCGAAGCCAACCTGTCCGGGCTGATGGGCCCCAGCGTGTCGCAGGACATGGTGGAAACGTTCCTGCCCTACAAGGCGAGCGGCGAAAACTACGTCACTGAAGACATCCACTTCATCGAAAGCCGGCTCGAGGATTACCACTCACGCCTCACTGGCCTGGCCGCCGAACTCGATGCCCTGCGCCGCTACCACCGCCAGACCTTGCAGGAACTGCCGATGGGGGTCTGCTCCCTGGCCAAGGACCAGGAGATTCTGATGTGGAACAAGGCCATGGAAGAACTCACCGGCATTGCCGCGCAACGGGTCGTGGGCTCTCGCCTCAATACCCTGGGCGACCCGTGGAAGGAACTGCTGCAAGGCTTTATCAACCTGCCCGACGAACACTTGCACAAGCAGCACCTGGCCCTCGACGGCCAGACCCGCTGGCTCAACCTGCACAAGGCGGCGATCGACGAGCCCCTGGCCCCCGGTAACAGCGGCCTGGTGTTGCTGGTGGAAGACCTGACCGAAACCCAGATGCTCGAAGACAAGCTGGTGCATTCCGAGCGCCTGGCCAGTATCGGTCGCCTGGCGGCGGGCGTGGCCCATGAAATCGGCAACCCGATCACCGGTATCGCCTGCCTGGCGCAGAACCTGCGCGAAGAGCGCGAGGAAGACGGCGAAATCACCGAGATCAGCGGGCAGATCCTCGAACAGACCAAGCGCGTGTCGCGCATCGTGCAGTCGCTGATGAGCTTCGCCCACGCCGGCGCCCATCAGAACCACGACGAAGCGGTGTGCCTGGCCGAAGTGGCACAGGATGCCATTGGGCTGCTGGCCTTGAATCGGCGCAATTTCGAAGTACAGTTCTTCAACCTGTGCGATCCGGACCACTGGGTCGACGGTGACTCCCAGCGCTTGGCGCAGGTGTTGATCAACCTGTTGTCGAACGCCCGCGACGCGTCCCCCGCCGGCAGTGCGGTACGCGTCAAGAGCGAGGCTTTCGAGCACACGGTCGACCTGATCGTGGAGGACGAAGGCAGCGGCATTCCACAGAACATCAAGGACCGCTTGTTCGAACCCTTCTTCACCACCAAGGACCCCGGTGAAGGCACCGGTCTGGGCCTTGCACTGGTCTATTCCATCGTTGAAGAGCATTATGGACAAATCACCATCGACAGCCCGGCTGACACAGAAAGCCAACGCGGCACCCGTATTCGGGTGACCTTGCCGCGTCATGTCGAAGCGACGTCCGCTGTGAACTGAGACCGTCGAGAGAATTGAATCAATGCCGCACATTTTGATCGTCGAAGACGAAACCATTATCCGCTCTGCCTTGCGTCGCCTGCTTGAACGTAATCAGTACCAGGTCAGCGAAGCCGGCTCGGTGCAGGAAGCCCAAGAGCGGTTCAGTATTCCCACGTTCGACCTGATTGTCAGCGACCTGCGCCTGCCCGGCGCGCCGGGCACCGAGTTGATCAAGCTCGGCCAGGGCACCCCGGTGCTGATCATGACCAGCTACGCCAGCCTGCGCTCGGCGGTGGACTCCATGAAGATGGGCGCGGTGGACTACATCGCCAAGCCGTTCGACCACGATGAGATGCTCCAGGCCGTGGCCCGCATCCTGCGTGACCGCCAGTCGGCCAGCAGCGCTACGGCCGAACAGCGTCCCGCCGGCAAGGCGGCCAACGGCGCCGACAAGCCGGGCGTCGACAACAGCAATGGCGAGATCGGCATCATCGGCTCCTGCCCACCCATGCAGGACCTGTACAGCAAGATCCGCAAAGTGGCGCCGACGGACTCGAATGTGCTGATCCAGGGCGAATCGGGGACCGGTAAGGAACTGGTGGCCCGCGCCCTGCACAACCTGTCCAAGCGCGCCAAGGCACCGATGATCTCGGTGAACTGCGCGGCAATCCCCGAATCCCTGATCGAGTCCGAACTGTTCGGCCACGAGAAAGGCGCGTTTACCGGCGCCAGCGCCGGACGCGCGGGCCTGGTGGAAGCGGCGGACGGCGGCACGCTGTTCCTCGACGAAATCGGCGAGTTGCCCCTGGAAGCTCAGGCGCGCCTACTGCGTGTACTGCAAGAAGGCGAAATCCGCCGGGTGGGTTCGGTGCAATCGCAGAAGGTCGATGTGCGCCTGATCGCGGCCACTCACCGCGACCTCAAGAGCCTGGCCAAGATCGGCCAGTTCCGTGAAGACTTGTATTACCGCCTGCATGTGATCGCACTCAAGCTGCCGGCCCTGCGGGAACGGGGTGCCGACGTCAACGAGATCGCCAATGCGTTCCTGTTGCGCCAGAGCGCGCGCATCAACCGTACCGACCTGCGGTTCGCCGCAGACGCCGAGCAGGCGATTCGGCACTACTCATGGCCGGGTAACGTGCGGGAGTTGGAGAATGCGGTCGAGCGTGCGGTGATTCTGTCGGAGAGCCCGGAAATTTCCGCCGAACTGCTGGGTATCGATATAGAGCTCAGTGACCTGGAAGACGACGACTTCATCGGCCTGGCCCCGCAACAGGGCGCCGCCGGCAATACCAGCCATGAACCGACGGAAGATTTGTCACTGGAAGACTACTTCCAGCATTTCGTCCTCGAGCACCAGGACCACATGACCGAAACCGAACTGGCGCGCAAGCTGGGCGTAAGCCGCAAGTGCCTGTGGGAACGGCGCCAACGCCTGGGTATTCCACGGCGTAAGACCGGAGTGGCCAGCGAAAGCTGAGGGCGCGCGCCCACAGGTAACACCCGCCAATGTGAAAAAACTGTTACCGCGGATATTTCGCGTAACAAAAGCCGGGGCTTACGGTAACGAAGCCCCGGCTTTTTTTTCGCCGCCAAACAGCCAAAAACCCCTCAACCCCCTGGTTTTGCTGGTCGGCGCAAAAGTTGGCACGCACCCTGCTATATGCTTAGTACAAAAACAATAACAAGCTTTGTACAAGACAATAAAAATAAGACGAATCGACTCACGCACAATAAAAACAACACGGCGGAGGCGCAGCTAACTGATTCTTTTGGAGAGGCGTTGTATTTGGGGCTTGCCCCGCAACCAGGCCGAGAACAACAAAAACTGCCCTAAGGCAGAGCCTGAACTGGTTGGATCGTAGATCAGCAACACAGCGACCAAAGCAATCCGTTTGCTCTTGACTCCCGATTGGGAGTGTCATGAAGGTCACACTTCATGGCGAGGGCGATCAACAAAAACAAAAAGCCCGAAACCAATAATAAAAATAGAGCACGCAACTACTTCTGGGGGAGCTTCGGCTCCCCTTGTAGTTTCCGGTATTTGACGTTTTTAGGCTTATGGCGCAAGGCCTGTAGCTTGTTCCTACACCATCCCCCGACTAAATGCTAGAATCCCGGCCCATCATGCGGTCATTCTTCGTTATGGCCGAACATTCCTTCAAACAGTGCATCCCATGCTGAAGAAGTTGTTCCAGTCATTCCGTTCTCCCTTGCGTCGAACGCAACACAAACGCAGCACGCCTGAAGTGCTCAACAGCAGCCAACATTCGCTGCAACGCGCTCAGTTCAGCCGTTATGCAGTGAACATCGTCGAACGTTTGCAGAACGCCGGTTACCAGGCTTATCTGGTGGGCGGCTGTGTACGCGACATGCTGCTCAATATCACGCCCAAGGACTTCGACGTCGCCACCAGCGCCACGCCCGAGCAAGTGCGCGCCGAGTTTCGCAATGCGCGCATCATCGGCCGCCGCTTCAAGCTGGTGCATATTCACTTTGGCCGCGAAATCATCGAGGTCGCGACCTTCCGTGCCGGTCATCCGCAAAACGATGAGGAAGAAGACACCAATCAGTCTTCCCGCAATGAAAGCGGACGCATCCTGCGCGACAACGTCTACGGCACCCTGGAAGAAGACGCGCAGCGCCGCGACTTCACCATCAACGCCTTGTATTACGACCCGGTCAGCGAGCGCATCCTCGATTACGCCAACGGCGTACACGATATTCGCAACAACCTGATCCGCCTGATCGGCGACCCGACGCAGCGCTACCAGGAAGACCCGGTACGCATGCTGCGGGCGGTGCGTTTCGCCGCGAAGCTGAACTTCGGTATCGAGCGCCACACGGCTGCACCGATTCGCGAACTGGCGCCGATGCTGCGGGAAATCCCCTCGGCGCGCCTGTTCGAAGAAGTGCTCAAGCTGTTCCTCTCGGGCTACGCCGCCGATACCTTCGAAATGCTCGTCGACCTGCAGTTGTTCGATCCCTTGTTCCCGGCGAGCGCCGAAGCACTGGAATACAACCCGACGTATACCCACACCCTGATCAGCGAAGCGTTGATCAACACCGACCTGCGCATCAAACAGAACAAACCGGTCACCCCGGCGTTCCTGTTTGCCGCCCTGTTGTGGCCGGCCTTGCCCAAACGCGTACTGCGTCTGCAGGACCGCGGCATGCCGCCGATCCCGGCCATGCAGGAAGCCGCTCACGAGTTGATCGCCGAGCAGTGCCAGCGCATCGCCATCCCGAAACGCTTCACCCTGCCGATCCGCGAGATCTGGGACATGCAGGAACGCCTGCCGCGTCGCAGCGGCAAGCGCGCCGACCTGTTGCTGGAGAACCCGCGCTTCCGTGCCGGCTACGACTTCCTGCTGCTGCGTGAAAGCGCCGGCGAGCAGACCGACGGCCTGGGCGAATGGTGGACCGACTACCAGGACGCCAATGACAGCGAGCGCCGCGAGATGATTCGTGAGCTCGGCAGCAAAGGCGATGGCGTCGGCGAAGGGCCCAAGAAGCGTCGTCGCAGCGGGAGCAAACGCAAGCGCAGTGCCGCCGATGCCTCGGGCGCCGCAGGCGAATAAACGTGGAACGCATCTACATCGGCATGGGCAGCAACCTGGCGGCCCCGGAGCAACAATTGCGCAATGCTATCGAGGCGTTGGCGCAATTGCCGGGTACTACCGTCGCCGGGGTGTCGGCCTTCTATCAAAGCGACTCCCTGCTCCCCGGCCAACCGCGCTACACCAATGCGGTCGCGGCCCTGGACAGCTGCCTGGTGCCACTGGAACTGCTCGATGCGCTGCAAGCCATCGAGAACGACCAGGGCCGCGAACGCCTTGAACGTTGGGGCCCACGCACGCTCGACCTGGATATCCTGCTGTTCGGCGACCGCCTGATCGACGAACCACGCCTGCAAGTGCCGCACTATCAGATGCACCTGCGCGCCTTCGTGCTGTACCCACTGGCCGAACTGGCCCCAGCCACCCTGCAATTGCCCGATGGCCGGCGCCTCAGCGACCTGCTCGCAGCCTGCCCGTTTGTCGGCCTGGAACGCATGCCTGCGCTCAGCACCCAGCGTTGATCAGCCACTGCTGAATCGCATCAGTAACAGCGGTAACACCACCGTCGTAACAATGCGGTAACACATGCAATTGACTTCCCGTGTCCTCCTCACGACTATAGGCGTCCCGCTGCCGCCAACCGGCGCTAAAGGGCGCAATCCAGGCCTTATAAGCACTGCTCTCAAGAAAGTGCGCCTGTATAAACGAAGACTCATGCGCGTTACTCGCTGTTTCCAAGCGCCTGAACGAGGACCCTTTTCATGCCAGACGTTACCCTGACCACCTTGCAGAGCCTCAAGCTCAAAGGTGAAAAAATCGCTATGCTGACCTGCTATGACGCCACCTTCGCCCACGCCTGCTGCCAAGCCGGTGTCGAGGTGTTACTGGTGGGCGACTCCCTCGGCATGGTGCTTCAAGGGCATGACAGCACCCTGCCCGTCACCACGGATGAACTTGCGTACCACACCGCCAGCGTCAAGCGCGGTAACGACGGCGCCTTTATCATCGCCGACCTGCCGTTCATGGGTTACGCCACCGTCGAACAGACCTTCCACAACGCCGGCAAATTGATGCAAGCCGGCGCTCACATGGTCAAGGTCGAAGGGGCCGCCTGGCTCGCCGAGTCGATCCGCATGCTGGCTGAACGCGGCGTACCGGTGTGCGCGCACATGGGCCTGACGCCGCAGTCCGTGAACATCCTCGGCGGCTATAAAGTCCAGGGCCGCAACGAAGCCCAGGCGCGCCAGATGCGTGCCGATGCCATCGCCCTGGAACAAGCCGGCGCCGCGATGATCCTGCTCGAATGCGTGCCCAGCGAACTGGCCGCGGAAATCACCCATGCGGTCAAAGTGCCGGTGATCGGCATTGGCGCCGGGTCGGCCACCGACGGCCAGGTCCTGGTGCTGCACGACATGCTCGGCCTGTCGATAACCGGCCGGGTACCGAAGTTCGTGAAGAACTTCATGACCGGCCAGGACAGCATCCACGCCGCGTTGAGCGCATACGTCGCCGAAGTCAAAGGCGTGACCTTCCCAGGCGCCGAACACGGATTCTCTGCATGAACACCGTAAAAACCCTACGTGAACTGCGGGCCGCCGTTACCCATGCCCGCAGCGCCGGCAAACGCATCGGCTTTGTGCCCACCATGGGCAACCTGCACAGCGGCCACGCGGCCCTCGTGGCCAAGGCGGCCCAACAGGCGGATTTCGTGGTCGCGAGCATCTTCGTCAACCCGCTGCAATTTGGCGCCGGCGAAGACCTGGACAAGTACCCGCGCACCCTCGCCGCCGACCAGGAAAAACTCCTGCAAGCCGGCTGCAACCTGTTGTTCGCGCCAAGCGTCGAGGAAATGTACCCCAGCGGCATGACCGGCCAGACCCGCGTCAGCGTGCCGCAATTGTCCGAAGGCCTGTGCGGCGCCAGCCGTCCCGGGCACTTTGAAGGTGTGGCCACGGTGGTCAACAAGCTGTTCAACATGGTCCAGCCGGATATGGCCGTGTTTGGCCAGAAGGACTACCAGCAACTGGCCGTGATTCGCGCCATGGTCCATGACCTGAACATGCCGATCCAGATCATCGGTGAACCGACCGTGCGCGCCGAGGATGGCCTTGCGCTGTCATCGCGCAACGGTTACCTCAGCGCCGAGCAGCGGGCCGTCGCGCCGGCGTTGTACCGTAGCCTGAGTCAGATTGCCGCCGCCATCAAAGGCGGCGACCGCGACTTCGCCAAACTGCGTGCCGAACAGGTCCAGCAGATCGAAGCCGCCGGCATGCGCGTGGACTACCTCGAAGTGCGCCAAGGTGTCCACCTGCGCCCGGCCACGGCCGAGGATCGCGATGTAGTGATTCTGGTCGCGGCCTACCTGGGCGCGACGCGCCTGATCGACAACCTGCATCTGCCCCTCGACTGACCCCCCGCCCGTTGCCCAGCCTGATGCGCCGGTATAAAAAAGTACCGGCCACAGCGCAGACAAAGCCAAGACATATCGACACGCTAGGTTTAATGTATTCGCCCTGCGCTATGGTTAGCGCTGTCCGGAACCCATTGCTTGATGAAAGACTGGATGTTTCGGGCTTTGAAGTGTCCTAAAGGCAGTCCCCGTAATAAAAGGAAACCCGCAGCGATGGCGTACTACCGCACCCCTCATGACGTTACCGCTCTGCCCGCCTGGCGAGCGCTCAATCAACATCGCCAAGCCATGCAGGATTTCAGCATGCGCGACGCGTTCAACGCCGATCCTCAGCGTTTTTCCCAATTCACCTTGAGCAGCTGCGGGCTTTTCCTCGATTACTCGAAAAACCTGATCACCAGCGAAACCCGCAACCTGCTCGTGGACCTGGCCAAGGAAGTCGACCTTAAAGCCGCGATCGACGCGCTGTATGCCGGCGAGCCGGTGAACTCGTCCGAGGGTCGCCCTGCCCTGCACACCGCCCTGCGCCGCCCGGTGGGCGACAAGTTGTCGGTCAACGGCGTGAACATCATGCCGGACGTACACAAGGTGTTGAACCAGATCACCGACCTCGTGGGCCGCATCCACGACGGCCTGTGGCGCGGCTACACCGAGAAGCCGATCACCGACGTGGTGAACATCGGCATCGGTGGCTCGTTCCTCGGCCCGGAGCTGGTCTCCGAAGCGTTGCTGTCCTACGCCCACAAAGGCGTGCGCTGCCACTACCTGGCGAACATCGACGGCAGCGAGTTCCACGAGCTGACCATGAAGCTGCGCGCCGAGACCACGCTGTTCATCGTCTCGTCGAAATCCTTCAACACCCTCGAAACCCTGAAAAACGCCCAGGCCGCCCGCGCCTGGTACCTGGCCCAGGGCGGCTCGGAAGCCGAGCTGTATCGCCACTTCATCGCCGTATCGAGCAACAACGCGGCCGCCGTGGCCTTCGGTATCCGCGAAGAAAACATCTTCCCGATGTGGGACTGGGTCGGCGGCCGTTACTCGCTGTGGTCGGCCATCGGCCTGCCCATCGCCCTGGCCATCGGCATGTCGAACTTCAAGGAGCTGCTGTCCGGTGCCTACACCATGGACCAGCATTTCCAGAACGCGCCGTTCGAACAGAACATGCCGGTGCTGCTCGGCCTGCTGGGTGTGTGGTACGGCAACTTCTGGGGCGCGCAAAGCCATGCGATCCTGCCCTACGACCACTACCTGCGTAACATCACCAAACACTTGCAACAGCTGGACATGGAATCCAATGGCAAGAGCGTGCGCCAGGACGGTACGCCGGTGTCCACCGATACCGGCCCGGTGATCTGGGGCGGCGTGGGCTGCAACGGTCAGCACGCGTACCACCAATTGCTGCACCAGGGCACCCAGCTGATCCCGGCCGACTTTATCGTGCCGATCGTCAGCTTCAACCCGGTCTCCGACCACCATCAGTGGCTGTACGCCAACTGCCTGTCCCAGAGCCAGGCGCTGATGCTCGGCAAGACCCGCAGCGAAGCCGAAGCCGAGCTGCGCGACAAGGGCCTGCCGGAAGCCGACGTGCAGAAGCTGGCCCCGCACAAGGTGATCCCGGGCAACCGTCCGAGCAACACCCTGGTGGTCGAGCGCATCAGCCCGCGGCGCCTGGGCGCACTGGTCGCGATGTATGAACACAAAGTGTTCGTGCAAAGCGTGATCTGGGGCATCAACGCCTTCGACCAATGGGGCGTGGAGCTGGGCAAGGAACTGGGCAAGGGCGTCTACAACCGCCTGACCGGCGCCGAAGAAAGCCTGGCCGACGATGCGTCGACCCAGGGCCTGATCAACTACTTCCGCGGTCGTCACCGCGGCTGAAGTCGGTCACACAGGGCCGGCGTCCATTCGGACGTCGGCCTTGAACCCGCCCCCGACTGGGTGCATCTTTATGACTTGTCGCAAAAACAAGAATAAGGATCGCTCATGTTCGATATCAGCATGTTTCCCATCGCCGATGCCGTCCGCCGGGCTGCGCAACTGAGTCAAGAGGACTATCAGCGCCTCTATCGCCAATCCATCGAACAGCCGGACACGTTCTGGGCCGAACAGGCCAGGCGCTTTCTCGACTGGACCACGCCCTGGCACACCGTCAATACCTCGGACATCCAGACCGGCGCCACCCAATGGTTTGCCGGCGGCCAATTGAACGTCAGCTACAACTGCATCGACCGCCACCTGGCGCAACGCGCCGAGCAACCGGCCTTCATCTGGGAGGGCGATGATCCGAGAGCGTCTTCCACCATCACCTACCGCCAACTGCATCAAAACGTCAGCCGCCTGGCCAATGTGCTGAAAAGCCGTGGCGTGAAAAAAGGCGACCGGGTGTGCATCTACATGCCGATGATTCCGCAAGCGGCCTACGCCATGCTCGCCTGTACGCGGATTGGGGCGGTGCATTCGGTGGTGTTTGGCGGCTTTTCACCCGACGCCCTGCGCGACCGCATTCTCGACGCCGACTGCCGCACGGTGATCACCGCCGATGAAGGCGTGCGCGGTGGCAAGCCGGTGGCGTTGAAACAAAATGTCGACAAGGCCCTGGCCAGTTGCCCGAACGTCAGCACCGTGCTGGTGGTAGCGCGCACCGGGGCCGCCGTGAACTGGAGCGAAGGCCGCGACCTCAACTATCAACAGGCCGTGGATGCCGCCAGTGATGACTGCCCACCCGAGCCGATGGGCGCCGAAGACCCGCTGTTTATCCTCTACACCTCCGGCAGCACCGGCAAACCCAAGGGCGTGCTGCACACCACCGGCGGCTACCTGCTGCAAGCCGCGATGACCTTCAAGTACGTGCTCGACTACCGCGACGGCGAAGTGTTCTGGTGTACCGCCGATGTGGGCTGGGTCACCGGCCACAGCTACATCGTGTACGGCCCGCTGGCCAATGGCGCCACCTCGCTGATGTTCGAAGGCGTGCCCAGCTACCCGAGCAGCTCGCGCTTCTGGCAGGTCATCGACAAGCACCAGGTCAATATCTTCTATACCGCGCCGACGGCCCTGCGCGCATTGATGCGCGAGGGCCACGCTCCGTTGGAGAACACCTCCCGCGCCAGCCTGCGCCTGCTCGGCAGCGTCGGTGAGCCGATCAATCCGGAAGCCTGGGACTGGTACTTCAACGCCGTCGGCGAACAACGCTGCCCGATTGTCGATACCTGGTGGCAGACCGAAACCGGCGGCATCATGCTCAGCCCGCTGGTCAGCGCCCAGCGCATCAAGCCCGGCTGCGCGACCCAACCGATGTTCGGCGTGCTGCCGGTGCTGCTCGATGAGCACGGCAAGGAAATCAACGGCCCGGGCAGCGGCGTGCTGGCGATCAAATCCAGCTGGCCGGGGCAGATCCGCAGTGTCTATGGCGACCCGCAGCGCATGATCGACACCTATTTCAAACCCTACCCCGGTTATTACTTCACCGGCGATGGCGCGCGGCGTGACGAAGACGGCGACTACTGGATCACCGGGCGCATCGACGATGTGATCAACGTGTCCGGCCACCGTATCGGCACCGCCGAGGTGGAAAGTGCCCTGGTGTTGCATGACTGGGTCGCCGAGGCTGCGGTGGTCGGCTATCCCCATGACGTCAAAGGCCAGGGCATCTATGCGTTCGTCACCCCGATGAATGGCGTGGAGCCCAGCGAGACACTGAAGAAACATCTGCTCGAACTGGTCAGCAAGGAAATCGGCAGCTTTGCCAAACCGGAACTGATCCAATGGGCCCCGGCCTTGCCGAAAACCCGCTCGGGTAAGATCATGCGACGCATTTTGCGCAAAATAGCCTGCAACGAGTTGGACAGCCTCGGAGATACCTCCACCCTGGCCGACCCCAGCGTGGTCGCCGGCCTGATCGACAAACGCCTGAACCGATAGGAACCCGCGCGTCGCCATGGAATTTATCCGCAGCCGTATCGAAACCCAGTTGATGAGCCTCACCGGCTTGTCGCTGGGCCAGTTGGACCTGGAAAACCCCAAGGGCGACCCCGGCCTGTTCGGCCCGGACTCGGTCAGTTGGCAAGTGCATGGCGATTTCAGCAGCATGCTCATCGGCGGCATCAGCGCCTTGATGCTGCAAGCCTTGCACCCATTGGCGCTGGCTGGCGTGTGGGACCATTCGAACTTTCGCCAGGACATGCTCGGGCGCCTGCGCCGCACATCGCAGTTCATTTCCGGCACCACCTTCGGTTCACGCAAAGACGCCGACTGGCTGATCGAGAAAGTACGCACCATTCACCTGCAGGTTGTCGGCCATGCGCCCGACGGCCGCGCCTACGCGGCCAGCGACCCGCAGTTGCTGACCTGGGTGCATGTGGCGGAGGTCAGCAGCTTCCTCGCCGCACACGTGCGTTATCGCAACCCGCAGCTCTCGGGGCGCGATCAGGATCGTTACTACAACGAAATCGCCCTGGTCGCCGAACGCCTGGGCGCACGGAATGTGCCGCGCTCACGCGAGGAAATTGCGGATTATCTGGCGCGTATCCGTCCACAATTGTTGTGCGACGCGCGCAGCCGCGAAGTGCTGCGCCTGCTGCTCGAAGCCCCGGCGCCCAGCACCCTGGCCAAACCCTTTGGCGCCCTGATGATGCAGGCCGGGATCGACCTGCTGCCGGCCTGGGCCGCCGACATGCTGGGGCAACACCCGAGCCCGCTGCAACGCCAGCTGGTGCGTGCCGGGGTCAAGCGCAGCGCGCCGGTGCTGCGTTGGGCGATGCGCAATGGCTCGGTGCAGCGCGCGCATCGGCGGATGGGGTTGATGTAGGCAACGCTCCATAACTGCTAAACTCCGCGCCCACATTTACCCAGCAAGGCGCGCTCCATGTCTCCCCTGAACCAGGCGCTGCGCGCCGCCCTCGATCATCGTCAAGGCCTGATCAGCGAGTTGCACGCCCAAGGCACCGACTGTTACCGGCTGTTCCACGGCAGCCAGGAAGGCGCCGGTGGCCTGACCATCGACCGCTATGGCCCGCAACTGCTGGTGCAGAGCTTCCACCAACCGCTGGAAAGCGCAGACTTGCTGGACCTGCATCAACTGATCAGCCAGTACATGGGCCTGGAATTGCTGCTGGTGTACAACGACCGTTCCCGTGGCAACTCGCGGATCGACCGCGAAGACACGGTCTACCGCGCCACACCGCAAGCGCTGCAGGACCTGGTCGGCCACGAATGGGGCCTCAATTACCGCGTGCGCGGGCGCCATGCCGGGCAAGACCCGTTGCTGTTCCTCGACCTGCGCAACACCCGCGGCTGGGTCAAGACACACAGTGCCGGCAAAAGCGTACTGAACCTGTTCGCCTACACCTGTGGCGTGGGCCTGAGCGCCGCGGCCGGCGGTGCCCGTGACGTGTGCAACCTGGATTTTGCCGAAGGCAACCTGGCGGTCGGCCGCGAAAACGGCCTGCTCAACCCGCAGCTGGCACCCATGACGTTCGTGCAATCCGATTATTTCCCGGCGATTCGCCAGCTGGCCGGCCTGCCGATCACTCAGCGGCGCGGGCAGAAACTGCCGAGCTATCCGCGCCTGGAACCGCGTCAATATGACTTGGTGTTGCTTGACCCGCCGGCCTGGGCCAAGAGCGCCTTCGGCACCGTCGACCTGTTGCGCGACTATCAAAGCCTGCTCAAGCCGGCGCTGTTGGCAACCGCCGATGACGGCGTGCTGATCTGCTGCAACAACCTGGCAAAAGTGAGCATGGACGATTGGCGTGAGCAGGTGCTACGTTGCGCCGAGAAAGCCGGGCGTCCGGTGCGCGACTGGCAAATCATGCCTCC
Source organism: Pseudomonas sp. K8 (assembly GCF_014889455.1). Lineage (NCBI taxonomy): Bacteria > Pseudomonadati > Pseudomonadota > Gammaproteobacteria > Pseudomonadales > Pseudomonadaceae > Pseudomonas > Pseudomonas sp. K8. The sequence continues at coordinate 34,825 of NZ_VJWO01000002.1, forward strand.
TGGCGCCGACTTTCCGTCGCAAGACCAGCAACCTCCGTTGAAGACTCTGATCCTGCAGTTATAGGAATTTTCTGAAAGAGGGTGGCTCTTCGGAACCGAAAACCCGTGCCATACTCCAAGGCACTCCTGTTCGACATAGATGGCGCCGCCCCATGCCCAAAGGATTGATTCGCGCCACTGGCGCCTTGTTGACTGCCGTTGCCCTGTACAGCTTGCTGGGCTTTTTGATTTTGCCCGGCATTGCCCTTCGCATAGCCAACCAACAGCTGGCCAACTACGCCACGGTGCCGGCCCGCATCGAGCGTATCGAGCTCAACCCGTTCAGCCTGGAAGTGACGCTGTGGGGCCTCAAGATCGGCGACCCCGGCAAGGAACAAGTGGGTTTCGAGCGGCTCTACGCCAACCTGCAGCTCGACAGCCTGTGGACCCGCGCCCTGCACCTGGCCGATGTGCAACTCGACAAACCCAAGACCGAGTTGCTGTTCGACAAGTCCGGCCAGTTGAACCTGGCGCAGTTGTTCAAACTGCCACCCAGCGAACCGACACCGGCAGACCCCAACGCCAAACCGTTCCCGTTGCGGATCGAGCGGATCAAGCTGGCGGGCGGTTATCTGCACTTTGAAGACCTGCGCCCCAGCGAGCCAATCGAGTTCCTCTACGACAAACTCGACTTCGAGCTGAAAAACCTCAGCACCCTGCCGGAAGACAATGCCGACATGACCCTGGTCGCCGCCGGCCCGGAAGGTGGGCAGATCGACTGGAAGGGTAACGTCAGCCTGGTGCCGATCACGTCCAAAGGCACCCTGAAAATCACCGATGGCAAGATGAAAGCCTGGTGGCCCTATGTGCGCGACGCCCTGCCCCTGGTCCTCGAAAACGGCGTGCTCAACTTCAGCACGGACTACACGTTCAGCCTGGCCAAAGAAACCGAACTGAACCTGACCAACACCGCCGCCAGCATCGCGCCGTTCGCCATCAAGGCGCCGGATGGCCGGCCCTTGGTGCGCCTGGAGCGCCTGGACGTCAGCGAAACCACGATCGACCTGGCCAAGCAGCAGGTGGTGGTCGGCAAGATCCGCAGCAACAAGCTGGAAACCTGGGCCGCCCGCGAAGCCGATGGCCAACTGGACTGGCAGAAACTGTTCGCCAGCCAGCCGGGCAAGCCGGCCAAGGCACCGGAAGCGGCCAGCGCGCCAGCAGCTGCCGACTCGCCCAAAGCCGCGCCCGCAGCGCCGAGCAAGCCTTGGCAAGTGCTGCTCAAGGATGTGCAACTGCGCAACTATCAGGTCCACCTGGCCGACCGCCAGGCCAAACCTGCGGTCGCGCTGGAACTCGGCCCGCTGAACGTCGATGTGCAGAACTTCGACAGCCTCAACGGCAACCCCTTCACCCTCAAGGTCGACACCGGCCTGGGCAAGCAAGGCAAGATCCAGGCAACCGGCGAGGTCAACCTCAACCCGGTCAGCGCCAAGCTGAAAGTGAACACCCAGGACATCGACCTGCGGGTCGCGCAGTCCTATATCAGCCCGTTCATCCGCCTGGAACTGCGTAGCGGCATGCTCGGCAGCAACCTCGATGTGAACCTCAAAAGCACCGAGCCGCTGGCCCTACAGATCACCGGCCGGGCGCAGGTCGATCAGTTGCACACCCTCGACACCCTCAAGACCCGTGACTTCCTCAAATGGCAGCGCCTGGTGCTGGAAGGGCTGAACTACCAGCATGGCGACAGCCTGTCGATCGACAAGATCAACCTGCAACAGCCCTATGTGCGCTTCATGATCAACGATGATCGCACCACCAACGTCGACGACCTGCTGATTCCACAGCCGGCCGACAGCGGCGCCAAGTCGGCGGCCAAGCCGGCCGCAAGCAAAGAAAAACCGCTGGGTATTCATATCGGGCAGATCGCGATCAACGACGGTTCGGCCAACTTCGCCGACTTCAGCCTCACGCCCAACTTCGCCACCGCGATCCAACAGCTCAACGGGCAGATTGGCACCATTGACAGCCGCCAGGCCAAACCGGCAGCTGTCGACATCAAGGGCAAGGTGGATCGCTATGCACCGGTGACCATCAAAGGCAGCGTGAACCCGTTTGATCCGATGGCGGCACTGGATATCGCCACCAGCTTCAAACGTGTCGAGCTGACGACCCTGACGCCCTACTCGGGCAAGTTCGCCGGTTTCCGGATTCGCAAGGGTCGCCTCAACCTCGACCTGCATTACGTGATCACCAAAGGCCAACTGAAGGCCGAGAACAAAGTGGTGGTCGAGCAACTGCAACTGGGTGAGAAAGTCGACAGTGCCGATGCGGTAGACCTGCCGATTCGCCTGGCGATCGCCCTGCTCAAGGACTCTGACGGCAAGATCTCGATTGAACTGCCCATCAGCGGCGACTTGAACAACCCGCAATTCAGCGTGATGCCGATCATCTGGCAGACCCTGCGCAACCTGGTGGTGCGCGCGGCAACGGCGCCGTTCAAGTTTATCGGTGGGCTGGTGAGCGGCGGCGGTTCGGAAGACCTCGGCAACGTCTCGTTCGCCGCAGGCTCCAGCGAACTGAACAAAGACGCCGAGGGCGCCCTGAACACCTTGGCCAAGGCCCTCAAAGAACGCCCTACCCTGCGCCTGGAAATCGAAGGCACGGCGGCGGCCGACAGTGACGGCAAGTTCCTCGCCGAGCAGCGCCTGGAGCGCGAATACCAATATAACTACTACAAGATCCTGCAGCGCCGTGGCGACAAGGTTCCGGCCCAGGCGTCCTTGCTGCAAGTACCGGAAAAGGAAAAAGCCCCCTTGCTCGAAGGTATCTACCGCACCCGCCTGAAACAACAACCACCGGCGGAGTGGAAAAACCTGAGCGACGATGAACGCACGGCCAAACTCAAGGGCGGCGTGATCACGTTCTGGAGCAGCAGCGACGTGCTGTTGCGCCAGCTCGGTCAGGACCGCGCAAGCACCATCAAGGACTACCTGGTCGACAAAGGGCAGCTGGAAGATGACCGGGTGTACTTCGTCGACGCCAAACTGGGCCAGGCCGAGAAGGATGGCCGGGTGGTAACGCAGATGCATCTGGACGCCGAATGACCCCACGCGCCAGCGCAAGCTGGCGCGCACTTCGATAGCATTCCTGGCCGGAATAGAACAGGCCCCGACACATGTGCCGGGGCCTGTAATGACCACATCCCTATGGTCGGTCGCATGAACCCGTGAGGTGCATTGAGTGGATATCTAACTCACTCGTTGCCGCCGCCGCCTAGTTCAGCGATTGGTTGAGCGTTACTCTGCTTTCAGGCCATCGGCCGATACAGCTTTCACGCCTTTGATTTTCTTGGTGATGTTCACCGCGGTAGTTTTCTGCGCTTCGGTCACTGCAACGGAAGAAGACAGGGAAACTACGCCCTTGTTGGTTTCGACTTTGATGTCGGTACCCGGAATGCCTTTCTCAGTAACCAGGTCAGCCTTCACCTTGGTAGTGATCCAAGTGTCCGAAGCGGCTTCTTTGGATGTGTCGATGTTGTCGGCTTTTACCGCACCGCCAGCCAGCAGACCGTCAGCGGATACAGCGGTCACACCCTTGATACGCTTGGTGATGGCGACAGCGGTAGCTTTCTGCGAGTCAGAGATGGCAACGGTCGAAGACAGGGAAACCACACCTTTGTTGGTCTCAACCTTGATGTCCGAACCTGGGATGCCCTTTTCGGTCAGCAGGTCAGCTTTGACTTTGGTGGTGATCCAAGTGTCCGAGGTGGACTCTTTGGCTTTGGTCATTTCGCCAGCTGCCAGCGTCATCGGCGCCTGCGCGGTTTGAGCGAAGGCAACGTTGGCCATGGCCAGGGTCAGGGCGGTAGCAGTTGCGGTAGCGAGAGCGAACTTCTTCATACGAGTAACTCCTGTTTTATTAAAAGTCTGCAGTGTGTGAACCTTGATGCTGCAGCATTAACAGGACTGTTGCAGGCACTGTGCCAAGTCGAAGCCTGCAAATAAACCCTTTAAAAACAAAGAGTTATAGATTGAGCGAATTTTCGGATTCGTGCAATTTGCATGAAGCAGAGCGTGGCTGCATGCAAGTTGCGGCTTTTGGCTGTGATTAAGCGTCTGATTTTTCGGCATTTTCCTGCACGCATAAAAAAAGGACTCCGAAGAGTCCTTTTTTCAGCGTGAAGCCTGCGGGTATTTAAGCGCCCGAAGCCTTGGCTGCTGCCACGTCTTTGATAGACAGCTTGATACGGCCGCGGTTGTCCACGTCCAGTACCAGCACTTCCACTTCCTGGCCTTCTTTCAGAATGTCGGTCACTTTCTCAACACGAGCGTCGCTCAGCATGGAGATGTGAACCAGACCGTCTTTGCCCGGCAGGATGTTGACGAATGCGCCGAAGTCGACGATGCGCTCAACTTTACCGACGTAGATCTTGCCGATCTCGGCTTCGGCAGTGATGCCCAGAACGCGCTGACGCGCCGCTTCTGCAGCTTCCTTGGTTTCGCCGAAGATCTTGATCGAGCCGTCGTCTTCGATATCGATCGAAGCCTTGGTCTCTTCACAGATCGCACGAATGGTCGCGCCGCCTTTACCGATGACATCACGGATTTTGTCGGTGTCGATTTTCATCGCGATCATGGTCGGAGCATTTTCCGACAGTTCGGTGCGGGACTGACCAATGATCTGGTTCATCTGGCCGAGGATGTTCAGGCGCGCTTCCAGGGCTTGGCCCAGAGCGATTTCCATGATCTCTTCGGTGATGCCCTTGATCTTGATGTCCATCTGCAGCGCGGTAACACCTTTAGCGGTACCGGCTACTTTGAAGTCCATGTCGCCCAGGTGGTCTTCGTCACCCAGGATGTCGGTCAGGACGGCGAACTTCTCGCCTTCTTTGACCAGGCCCATGGCGATACCGGCAACCGGCGCCTTCATCGGCACACCAGCGTCCATCAGTGCCAGGGAAGCACCGCAGACCGAAGCCATGGAGCTGGAACCGTTGGACTCGGTGATTTCCGACACGACACGGATGGTGTACGGGAACACGTCGGCGGCTGGCAGCATGGCCTGAACCGAACGACGGGCCAGACGGCCGTGACCGATTTCGCGACGACCGGCGCCACCCATGCGACCACATTCGCCCACCGAGAACGGCGGGAAGTTGTAGTGCAGCATGAACGGGTCTTTTTTCTCGCCTTCCAGGGTGTCCAGCAGCTGTGCGTCGCGGGCAGTACCCAGGGTCGCAACGACCAGGGCCTGGGTTTCGCCACGGGTGAACAGCGCAGAACCGTGAGTCTTCGGCAGAACGCCGACTTCGATGTTCAGCGGACGCACGGTGCGGGTGTCGCGACCGTCGATACGTGGCTTGCCGTTAACGATGTTTTCGCGAACGGTGCGGTATTCGATTTCGCCGAATGCTGCTTTGACGTCGCTGGCAGAAGGCTGGCCTTCTTCACCGGACAGCTTGGCAACGACCTGATCCTTCAGCTCGCCCAGGCGAGCGTAACGGTCGGCCTTGACGGTGATGGTGTAGGCCTGGGAGATCGCTTCGCCGAACTCGGCACGGATCGCACCCAGCAGTTCGGTGGCTTCGGCTTGCGGAGCCCAGGCCCAGGTTGGCTTGGCGGCTTCGGCAGCGAGTTCTTTAACGGCGTTGATCACAACCTGGAACTCGTCGTGAGCGAACAGTACCGCGCCCAGCATCTGGTCTTCGGTCAGCTCTTTGGCTTCCGATTCAACCATCAGTACGGCTTCCGAGGTACCGGCAACGACCATGTCCAGGCTCGAGGCTTTCAGTTGCTCGTAAGTCGGGTTCAGCAGGTAGCCGGTGCTTTCGTGGAAAGCCACGCGCGCAGCGCCGATCGGGCCATCGAAAGGAATGCCGGAGATAGCCAGGGCAGCCGAGGTACCGATCATCGCAGCGATGTCCGGATCGGTCTTTTTGCTGGTGGAGACGACGGTGCAGACAACCTGCACTTCGTTCATGAAGCCTTCTGGGAACAGCGGACGGATCGGACGGTCGATCAGTCGGGAAGTCAGGGTTTCTTTCTCGGAAGGACGGCCTTCGCGCTTGAAGAAACCGCCAGGGATCTTACCGGCAGCGTAAGTCTTTTCCTGGTAGTGAACAGACAGAGGGAAGAAGCCCTTGCTTGGGTCTGCAGTCTTGGCGCCTACAACGGTCACCAGTACGGTAACGTCGTCGTCAACGGTAACCAGCACTGCGCCGGAGGCTTGACGGGCGATACGGCCTGTCTCGAGGGTAACGGTCGACTGACCGAACTGAAATTTTTTGATAACCGGGTTCACGGTGTCCTACCTTCTTTGTGGCTCTTGGGGAACTTGTCTTCTTGCGAAATTCTTGGGCAATGTCGGGAATCGGCCCAACCCTTGTCCAGGGGTAAAACGTGTATCCAGATAAAACTTGAGGCTGGAAGCCTGCCATGGGCCAGCGGGAATCCCACTGACACACGGCAAACAACCAACCTCTAGCGCAATCGCTTATTAGCGACGCAGACCCAGGCGACCGATCAGAGCCTGATAACGACCCAGATCCTTGCCTTTCAGGTAGTCCAGCAGCTTACGGCGCTGGTTTACCATGCGGATCAGACCACGACGGGAGTGGTGATCTTTACCGTTGGCCTTGAAGTGACCTTGCAGTTTGTTGATGTTGTGGGTCAGCAGTGCAACTTGCACTTCTGGCGAACCAGTGTCACCAACAGCTTGCTGATAGTCAGCTACGATTTGTGCTTTTTCTTGAACGTCGAGAGCCATGAGGCAATCCTTTTTTCAGGAAACCACCCAAAGGGCAGTTTCAACAGGCCAGGGACAAATCCCTGTATCTAAAAATGAGTAGTGACCGTGCCTGTTAACAGCCACCCTCGTTCCAGCTTGCGTAAAGGCTGATACGCTTTTACCACAAACTGGTTTCGGTCATTCTGACCGAATCAGTCGACGCGGCGCGATGCGCCCGTCTTCGCTCACTTCACCGATACCGATAAAGCGACCGTTATGATCCTGTACCCGCACCATGCCGAATTTCGGCGCGTCCGGGGCACGTACCGGCTGGCCGTTGAGCCAGTAGAACGCGCTGTGCTCCGAGAAGTGCAGCAATGGCCAATCGAGCAAACCGCTGTCCGATGGCATCAAGAAGCGATCGACCGCTTCATTGCCGCCTTCGGCGTGTACCGCTTCCAACTCTTCCAGCGTCACCGTCTGGGCCAGGCTGAAAGGGCCGGCCTGGGTGCGTCGCAGTTCTGCGACATACGCGCCGCAACCGAGCTTTTCACCGATATCTTCCACCAGGGTACGGATATAGGTGCCTTTGCTGCAGTCCACGGCCAGGCGTGCGGTGTCGCCTTCACAGGCGAGCAATTCCAAGCGCGCAATAGTAACAGAACGCGGTTCGCGCTCCACTACTTCACCCGCACGAGCCAGCTTGTAAAGTGGTTGCCCATCGCGCTTGAGCGCCGAGTACATCGGCGGTATCTGGCTGATTTGCCCACGAAAAGCGGGTAAAGCAGCCTCGATATCAGCACGACCAACGGTCACGTCGCGAACCTGCAAAACATCACCCTCGGCATCGGCCGTGGTGGTGGTCTTGCCCAGTTGCATCAGGGTTTCGTAACCCTTGTCGGAATCGAGCAGGTATTGCGAGAACTTGGTGGCCTCGCCAAAGCACAACGGCAACACGCCGGTGGCCAGGGGGTCGAGGCTGCCGGTGTGCCCGGCTTTCTCGGCATTGAGCAGCCAGCGGACCTTCTGCAAGGCGGCATTGGAGGTAAAGCCAATGGGCTTGTCGAGCAGAATGATGCCGCTGACGTTGCGACGGATACGTTTGACCTGAGCCACCGCTTACTCCTTGGCGTCTTCAGGTGTGGACGGATGCTGATTATCCTCAGCCACGGCGCGCTCGATCAATGCCGACAGGTGCGCGCCACGCACGACGCTTTCGTCGTAGTGGAAGTGCAACTGAGGCACGCTGCGCAGCTTCATTTCGCGGGCCAACTGCATGCGCAGGAAACCTGCGGCCGAGTTGAGCACCTTGATGCTTTGCGCGATTTCTTCGCTGCTGTCCTCACCCATCACGGTGATGAAGATTTTTGCGTGACCTACGTCACGGCTCACTTCAACGGCGGTGATGGTGACCAGGCCAACACGAGGATCTTTGACTTCGCGACGGATCAGTTGGGCCAGCTCGCGCTGCATCTGATCGCCGATACGTTGGGTACGGCTGTATTCTTTTGCCATGTCTTGTTACCTGTTACTGCCACACGGTGAAACCCGTGGGGTCTGAAAGCGGCAAACGCCCGGCCTGACAAAAGCCAGACCGGGCGTTGCGTTTAGAGTCCGGACGTTGCGCGGGGCATTTGCATGCCCACACGCGGCGTGGCTCCTGAAGTGCGCGAGTTAGAGGCTGCGAGCAACCTGAACCTTCTCGAAGACTTCGATCTTGTCGCCAACCTTGACGTCGTTGTAGCTCTTGACGCCGATACCGCATTCCATGCCGGCACGTACTTCGGAAGCGTCATCCTTGAAGCGGCGCAGGGATTCCAGCTCGCCTTCGAAGATAACGATGTCTTCACGCAGTACACGGATCGGACGGTTACGGTGAACGGTGCCTTCGATAACCATGCAGCCGGCGATCGCGCCGAATTTCGGCGAGCGGAACACGTCACGCACCTCGGCGATACCCAGGATGTTCTCCCGGACGTCGCTGCCAAGCATGCCGGTGAGGGCTTTCTTGACGTCTTCGATGATGTCGTAGATGACGTTGTAGTAACGCATGTCCAGGCCTTCCTGCTCGACGATCTTGCGAGCGCCAGCATCGGCACGCACGTTGAAGCCGAACAGTACAGCGTTGGAAGCCAGTGCCAGGTTGGCGTCGGACTCGGTGATACCACCGACACCGCCACCGACGACACGCACTTGCACTTCGTCGTTACCCAGGCCGTTCAAGGCGCCGTTCAACGCTTCGAGGGAACCACGGACGTCAGATTTGAGGACGATGTTAAGCGTCTTCTTCTCTTCCTGGCCCATGTTCTCGAAGATGTTTTCCAGCTTGCCGGCGTGAGCACGGGCCAACTTGACTTCGCGGAACTTGCCTTGACGGAACAGAGCCACTTCACGGGCTTTCTTCTCGTCGGCAACCACGCTCATCTCGTCGCCAGCGTCCGGGGTACCGTCCAGGCCGAGAATCTCGACAGGGATGGACGGACCGGCTTCCTTGATGGACTTGCCGTTCTCGTCGAGCATGGCACGTACACGGCCATAGTTCGAACCGACCAGCACCATGTCGCCTTGGCGCAGGGTACCGTCTTGAACCAGAACGGTCGCCACCGGGCCACGGCCCTTGTCGAGGCGGGACTCAACCACAACACCACGGCCAGGAGCCGATGGCGTAGCGGTCAGTTCCAGGACTTCGGCTTGCAACAGAACAGCTTCGAGCAGTTCGTCAACGCCAGTACCGACTTTCGCCGAGACCGGTACGAATGGAGTGTCGCCACCCCATTCTTCGGAAGTCACGCCGTGAACCGACAGTTCGCTACGGATGCGATCGAGATCGGCGCCCGGCTTGTCGATTTTGTTCACCGCAACCACCAACGGTACGCCAGCTGCCTTGGCATGCTGAACGGCTTCGATGGTTTGAGGCATCACGCCGTCGTCTGCTGCAACGACCAGGATCACGATGTCGGTCGCCTTGGCACCACGGGCACGCATCGCGGTAAACGCGGCGTGACCAGGGGTGTCGAGGAACGTCACCATGCCGCGATCGGTTTCAACGTGGTAGGCGCCGATGTGCTGGGTAATACCGCCAGCCTCGCCTGCCGCAACCTTGGCACGACGGATGTAGTCGAGCAGGGAAGTCTTACCGTGGTCAACGTGGCCCATTACGGTCACGACCGGCGCACGGGAAACGGCTTCACCTTCGAACTTCAGGGACTCGGCCAGGGAATCTTCCAGGGCGGTGTCGCTGACCAGGGTCACTTTGTGGCCCAGCTCTTCAGCAACCAGTTGGGCAGTTTCCTGATCCAGTACCTGGTTGATGGTGGCCGGAGTGCCCAGCTTGAACATGAACTTGATGATTTCAGCTGCCTTGACCGACATCTGCTGGGCGAGATCGCCCACAGTGATGGTCTCGCCGATCTTCACTTCACGCACGACAGGGCCGGTTGGGCTCTGGAAACCGTGGGCGTTGCGTTTTTTCAGCTTAGCCTTGCCGCGACCACCACGACGGAAGCTGTCGCTTTCTTCGTCGGTGGTACGTGGGGCAACGCGTGGCGCAGGCGCTTTCTCTTTGACCGAAGCACGATGCGGAGCGTTTTTGCGCTCACCATCACCGCCGCCACCGCGACGACTGTTATCGTCGGCACGTGGTTTGTCCGGACGACGAGGTTCGTCGCGTTTACGCGCATCAGCAGCAGGTGCTGGTGCAGCGGCCACCGGAGCGGCCTCACGCGCAGCTTCTACAGGCGCGGCAGCAGGAGCAGCGACCGCATCAGTGGCAGCAGGTTGCGCAGCAGCAGGCTGGCGACGCGCTTCTTCTTCGGCGCGACGCTTGGCTTCTTCTTCAGCCTTCTGACGAGCAGCATTTTCTACTGCGCGACGTTCTTCCAGTTCGCGTTTGCGCTCGGCTTCGATTTCTTCCGGGCTGCGCTGTACGAAGACTTTCTTCTTGCGTACTTCAACGCTGATGCTCTTGCTACCAGCAACACGCAGGGTGCTGGTGGTTTTGCGCTGCAATGTAATCTTGCGCGGTTCTTCCACTTTCGCCTTGTGGCTGCTCTTCAAGTGAGTCAGCAAAGACTGCTTCTCACTATCGCTCACACCTTCATCGGCGGCGGTGTGCGGCAGACCTGCCTCACGCATCTGCTGCAACAGGCGCTCTACCGGTGTTTTGACCTCATCGGCCAGTTGTTTCACCGTGACTTGCGTCATGCACTTCTCTCCTCAGGCCGCGCCTAATTACTCGAACCAATGGGCTCGGGCGGCCATGATCAACTTGCCGGCACGATCATCGTCAATGCCGTCGATGTCGAGCAGATCGTCAATAGACTGCTCGGCCAGGTCTTCGCGGGTAATTACGCCGCGCACCGCCAGTTCCATCGCCAAATCCTTGTCCATACCCTCAAGCGAGAGCAGGTCTTCGGCCGGATGGGCGTCTGCCAGCTTTTCCTCAGTAGCGATGGCTTTAGTCAACAAACGATCCTTGGCCCGAGCGCGAAGCTCGTTGACGGTGTCTTCGTCAAAGCCATCGATGTTGAGCATTTCTTCCAACGGTACGTAGGCAATCTCTTCCAGGCTGGTGAAGCCTTCATCTACCAGCACCTGCGCCAGGTCTTCGTCGACTTCCAGCTCGTCGATGAAGTTGCGCAGGATGTCACCGGTTTCAGCTTGCTGCTTAGCCTGGATGTCCGATTCGGTCATCACGTTCAGGGTCCAGCCGGTCAGTTGGCTGGCCAGACGCACGTTCTGACCACCACGACCAATGGCCTGAGCCAGATTGTCTGCGCCAACGGCGATGTCCATGGCATGGGCATCTTCGTCAACGATAATTGCCGCCACTTCAGCTGGCGACATGGCGTTGATCACGAACTGCGCCGGGTTATCGTCCCACAGGACGATATCCACACGCTCACCGCCCAACTCGCCCGACACTGCCTGGACGCGCGAACCGCGCATACCAATGCAAGCGCCCTGCGGGTCGATGCGTTTGTCCTTGGAACGGACCGCGATCTTGGCGCGCGAACCCGGGTCGCGGGACGCAGCCATGACTTCGATCAGGCCTTCGGCGATTTCCGGCACTTCGATGCGGAACAGTTCGATCAGCATTTCCGGCGCGGTACGCGACAGGATCAGCTGAGGACCGCGGTTCTCGGTGCGGATTTCCTTGAGCAGCGCACGCAGACGCACGCCGACACGGAAGGTTTCGCGAGAAATGATGTCTTCGCGGGCCAGCAACGCTTCGGCGTTGTTGCCCAGGTCGACGATCACGTTGTCGCGGGTAACTTTTTTCACGGTGCCGGAGATGATTTCACCCAGGCGCTCGCGATAGGCGTCAACGACTTGAGCGCGCTCGGCCTCGCGAACCTTCTGCACAATGACCTGCTTGGCAGTTTGTGCAGCAATACGGCCGAACTCGATCGATTCGATCTTTTCTTCGACAACATCACCGACCTTGGCGCCAGGGTGCGTTTCAGCGACCTTGCTCGGCCAGGTTTCGATGGCCGGATCATCAAGATCGGCTTCTTCAACGACCGTCCAGCGACGGAAAGTTTCATAGGCACCGGTGTGGCGGTTGATTTCCACACGCAGATCAACTTCGTCTTCAAAACGCTTTTTGGTCGCAGTGGCCAGGGCCAGCTCCAGCGCTTCAAAAATCACGTTTGCCGGTACGCCCTTTTCATTGGATACCGACTCAACAACCAGCAGTACTTCTTTGCTCATCGTACGCCTCGCCTTTCGCAAGCCATTGGATCCGCGGGATCCGCGTCTCAGTCAAAACTGGGAATAATGTTGGCCTTGTCGATCATATCGATCGGCAACAGGAACTCATGGTCTTCTACTTGCACCACGACATCCTGCTCTGCTACACCGCGCAGAAGGCCCTGAAAATTGCGTCGCCCTTCAAAGGGAGATCGCAGCTTGATTTTCACTTGTCCACCGGCAAATTTTGCAAACTGCTCGAGAGTGAACAGTGGGCGTTCCATGCCAGGCGAGGAAACTTCGAGGGTGTACTCAACGGCGATTGGATCTTCAACATCCAGGACGCCACTGATCTGACGGCTGACAATGGCACAATCGTCCACCAGCACGCCGCCCTCTTTATCAATATAAACGCGCAACATTGAGTGGCGACCTTGAGCCGAAAACTCAATACCCCAGCATTCATAGCCCAGGGCCACGACCACCGGGGCCAGCAAGGCCTGCAACTCTTCTAGCTTGCTCGACACCTGAACCCCCTCGTGCATGTATGTGCATGCTGTGCAAAATAAAAAAATGGGCGAAACGCCCATCCTTGAAACGCCGTCGAATAGCGGCGTTGAAAGTGTCCAGCTAACAAAAAGCCCCTTAATAAGGGGCTCCGCTAAAACTGGTTGCGGGGGCCGGATTTGAACCGACGACCTTCGGGTTATGAGCCCGACGAGCTACCAGACTGCTCCACCCCGCGACAAAGCTGGGGCGGAAGTATACGACCGATCCCTTACAGGGTCAATGTAACCTTCCACCTACAAGAAAGCCCGCAACAGCGGGCTCTCCTGATAATTGGTACCGAGAAGGGGACTCGAACCCCTACACCCTATGGGCACAACCACCTCAAGGTTGCGTGTCTACCAATTCCACCACCTCGGCAATACAGCGTTTACAACCCTTCTTACTTCTGCTCTTGAGCTGGAGGCACGTCAGTCGCTGGAGTAGCCGACTTTTGCTCTTGAAGCACCGGGACATCATCAGAAGCCGGTTTTGCTTTTGGTACTTCCAACACTGCTGGGTTTGGCAAACCTACTTGAGTCAGCACATGAGCTTTCTCTTTAGCAAAGTAACCTAACCCTAAGCTGGTTATGAAGAAACCTGCGGCAAGTATAGCAGTAAACTTACTAAGAAAGGTAGAGGAACCTTGGCTTCCGAACACAGTATTTGAAGCACCTGCACCGAAAGACGCACCAGCATCCGCACCTTTACCCTGTTGCAACAAAACCAGGGCAACTACGCCCAGGGCAGCCAACAGATGAAAAACGACTACGACTGTTTCCAGCATTTTTTCAGTTTCCCGCGGCGCGACAAATCGCACCGAACTCATCTGCATTCAGGGAAGCTCCACCAATGAGCCCCCCATCGATATCCGGCATGCCGAACAGTTCGACCGCATTGGCCGCCTTCACGCTGCCGCCGTATAGAAGCCGCACACCTTGTGCGACCTCAGAATTCTCTGCCGCCAACTGCGCGCGGATAGCTGCATGCACATCCTGCGCCTGTTGCGGTGTTGCAGTCAGCCCGGTGCCAATGGCCCAGACCGGCTCGTAAGCGATGACTGCCTTCGCAAACGCACCAACACCCAGCTCCTCGATGATGCTGCCCAGCTGACGCGAGACAACTTCAAGAGTCTTGCCCGATTCGCGCTGTTCAAGGGTCTCCCCTATGCACAACACCGGAATCAAGCCACAAGCCTGTGCCGCTGCGAACTTGCGATTGAGCGTCCCATCCCGTTCGCCCATCAACTGACGGCGCTCGGAGTGCCCGACAAGCACGTAGGAACAACCCGCATCAACCAACTGACTTGGCGAAATCTCACCTGTCAGCGCACCTTGCATGGGTTCCATTGCGCAATTCTGCGCGCCGACCCGAATCGACTTACCTTTCAAGCCATCAACCACTTGGTTGATATGCAAGCAAGATGGAAAAACCGCGATATCAACACCGCTCGGCAAGGCCAAGTGACGAAGGCCATTGATCAGCTCAGCGACACTGGCGCGGGTACCGTGCATCTTCCAGTTACCAGCTACCATAGTGCGACGCATGCTGTACCTCGTCGGTCAAAGTGGGCGCAGATGTTACCCAACCACACCATCACTGGCAAGCCGAATTCAGGAGCAAACTTCAGTTACTAGTTTTGCCAGGTCTTCGGCATGCCCGCGAACCAGGGTTTCGTCCTCACCTTCGACCATGACGCGCACCAGCGGCTCTGTGCCGGACTTGCGCAACAACACGCGCCCACGCCCCGCCATTGCCAGGGTCACGCGCTCGCAGGCCGCCTTGACAGCCGGGTGTTCGATCGGGTTGTCGCCACCGGCAAAGCGCACGTTGAGCAGCACTTGCGGGCACTTGCGCAGGGCTTGACGCGCCTGGGCCAGGCTTTCCTGGCGACGGCGCAACGCCAACAGCACCTGCAGCGCGGCGATGATCGCGTCGCCCGTGGTGGTGTGCTGGAAGCACACGACATGCCCGGAGTTCTCGCCACCGATCTGCCAATTGCGTTCCAGCAGTTCGGCAATCACATAACGATCCCCGACATTGGCACGCACAAAAGGAATGCCCAGCTCGCCCAGTGCCAACTCCAGCCCGAGATTGCTCATCAGCGTACCGACGACACCACCCTGCAAGCGGTTACGCTCATGCAGGTCGCGGGCAATGATGAACATCAAGTCATCGCCATCAACCACGGCGCCGGTGTGATCCACCATCAGCACGCGGTCGCCGTCGCCATCAAAGGCAATACCCAGGTCGGCATGCTCGGCCAGGACGGCAGCCTGCAATTGCTCCATATGCGTGGAGCCGCAGTTTTCGTTGATGTTCAACCCGTTAGGCTGGGCCGACAGCACCGTTACTTCCGCACCCAGCTCCTTGAATACGCTCGGCGCCACTTTATAGGTCGCACCATGGGCACAGTCGACGACGATCTTCAGCCCGGCGAAATTGGTGCTGCTTGGCACACTGCTCTTACAGAATTCGATATAACGGCCAGAGGCGTCGTTGATCCGCGACACCTTGCCCAGCTTGCTGGACTCGACCACCGTCATCGGCGCATCCAGCAGCTCTTCGATCATCAGCTCGATCTCATCCGGCAGCTTGGTGCCCTGCCCCGAGAAGAACTTGATGCCGTTGTCATCATGAGGATTGTGCGAAGCACTGATCACAATGCCGGCTTCGGCATGAAAGGTACGCGTCAGGTAAGCGATCGCCGGGGTCGGCATCGGGCCCAGCAGCATTACATCGGCACCGGCGGCGGACAAACCGGCCTCCAGCGCAGACTCAAACATATAGCCTGAGATACGCGTGTCCTTGCCCACCAGGATGCGGCACGCGCCCATGCTGCGGAACGCCATGCCTGCCGCCCAACCCAGCTTGAGCATGAAATCGGGGGTAATCGGAAACTCGCCGACCCGACCACGGATACCGTCGGTGCCAAAGTATTTCTTTGTCATAAGTGCTCCATCATTCTTATTCGGCCGATTCTACTGCGGCAATCATGCGGACAACATCCACGGTCTCAGCGACATCATGCACACGCAAGATACGCGCACCCTTGGTCACAGCAAGTGCCGCCAGCGCCAACCCACCATAAAGCCGCTCGCCCACCGGGCGATTCAGCGCCAGACCTATCATGCTCTTGCGCGAAACGCCGACCAACAAAGGTCGACCCAGGGCATGCAAGGCTTCCATATGCTTGAACAGACTTAGATTGTGCTGCAGGGTCTTGGCGAAACCAAACCCCGGATCGAGGATGATCTTGTCGGCAGCGATCCCTACGGCGGCGCATTGAGCAATGCGATCAGCCAGGAACCCGCTCACTTCACCAACCAGATCATCGTAGTGCGGATTGTCCTGCATGGTGCCGGGCTCGCCCAGCATATGCATCAGGCACACCGGCAGGCCGGTCGCCGCGGCGGCGTCCAGCGCGCCATCACGCTGCAACGAACGCACATCGTTGATCAGCCCCGCACCCAGGCGCGCCGTTTCGCGCATCACCGCCGGGGTCGATGTATCCACGGAAATGATCACATCCAGCTCGCGAGCGATGCGCTCGACGATCGGCGCCACCCGCTCCAGCTCCTCCACGGGAGAAACCACGCGAGCACCGGGCCGGGTCGACTCACCGCCGACATCGATCAAGGTCGCACCCGCCACCACCATCGCCTCGGCGTGACGCAACGCAGCATCGAGCTGATTGAAGCGACCACCATCGGAAAAGGAATCGGGGGTTACATTAAGAATGCCCATGACATGCGTATGGGCCAAATCAAGAACCCGGCTGCCGCAAGGCAACCGGGTGGAGGACGACGCAAAAGTCATTTCAAACCTTAGTGGTCAGCTGCAGGACCGCCGATCGGGTTTTCAGGGCGTTCGTTCTGAACCACTGGCGGCGTGCCAGAGGTGCCCGAACCACCTTCCCAATCGCGAGGTTCACGCGGTGTACGGCCCGCCATGATGTCGTCGATCTGATCGGCATCAATGGTTTCGTACTTCATCAGCGCATCCGCCATGGCATCCAGCTTGTCGCGGTTGTCGGTGAGGATCTGCTTGGCCGTGCCGTAGCACTGGTCAATGATGCTGCGCACTTCGGAGTCGATCAGCTTGGCTGTTTCACCGGAGAAGCTGGCACTTTGACCGCCACCGCCACGTCCCAGGAACACTTCGCCTTCTTCCTCGGCGTACATCAAAGGACCGAGTTTTTCCGACAGACCCCACTTGGTCACCATGTTCCGCGCAATCTGGCTGGCACGCATGATGTCGTTGGAAGCACCGGTGGTGACACCGTCGAAGCCCAGGGTCATCTCTTCAGCAATCCGGCCGCCATACAGCGAGCAGATCTGACTGATCAACGCACGCTTGGAGAGGCTGTAGCGATCCTCTTCCGGCAGGAACATGGTCACACCCAGCGCCCGACCACGAGGAATGATCGACACTTTGTAGACCGGGTCATGCTCAGGCACGACGCGCCCTACGATAGCGTGACCGGCTTCGTGATAAGCGGTGTTCTGCTTCTCTTTCTCGGACATGACCATGGATTTGCGCTCGGCGCCCATCATGATCTTGTCTTTGGCCAGTTCGAACTCTTTCATTTCCACGATGCGTTTGCCGGTGCGGGCCGCAAACAGCGAAGCCTCGTTCACCAGGTTGGCCAGGTCGGCACCGGAGAAGCCAGGCGTACCGCGGGCAATCACGGCCGGAGCGACGTCGTCGCCCATGGGCACTTTACGCATGTGGACTTTCAGGATCTGTTCACGACCACGGATATCCGGCAAGCCCACCACGACCTGACGGTCGAAACGGCCTGGACGCAGCAATGCAGGGTCCAACACATCCGGACGGTTGGTTGCGGCAATGACGATGATGCCGTCATTCATTTCAAAGCCGTCCATCTCCACCAGCAACTGGTTGAGGGTCTGCTCACGTTCATCGTGACCACCGCCCATGCCAGCACCACGATGGCGACCAACGGCGTCGATTTCATCGATGAAGATGATGCATGGCGCGTGCTTCTTGGCCTGCTCGAACATGTCGCGAACACGGCTGGCACCGACGCCGACGAACATTTCGACGAAGTCCGAACCGGAAATGGTGAAGAACGGCACCTTGGCTTCACCGGCAATCGCCTTGGCCAGCAAGGTTTTACCGGTACCCGGCGGGCCGACCATCAGCACACCGCGTGGAATGCGGCCACCCAGGCGCTGGAACTTGCCCGGATCACGCAGGAACTCGACCAGCTCACCCACTTCTTCCTTGGCTTCGTCGCAACCGGCGACGTCAGCCAGGGTGGTCTTCACCTGGTCTTCGGAGAGCAGGCGCGCCTTGCTCTTGCCGAAACTCATCGGCCCGCCCTTGCCTCCTGCACCGCCTTGCATCTGGCGCATGAAGAACATGAACACGGCGATGATCACCAGGATCGGGAAGCTTGCCACCAGGAGTTGAGTCCAGATGCTCTGCTGCTCAGGCAGCTTGCCTTCGACAATCACGTGGTTATCCACCAGGTCGCCGATCAGACCGTTGTCCTGGATTGCCGGACGAATGGTCTTGAAGCCGTCGCCATCGTTGCGCTTGCCGGTAATCACGTAGCCATCAACCGCTACGCGCTCGACCTTGCCATCCTTAACTTGCTGGATGAAGTCGGAATAGTTGAGGGTCTGCGGCTCGTTAGGGCTGGAGAAGTTGTTCATCACCGTCACCAGGACAGCCGCGATGATCAACCACAGGATCAGATTCTTTGCCATATCGTTCAATTAACTACCCTCTGAAGCAAGCTCCGCTACTGGCGCGCGCTTCGCATGATATTCACCGGCCTAACTTACTACATTACCTACAACTCTGGCAGGCGCCGTCTGTAACCCTTTGTGAAACTTTGACTACACAATATTCGTAAAGCTTCGTGACGAAAGCGATATAAAAAAACCTATCGACTCCCCTCAAACCTTCAAAGGCGCTCATCACTCGCTGCACCTTCGATACCGCGGAACCCCCGCGCCAGCAGATATTGCTCGCGAGACCGATCCCGTGATGAGTCCGGTTTGCGCATCTGCACCTTATCGAACAGCTTGCGGATGTTCTTGTGGTACTCGTCGAAACCCTCGCCCTGGAAGACCTTGACCAGGAAATCACCACCCGGACGCAATACCCGCCCCGCCAGATCCAGCGCCAACTCGCACAGGAACATGGCTCGCGGCATATCAACAGCCGGTAATCCACTCATATTGGGGGCCATGTCGGAAATCACAAGGTCCACCTGCGAATTTCCCACAGCCTGCAGGATCTCAGCTAACACCGCGTCCTGGGTAAAGTCACCATGGACGAAGGTCACATCCGGGATGCTGTCCATCTCCAGGATGTCGGAAGCGATCAACCGGCCTTGCCCGCCAATCAGACGACTGGCCACCTGGGACCAGCCACCCGGGGCGGCGCCCAGGTCGATCACGCTCATGCCGGGACGGAACAGTTTGTCCTTGTCCTGAAGCTCCAGCAGCTTGTAGCTGGCCCGGGAACGGTAGCCGTCCTTTTGCGCCTTTTTGACGTAAGGGTCGTTGAAATGCTCTTGCAGCCACTTAAGGCTAGTTTTGGAACGGGCCACGGGCCACCTCGAAAATAAAACGGGTCGTGATTAACTGGGCGGTCCCGGACTCGCTCGGGTAAACTGGCCGCCGCTTTTTACAAGATCAGACGCAGGGGTCAGATTATGCCGCTCACTCAAGAGCAGAAGAAACAGTACAAATCCATTGGCCACCATCTGAAACCAGTTTTGATCGTGGCCGACAACGGTTTGACTGAAGGTGTGTTAGCCGAACTTGAACGCGCATTGGGCGATCACGAACTGATCAAGATCAAGGTCAACATCCTTGACCGCGAAGCGCGCCTGGCCGCCATTGCAGAACTGTGCAAGGTTGGCAAGGCAGACCTGGTTCAGGTCATCGGCAAGATGGCACTGCTGTATCGCAAGAACTTCAGCGTCAACAAGCAACTGTCGAACGTTCATCGCTTCAAATGACAACAAGGGTCACGGGCGTGCTTCGCGCGCCCCGCCACTCCACCCAGGCGCCGGCTGCATCACCAGCACCAGGCCGGAAAACCCTAGCACAAGATAGCTGAATAGCTGCCAGCGCAACGCTTCCGGCAGCCACACATGCACGATGCAATACATTGCACATGCATACAGCGCCATCAACAGCAGTTGGCCGCGAATATCCCGCCACAAACTCCCCAAGCCTTCGGCCTTGATCAGCACCAGCGCCTGAAGCGTCACGCACGCCGCCGCAAAACCCACCAGCAGCGCACTCAGTAATCCATCGATCTCATCGATCAACAACGGCGCCAGGCCAATCAGGCCCAACGCCGGTAACACGCCAATATGCAACAACCACAGGCCGCCCACCCACAGCATCTGGGCAAACTGCCAAAGCATGGCGCCCGCACGAAGCGGGCGCCGCCTTTCAGACATGGCGAACTTCAACAATCTCGTACTCGATCACGCCACCGGGCGTTTTCACAACCACCACATCACCCTCTTCCTTGGCAATCAAGGCACGGGCCAGTGGCGAACCGACGGAGATCTTGCCGAGTTTGAAGTCAGCTTCGTCTTCACCGACGATGTGGTACACCACGCTTTCGTCGGTTTCGACATTGGCGATTTCCACCGTGGTGCCGAAAATCACTTTGCCGGTGTGCGGGATGGTCGTGACGTCGATGATGACCGCATTCTGCATACGGCCTTCGATGTCACGGATCCGCGCCTCGACCATACCCTGCTGCTCGCGGGCAGCGTGGTATTCGGCGTTTTCCTTCAAGTCACCCAGCTCGCGGGCCGTACCGATGTCCTGGCTCAGCTTTGGACGTACGACCTTGGTCAGATGGGCGTGCTCCTCTTCCAGGGCCTTGGCGCCCCGAACGGTCATTGGGTATTTGATCATGCCTTCAATCCTGCGTGTAGATCCTGCAAGCGACGCACGGTCTTTTCCGGACCGAACTTGAGCGCTTCGCAGATAGCTTCGCCAGCAGCAATGGTCGTGGTGCAGTAGATCTTGTGCTGCAAGGCATTACGACGAATGGAGTAAGAATCCGCAATCGACTGACGACCCTCAGTGGTGTTGATGATCAGAGTGACTTCGTCATTCTTGATCATATCGACCACATGCGGACGGCCTTCCGTCACCTTGTTCACGCGACGCACTTTCAGACCCGCCGCTTCAATCAGCCTGGCGGTCCCGGCGGTGGCCACGATCTCGAAGCCCAAGTTGATCAGATCACGGGCCACGCCTGCAACCAGTGGCTTGTCATCGTCGCGCACGCTGATGAAAGCAGTACCGCCGGTCGGCAGCACTTCGCTGGCGCCCATCTGGGCCTTGGCGAACGCTTCACCGAAAGTATCGCCCACGCCCATCACTTCACCGGTGGACTTCATCTCTGGGCCCAGGATCGGGTCCACGCCAGGGAATTTGGCGAATGGGAACACCGCCTCTTTCACGCTGTAGAAGTTCGGAATGATTTCCTTGGTGAAGCCGATTTCCTTCAGGGTCTTACCGGCCATCACGCGGGCAGCGATCATGGCCAGGGACACACCGATGCACTTGGACACGAACGGCACGGTACGCGAGGCGCGCGGGTTGACTTCGATGACGTAGATGTCTTCGCCTTGCAGCGCCAACTGTACGTTCATCAGGCCGACCACACCCAGTTCCAGGGCCATTTTCTTGACCTGTTCGCGCATCTCGTCCTGGATGTGCAGTGGCAGCGAGTAAGGCGGCAGCGAGCACGCGGAGTCACCGGAGTGAACGCCCGCCTGTTCGATGTGCTGCATGATTGCGCCGATGACCACGTCAGTACCGTCGCAAACCGCATCCACGTCCATCTCGATGGCGCAGTTGAGGAAGTGGTCCAGCAGCACCGGGCTGTCGTTGGACACTTTCACCGCATCACGCAGGTAACGCTTGAGTTCTTCTTCTTCGTAGACGATTTCCATCGCCCGACCGCCCAGTACGTAGGACGGACGCACCACCAGCGGGTAGCCGATCTTGCTGGCCGCACGCAGGGCTTCGTCTTCGCTGCGCACGGTAGCGTTTGGCGGCTGACGCAGGTTCAGGCGCTCGACCATTTGCTGGAAGCGCTCACGGTCTTCGGCACGGTCGATGGCGTCTGGGCTGGTGCCGATGATCGGCACGCCAGCGGCTTCGAGGGCGCGAGCCAGTTTCAGCGGGGTTTGGCCGCCGTACTGGACGATCACGCCTTTAGGCTTCTCGACGCGCACGATTTCCAGCACGTCTTCCAGGGTGACCGGCTCGAAGTACAGGCGGTCGGAAGTGTCGTAGTCGGTGGAAACGGTTTCCGGGTTGCAGTTGACCATGATGGTCTCGTACCCGTCTTCGCGCAGGGCGAGGGCGGCGTGTACGCAGCAGTAGTCGAACTCGATGCCCTGGCCGATACGGTTCGGACCGCCACCCAGGATCATGATCTTGTCGCGGCCCGACGGTGCAGCTTCGCACTCTTCCTCGTAGGTGGAGTACAGGTAGGCGGTGTCGGTGGAAAACTCGGCGGCGCAGGTGTCAACGCGCTTGTAGACCGGGAAGATGTCCAACTTGTGGCGATGAGTGCGCAGGTTTTTCTCAGTCACACCCAGCAACTTGGCCAGGCGCTGGTCGGAGAAACCTTTGCGCTTGAGGCGGAACATGGTGTCGCGGTCGATGCTGGCCAGACCCAGGGTCTTGACCTTCTCTTCTTCCTTGATCAGATCTTCGATCTGCACCAGGAACCACGGATCGATCATGTTCATGCCGAAGATGTCTTCGACGGTCATGCCGGCGCGGAACGCGTCAGCAACGTACCAGATACGCTCGGCGCCCGGCACGGTCAGCTCGCGCTTGAGCACGCTCATGCTTTCCGGATTGCTCAGGTCGAGCTTCTCGTCCAGGCCGCAAACGCCGACTTCGAGGCCGCGCAGGGCTTTCTGCAGGGATTCCTGGAAGGTCCGGCCAATGGCCATGACTTCGCCGACCGACTTCATCTGGGTGGTCAGGCGCGCGTCAGCCTTGGGGAACTTCTCGAAGGCGAAACGTGGCAGCTTGGTCACGACGTAGTCGATGGACGGCTCGAAGGACGCCGGGGTCTTGCCGCCGGTGATGTCGTTCGACAGTTCGTCCAGGGTGTAACCCACAGCCAGCTTGGCCGCGACCTTGGCGATCGGGAAACCGGTGGCTTTCGAGGCCAGGGCCGACGAACGGGACACACGCGGGTTCATCTCGATCACGACCATGCGGCCGGTGTTCGGGCAGATACCGAACTGCACGTTGGAACCGCCAGTCTCCACGCCGATCTCGCGCAGTACCGCCAGGGAGGCGTCACGCAGGATCTGGTATTCCTTGTCGGTCAGGGTCTGTGCCGGAGCAACGGTGATCGAGTCACCGGTGTGTACGCCCATCGGGTCGAAGTTTTCGATGGAGCAGACGATGATGCAGTTGTCCTTCTTATCGCGGACAACCTCCATCTCATATTCTTTCCAGCCGATCAGGGATTCGTCGATCAGCAGCTCTTTGGTCGGCGACAGGTCCAGGCCGCGGGCGCAGATTTCTTCGAACTCTTCACGGTTGTACGCAATACCGCCACCGGTGCCGCCCATGGTGAAGGACGGACGGATGATGCACGGGAAGCCCAAGGTCTCGAGGACCGCATTGGCTTCTTCCATGCTGTGGGCGATACCGGAACGCGGGCACGCCAGGCCGATGGATTTCATCGCCTTGTCGAAGCGCGAACGGTCTTCGGCCTTGTCGATGGTGTCGGCGTTGGCACCGATCATCTCAACGCCGAATTTTTCCAGGATGCCTTCGCGTTCCAGGTCGAGGGCGCAGTTCAGGGCGGTCTGGCCGCCCATGGTCGGCAGCAGTGCGTCCGGACGCTCTTTCTCGATGATCTTGGCAACGGTCTGCCACTTGATCGGCTCGATGTAGGTGGCGTCGGCCATGGCCGGGTCGGTCATGATGGTGGCCGGGTTGGAGTTCACCAGGATGACGCGGTAACCCTCCTCGCGCAGGGCTTTACAGGCCTGGGCGCCGGAGTAGTCGAATTCGCAGGCCTGGCCGATCACGATCGGGCCAGCGCCGAGAATCAGGATGCTTTTTATGTCTGTACGTTTTGGCATGGGTTTGTCACTCAAATCCGCAGGTCAGTCGGCAAGCCGTCTTGAACAATCTTTGAAGAGCCTGCGGGGGCCACCGACAGTCGGGGCCGCCCGCAGGCCGCTCAGTCAGCGTCGCTTGGCCATCTCATTGATGAAACGGTCGAACAGCGGCGCTACGTCGTTCGGGCCCGGGCTGGCTTCAGGGTGGCCCTGGAAGCTGAACGCGCTCTTGTCGGTGCGCTCGATGCCTTGCAGGGAACCGTCGAACAGCGACTTATGGGTCGCACGGACGTTGGCCGGCAAGGTCGTTTCATCCACCGCAAAACCGTGGTTCTGGCTGGTGATCATCACTACGCCAGTGTCCAGGTCCTGTACAGGGTGGTTCGCGCCGTGGTGGCCGTGCCCCATTTTCAGGGTCTTGGCGCCGGAGGCCAGAGCGAGCAGCTGGTGGCCCAGGCAGATACCGAACACCGGGATCTCGGTCTCCAGCACGTCCTTGATCGCCTTGATGGCGTAGTCGCATGGCTCAGGGTCACCCGGGCCGTTGGACAGGAACACGCCGTCCGGCTGCAACGCCAGGACGTCGCTGGCAGGGGTTTGCGCCGGCACCACGGTCACGCGGCAACCGCGCTCGACCAGCATGCGCAGGATGTTGTACTTGATGCCGTAGTCGTAGGCCACTACGTGGTAGGGCAGATCAGCGGCGTCGATGGTCGCGTGGCTGTCGGTCTTCAAGTCCCAGACAGTGGAGCGCCAATCGTACTGTTCCTGGGTGCTGACGACTTTCGCCAGGTCCATGCCCTTCAGGCCAGGGAAGCCTTGCGCCGCAGCAATTGCCGCAGCCTCGGAGATATTCTCACCGACCATGATGCAGCCGTTCTGCGAGCCTTTTTCACGCAGGATGCGTGTCAGGCGGCGCGTATCGATACCGGCGATCGCCACAACGTTGTTGGCTTTCAGGTAATCGGACAGCGACATCGTGCTACGCCAGTTGCTCGCAACCAGTGGCAGGTCACGAATCACCAGGCCCGCGGACCAGACGCGATTGGACTCGACGTCTTGCGGTGTAGTACCGGTGTTGCCGCTGTGCGGATAAGTCAGGGTAACGATCTGTTGGGCGTAGGAAGGATCGGTAAGGATTTCCTGATAGCCGGTCATGGCAGTGTTAAACACCACCTCTCCAACGGTTTGACCGTCGGCTCCAATGGCTTCGCCGCGAAAAATGCTGCCATCAGCAAGGGCGAGTATGGCTGGCTTAGTCAAGAAGACCTCCCGTAAATAAAGCCTGAAAGGGCGATCGCAGGTTGTAAAAAAGCGGAGTGACGTATGGACACGTCACCCCGCTTCTTCACTGAATTATTCTGCGCGCTTTTAGTGGACACACTAAAGCTGTAGCTTACAGAAAAAGGCTGTTTTGGTCCACCGCTAATGAGCCTTAAAGGCAGGAGAATGCGACAGGACGTCGCTTAGCGGGTAAAAACGAGGCCTTAGGATAATCCCGAGGCCCCATTTTAGCTACTGATTAGTGCAGATCCAGCACATCGCGCATGTCATACAGACCCGGCGCACGCCCATCCAGCCACAGCGCGGCACGCACCGCACCCTTGGCGAATGTCATGCGACTGGAGGCTTTGTGCGTGATTTCCAGGCGCTCGCCTTCAGTGGCGAACAGCACGGTGTGATCACCGACGACGTCGCCACCACGAACGGTGGCAAAACCAATGGTGTCACGCGCACGCGCGCCGGTATGACCTTCACGCCCGTACACCGCCACCTTCGACAAGTCGCGCCCCAGGGCATCGGCGATAGCCTCACCCATGCGCAACGCGGTTCCCGACGGCGCATCGATCTTGTGGCGATGATGGGTCTCGATGATTTCGATATCCGCCTCATCGCCCAGCACGCGCGCCGCCAGATCCAGCAGCTTGAGCGACAGGTTCACGCCCACGCTGAAGTTGGCGGCAAACACGATGGGAATATCCTTGCCCGCCTCGACCAGCAACTGCTTCTGCTCAGCGCTCAAGCCGGTGGTGCCGATCACCATGGCCTTGCCCGCCTTGCGGCAGAACGCCAGGTTTTTCAGCATCACGTCCGGCAGCGTAAAGTCGATCAGCACGTCGAATTCGTCCGCCACCTGCTCCAGGTTGCCGGACAACGACACCCCGATACGCCCCAGCGAAGCCAGCTCACCGGCATCGGCGCCGATCAGCGTACTGCCTGGGCGAACGATCGCCGCGGTCAGGCCGGAGGCCGGCGAGCGCTGCTGTACCGCTTCGATCAGGGTTTTACCCATGCGCCCGGCAGCGCCCATTACGGCTATACGTCGCATACTCAATTCCTTACAAGTCGCCGAAGAAGCGCTTCACGCCATCGAAGAAGCCCGTGGTTTTCGGCGAATGGGAGTCGTCACCTTCCAGCGAACTGCGGAACTCTTCGAGCAACTCGCGTTGGCGACGGCCCAGGTTGACCGGCGTTTCCACCGTGACACGGCACATCAGGTCGCCCGCACCGCCACCACGCACCGGCGCCACGCCTTTGCCACGGATACGGAACTGCTTGCCGGTCTGCGTCCCCTCAGGGATCTTGAGCTTGACCCGACCATCCAGGGTCGGAATCTCCAACTCGCCGCCCAGCGCCGCGTCGACGAAACTGATCGGCACTTCGCAGAACAGGTGCTTGCCGTCGCGCTGGAAGATCGAGTGCTCGCGCACATTGATCACCACATACAGGTCCCCCGTCGGGCCACCCTGGGTCCCCGCCTCGCCTTCGCCCGACAGGCGAATGCGGTCACCGGTATCCACGCCCGCCGGCACTTTGACCGACAGGGTTTTGTACTCTTCGACACGCCCTTCGCCGTGGCAGGCATCGCACGGGTCAGAGATGATCTTGCCTTGGCCTTGGCACCGCGGGCAGGTTTGCTGCACCGAGAAGAAGCCCTGCTGCATGCGGACCTGACCGATACCACCGCAGGTCGGGCAAGTGATCGGCGAGGAGCCTTTCTTGGCCCCCGAACCATCGCACGGCTTGCAGTTGACCAGCGTCGGCACGCGGATATTGACGCTGGTGCCGCGCACGGCTTCTTCCAGGTTCAGTTCCAGGGTGTAGCGCAGGTCGCTGCCGCGCTGGGCACCGCCACGCTGACCACCGCGGCCACCACCGAAGAAGTCGCTGAACACATCGCCGAAAATATCGGAGAAGTTCTGGCCGCCGAAGCCGGCACCGCCGCCACCCATGCTCGGGTCGACGCCGGCGTGACCGTACTGGTCGTAGGCCGCACGCTTATTGGGATCACACAGGCATTCGTAGGCCTCGTTGGCCTCTTTGAACATTTCTTCGGATTCTTTGTTATCCGGATTACGGTCCGGGTGGTGCTTCATCGCCAGGCGACGGTAAGCCTTCTTCAGGTCCGCCTCGCTGGAACCGCGCTCCACACCCAATACTTCGTAATAGTCACGCTTTGCCATAAGTCTTTGCACTCTTAAGGACGTTCAGCCAGACCCTCCTGAGCCTTGCCGAACTCGTTGAGCCCCAATACAGGCCCGGACCCAACTCACGTCAATTCAACGATCCTGGTCATAACTGCTTTCAGCCAGGGACCCGGCCAAAAACGCGGTGACTGTCGCCGGAAAGCAGGAGCATTCCCGATCACACCGCCAGCATCCGAGCCTTGTCGCATGCTGTAAAAATTCGCATACCCCAGACACGCCAACGCGGGAGCAAGCTCCCGCGCGGCGACATCCTACCAGTCACCGCTTGATAGCGGTCAACCGGCCAAGCAGATTACTTCTGCTCTTTGACTTCTTCGAACTCGGCATCGACAACATCATCGTGCTTGGCTTCAGGCTCTGCCTGATGCGCGGCACCGTCAGCTGGCTGACCTTGCTCGGCGTACATTTTCTGAGCAACCGGCGCGGAGACCTTCGACAGTTCCTCAACCTTGGCTTCGATGGCCGCCTTGTCGTCGCCTTTAACTGCGGCTTCCAGGGCAACCAAGGCCGCTTCGATTGCGGTCTTCTCTTCGGCAGTCACTTTGTCGCCAGCTTCAGCGATCATTTTGCGCGTCGAGTGAACCAGTGCGTCGCCCTGGTTACGGGCAGCCGCCAACTCTTCGAACTTCTTGTCAGCCTCGGCATTGGTTTCCGCATCACGAATCATCTGCTGAATTTCTTCATCAGACAGACCGGAGTTGGCCTTGATGGTGATCTTCTGCTCTTTGCCGGTAGCCTTGTCTTTGGCGCCTACGTGCAAGATGCCGTTGGCGTCGATGTCGAAGGTCACTTCGATTTGTGGCACGCCACGCGGTGCTGGTGGAATCTCGGCCAGGTCGAACTTGCCCAGGGACTTGTTCTGCGCCGCTTGCTTACGCTCACCTTGCAGCACGTGAATGGTCACGGCACCCTGGTTGTCATCGGCCGTCGAGAACACTTGCGATTTCTTGGTAGGAATCGTGGTGTTTTTCTCGATCAGCGCAGTCATCACGCCACCCATGGTTTCGATACCCAGGGTCAGCGGGCTGACGTCCAGCAGCAATACGTCTTTCACGTCGCCGGCCAGTACCGCACCCTGGATGGCAGCACCCATGGCAACTGCTTCGTCCGGGTTCACGTCTTTACGTGCTTCTTTGCCGAAGAACTCGGTCACCAACTTCTGAACCAGTGGCATACGGGTCTGACCGCCGACCAGGATCACGTCGTTGATCGCACTCACTTCGATGCCGGAGTCTTTCAGCGCGATGCGGCAAGGTTCGATGGTGCGCTGAACCAGGTCTTCAACCAGCGCTTCCAGCTTGGCGCGCGAGATCTTCACGTTCAAGTGCTTAGGACCGGTAGCGTCTGCAGTGATGTACGGCAGGTTAACGTCGGTCGACTGAGCCGAAGACAGCTCGATCTTGGCTTTCTCGGCAGCTTCTTTCAGACGCTGCATGGCCAGCGGATCACCCTTGAGGTTCATGCCGCTTTCTTTCTTGAACTCGTCAACGAGGTAGTCGATCAGACGGATGTCGAAGTCTTCACCACCCAGGAAGGTGTCGCCGTTGGTGGCCAACACTTCGAACTGGTGCTCGCCGTCAACTTCCGCGATTTCGATCACGGACACGTCAAAGGTACCGCCACCCAGGTCATAAACGATGACAGTGTGGTCGCCCTTGGCTTTGTCCATGCCGTAGGCCAGAGCGGCTGCGGTTGGTTCGTTGATGATACGTTTTACGTCCAGGCCCGCGATGCGGCCGGCGTCTTTGGTCGCCTGGCGCTGGCTGTCGTTGAAGTAGGCCGGAACGGTGATCACCGCTTCAGTCACGGCTTCACCGAGGTAGTCTTCGGCGGTTTTCTTCATCTTTTTCAAGATTTCAGCCGAGATCTGTGGCGGCGACATTTTCTGGCCGTTCACTTCAACCCAGGCGTCACCGTTGTCAGCCTTGGCGATTTTGTAAGGGACCATCTTGATGTCTTTCTGTACGACTTCTTCCTCGAACTTACGCCCGATCAGACGCTTCACCGCGTACAGGGTGTTGTGCGGGTTGGTCACCGCCTGACGCTTGGCCGACTGACCGACGAGGATTTCGCCGTCGTTGGCGTAAGCAATGATCGACGGCGTAGTACGCGCGCCTTCGGCGTTTTCGATGACTTTTGCAACGCCGTTTTCCAGCACGGAGACGCAGGAGTTGGTGGTCCCCAGGTCGATACCGATAATTTTGCCCATGATTTACTCTCCCGAAACTTGAATTTGGATGCCGCAGCAGTGGTGGCTAACTGCGGTAGCACTTAAACGCTTGACTTATAAATGGGGGCCTTGCGGCGTATTTCAAGCCTGTTCATCAATCGAAGGTGAAACCGGTGCAGGCGCCTTGCTGACCACGACCATTGCCGGACGCAGCAGGCGACCGTTGAGCTGGTATCCCTTCTGGAATACTTTCAACACGCTGTTTGGCTCAAGGTCATGACTTTCCTGCATCGCCATGGCCTGGTGATGCTCGGCATTGAACGGCTCGCCGCCTTGCGGATCGACAGCCTCCAACTGATAACGCTTCAGGGTGTCCTGGAACATTTTCAGGGTCAGCTCGATACCTTCACGCATCGGGCGGATGTTTTCGTCATCCGGGTTGGACAACTCAAGGCCGCGCTCCAGGCTGTCGATGATCGGCAACAGATCACCGGCGAATTTTTCCAGCGCGAACTTGTGGGCCTTTTCTACATCCTGCTCGGCACGGCGGCGGACGTTCTGCAGATCGGCGGCAACACGCAAAGATTGATCCTGCGCAGCGGCCAATTGCTCTTCGAGCACTTGCACACGAGTCGCCAGCTCATCACCGGCAGCCGAATTGGCGTCTGGAGTTTGCGTATCCTGCGTCTGTTCGTCAGCCATAGATTTCTCCTTTCAAAATCATGCGCGAACTCAACTCGCGCTTCTGTTCCGGTATATGGGGCCACAATTTCCAGGTTCAAGGGTGCGGGCGTCACCAAAAGTCTTTCATCTGATCCAGATCAATTCCGACCCATTCATTCCTCTTCGCACTAAAAAAAACATCGAAGCAAGCAAATCGAGCTAAGCGCCAGGATTGTCAGCCCGGAACAAAACACTGTATAAATAACCAGACCTAAAGCCTGGGAGCGGCCGTCATGCTCGTGCACCTGTCCGTACATAACTACGCCATCGTTGAACATCTGGATCTCGAACTGGATCGCGGGATGAGCGTAATCACAGGCGAAACCGGCGCCGGCAAGTCGATCATGCTCGACGCCCTCGGCCTGACCCTGGGCGACCGCGCCGACAGTGGCGTGGTACGCCCCGGCGCAGACAAGGCCGACATCCTGGCGACCTTCGACCTGGCGGACATCCCCGAAGCCGAAGCCTGGCTTGCCGAGCGCGACCTTAATAATGAAGGGCCGTGCATCCTGCGCCGGGTCATCACCGCCGAAGGCCGCTCCCGTGGCTACATCAACGGCACGCCCTGCCCGCTGGGTGACTTGAAAGCCCTGGGCGAGCTGCTGATCGATATCCACAGCCAGCACGAACACCAATCCCTGCTCAAAACCGACACCCATCGCCGCCTGCTCGATGAATACGCCGGCGCCACCGACCTCGCCCGCCAGGTCCAGCTCGCCGCCCAACGTTGGCGCCAGACCCGCCTGGAACTGGAGCGCCTCTCCAATTCCGGCGACGAGCAACGCGCACGCCACCAATTGCTCAGCTATCAACTCGAAGAGCTCGAAAGCCTTGGCCTCGGCGAAAGCGAGCTGGAACAGCTTGAGCAGGAACACAAGAACCTCACCAACGCCGAAACCCTGCTGGGTATTTGCCGCCAGGTGGTGGAGCAATGCAGCGAGAGCGACTCGGGCAATGTGCTCAATGCACTGACCGTCAGCCTCAATCGGCTGTCCAGCGTGAACAATGCGTCCGGCTCGCTGAATGAAGCCACAACCTTGCTGACCAGCGCGCAAATCCAGGTAGAAGAAGCCGTAGGCGAACTGAACCGCTTCCTCGATCACTTCGACGCCGACCCGGCACGCCTGCAGGAAATAGAAGAGCGCCTGGACACCATCTACACCCTGGCGCGCAAACATCGGATCCAGCCGACTGAAGTGGCAACGATGCAGCAGAAGCTGCTGGATGAAATCGAAACCCTGAACGCGAATGACGAGTCCATTGAGCGCCTGGGCGACGAGCTGGCTTCTTTCGCCCGCCATTACCAAGAGAAGGCCCGCGAACTGAGCGATCTGCGCCATCAAGCCGCCACGAGCCTGGCCGGCGCGGTCGAGCAGGAAATCCAGCGCCTCGGCATGCCCGGCGGCCGCTTCACCATCGAACTGCACAGCAATACCAGCGCCGAACTGCAGCCCCACGGCCTGGAACAGGTAGAACTGCTGGTCAGCGCCAACCCAGGGCAGCCGCTCAAAGCGCTGGCAAAAGTCGCCTCCGGGGGCGAACTATCGCGGATCAGCCTGGCGATTCAGGTGATCACCGCCCAAACCTCACGGGTGCCGACGCTGGTCTTTGACGAGGTAGACGTTGGCATTGGTGGCCCGACCGCAGAAATTGTCGGCCAACTGCTGCGTCGCCTGGGGGATCGCGGCCAGGTGCTGACGGTTACCCACTTACCGCAAGTAGCCGCCCAAGGGCATCAGCATTTGTTTGTACACAAAGTACGCGGCAGCGATGCGACACACACGGCGGTGTCCAAGCTGAACAAGTCGGAACGCGTGGAGGAAGTCGCGCGCATGCTCGGCGGCATCGACCTGACCAAGGAGTCCCTGGCCCACGCGAAGAAAATGGTGGTGGCGGCGAAGGCCTGACCAAACCGGCAATTTTCTCTCTGTAGAAAGCACGAAGGCGACCCGGGGGTCGCCTTCAATCGTTCCGCAGAGCGAATCTGCGTCGATTTTTACTTTTTCTTACGTACGTAAAGAACCAAATTGTGGTCCGACAGATCGTAGCCATGCTCCTCGGCAATTGCCTTCTGCAGCCGCTCGATTTCCGGGTTGGTGAATTCGATAACCTCACCAGTGTCCACGTCGACCATGTGGTCGTGATGACCACCATCAGCCAATTCGAACACTGCGTGACCGCCGTCGAAATTATGACGAACCACCAGCCCCGCGGCTTCAAACTGGGTCAGCACGCGGTAAACCGTGGCCAGGCCAACGTCCTCATTGGACTCCATCAGCGCCTTGTAAACATCCTCGGCACTCATGTGGCGCTGCTCAGCAGAATCGAGCATTTGTAGAATCTTGACGCGTGGCAGAGTCACTTTAAGACCGGCTTTGCGTAGTTCGCTATTTTCAACCATGGTTAGCTTTCTCGCGGATGCTGCTTCGCAGCTTCTCTTAATACGGGTATGATCGGCGTTTACGTTGTCCCAGCCAAGATAGTGGAAGTCGCCCACCGATGCAAAACACCAAGCTCTTGCTAACCAGTTTCACCTTTGTGGGACTGCTCGCACTCGCCGGTTGTTCATTCCCCGGGGTTTACAAAATCGACATCCAGCAGGGCAATGTCGTCACGCAGGACATGATAGACCAGTTACGCCCGGGAATGACCCGACGGCAAGTACGGTTTATTATGGGTAACCCCCTGCTGACTGACACTTTCCATGCCGATCGCTGGGATTATCTCTACAGCATCCAGCCTGGGGGCGGTGAACGCCAACAGGAACGCGTCAGCGTCATCTTTAATGGCAATGATCAACTGGTCAGTCTGTCCGGCGATTTCATGCCCGGCGTAAGCCGCGATGACGCCTTGCTGGGCAAGGATAACGGCACCAACGTGACTGCGCCTGCGCAGGAAGCCGAGAAGCCGAAATCCGAAGTACCGGCCAAGCCTGGCTCATTGCTCGACAAGATCCAGAAAGACGTCGACCGCGTACAAACAGTTCCAGTCCCGACGCCACAGCCTCTGGACACCAGCCCGCAGTAAGTTTGCGACGCTCGATAAAAAGCCCGGCATGCCGGGCTTTTTGTTGCCTACAGATTCGCCGGCCTATGAACGCTGTTGCTTGGCCAACGCCGCCTTGGCCGCACGCAGCCGCCGCACTTCTTTGGGGTCGGCCAGCAGCGGGCGGTAGATCTCGATACGATCACCTGACTGCACGGTGCAGGTATCGGGGTCGACCACCGCCTTACCGAATACCCCCAACGGGCAATCAGCAAGGTTCACCTCAGGAAAGTGCGTAGCAATCCCCGACGCCTGCACCGCAGCCCGCAGGCTCGTCCCCGCTGGCACCGCGACCGCTACCAACACCTGGCGATCCACGCCGGCATACACCACTTCAATCTCAACCATGCAGTTGCTTGGCTCGCTGACAGAATGCGTCGACCAGGGTATTGGCCGCCTGATTGAACAAAGGCCCCAGCGTCGCCCGCACAATGGGCCCCGCATAATCGAAGGACAGATCCAGGCTGATCTTGCAGGCTTTCTCGGTCAACGCCTTGAACACCCAGACACCATGCAACTGGGTGAACGGCCCTTCCTGCAGATTCATTTCAATGGACTTGCCCGGCACCAGGACATTGCGTGTCACAAAGTGCTGGCTGAGCCCCCCCTTGGCCACCCCGACACTGGCAACCATGTGCTCATCACCGCCTTCCAGCACCTCGGCGGTTGAGCACCAAGGCAGGAATTCCGGGTAACGCGCCACGTCGTTGACCAGGTCATAAAGCACCTGGGCCGGATAGGGCAGCAGGGCCGAACGTTGAATATGCGTCGTCATGTGAGCGTTATTTCCACAGCTGAGCGGCAAACATCGCGAAAGAACAACCCGATCCGCGAGAGAAAAAAACCAAAGAACTGCCGGTATTGTCCGGGATTCGTCCAACACGCTCAAGCACGCAGGTTGACCGTAGCCGACACGCTCGCAACGCCCTATAATGCCGCCCCTATGGCTAAACAAAAGAAACACCCCACAGGGACCATCGCGCAGAATAAAAAAGCGCGACACGATTACTTCATCGAACATCGGTTCGAGGCTGGTCTGGTCCTGGCCGGCTGGGAAGTAAAAAGTCTGCGTGCCAGCAAGCTGCAACTGGTCGACAGCTATGTGCTGCTCAAGGATGGCGAGGCATGGCTGCTCGGCAGTCATATCACCCCGCTGACCACCGCGAGCACGCATGTGATTGCCGACCCGGTACGCACACGCAAGCTGCTGCTCAATGCCCGCGAACTGGACAAGCTCGCCGCCGCCGTACAGCAGAAAGGCTATGCCTGCGTCTGCCTGTCCTGGTATTGGAGCAAGCATCTGGTCA
Organism: Pseudomonas sp. K8; assembly: GCF_014889455.1. Lineage (NCBI taxonomy): Bacteria > Pseudomonadati > Pseudomonadota > Gammaproteobacteria > Pseudomonadales > Pseudomonadaceae > Pseudomonas > Pseudomonas sp. K8. The sequence goes on from NZ_VJWO01000002.1 coordinate 69,622, forward strand.
AGTGCGAGATCGCACTGGGCAAAGGCAAGAAGGAATACGACAAGCGTGACACCGAGCGCGAGCGCGATTCCGACCGCGAACTGCATCGCGCCGTGCGCAACAAGGGCAAGGAAGAATAATCCTTGTGCCGCTGTAGCCTAGGGCGCTTCGCCCCTGGCTACATGCCCTTGCGCCGCGCCGCCCGGGCCACGCGCTGAACTTCCTGACGTACTTCCTCCAACACCTCCTGCACATACAACAGGTGACGTGTTGAGACTTCCCGCGCTTGCTCGGCCCGCCCCTCGATGATCGCCAGGTACAAATCCCGGTGCTGACTGATCAGCATATCGCGGGTTTCCGTGCGCTGCTGGTACATGCCGCCAATGTTGGTCACCACGTTCCGCTTGAGCAGGTCGAACAACCCGCGGATGGTGTGCAACAGCACAGCATTGTGGCTGGCCTCGGCAATGGCCAAGTGAAACCGCGCATCCGCGGCCCCCTCCTCTGCGCGGCTGACCTTATCGTCGCGCGCGTAACAATCCTGTAGCGCTTCAAAGGCTGCCGTCAGCCGCTCACGGTCGACTTCGGTAGCACGCAATGCCGCGTAATAGGCACAGGACGCTTCGAGGGTTTGGCGAAACTCCAGCAAATCACGCTGCGCCTCGGGATTGTTTTCCAGCAGGTGCAACAACGGATCGCTGAACGTCGAGCCCAACGAATCAGACACATAATTTCCACCGCCCTGGCGACTGACCAGCAACCCCTTGGCCGCCAGTTTCTGAATCGCCTCACGCAGCGAGGGGCGCGAAACGCCGAACTTTTCAGCCAACGCGCGCTCGGCCGGCAAGCGCTCGCCCGATTTCAGCGTGCCCTCAAGGATCATGCCCTCAAGCTGCTCGACAATATCGTCAGACAAACGGCGCTGACGCACCTGATCAAACCCCATAACTCTCTCTCCACGATCCCGACCACTCGCCGGGGCCTCTATTCTGGCCTATCGCAACGCTTGCAGCACCCATCAGAACATCTTCGATTGATGCGATCAGAGCGCCCGCCCTCCCGCTTAAGACCAAAGTTTCGCAGGCGGCAAATTGACACATACCTGCCTAGGCTTTTACTCTAGCCAACAGCGGCTGTAAATTGGTATTACCAATTACCCAAGCCGACTAAAATGTGCCTAACCAACAACAATTAGGGGCCACCCCATATGCAAACCTGGCAACAGCTCTACAGCCCGCTCGGCAGCCTCGGCCTGTCCGCACTGGCCGCCGTTATTCCAATCGTATTTTTCTTCCTGGCTCTGGCCGTGTTTCGCCTTAAAGGCCACGTCGCCGGCAGCATCACGCTGGCGCTGTCGATCCTGGTGGCGATCTTTGCCTTCCAGATGCCGGTGGACATGGCACTGGCCGCTGCCGGCTATGGCTTTGCCTACGGCCTGTGGCCCATCGCCTGGATCATCGTCGCTGCGGTATTTCTCTACAAACTGACGGTCAAGAGCGGCCAGTTCGAGATCATCCGCAGCTCGGTACTGTCGATCACCGACGACCAACGCCTGCAGGTCTTGCTGATCGGCTTCTGCTTCGGTGCCTTCCTGGAAGGTGCCGCCGGCTTCGGTGCTCCTGTGGCGATTACCGCCGCGCTGCTGGTCGGCCTGGGCTTCAACCCGCTGTACGCCGCCGGCCTGTGCCTGATCGCCAACACCGCGCCCGTCGCCTTCGGTGCCCTCGGGATTCCGATCATCGTCGCCGGGCAAGTGACCGGCATCGACGCGTTCAAGATCGGCGCCATGACTGGTCGCCAATTGCCACTGCTGTCGCTGTTCGTTCCGTTCTGGCTGGTGTTCATGATGGACGGCCTGCGCGGCGTGCGCGAAACCTGGCCGGCCGCCTTGGTGGCAGGCTTGAGCTTTGCCATCACCCAATACTTCACCTCCAACTTCATCGGCCCGGAACTGCCGGACATCACCTCGGCCCTGGCCAGCCTGGTTTCCTTGACTCTGTTCCTGAAAATCTGGCAACCCAAGCGCACCGCCGGCGCGCAGATTGCCGGTGCGACCTCCAGCGCAACGATCACCGCCAGCGCCGGCGGCTTCGGCCTGCCACGCAGCACTGTCGCTTCGCCCTACAGCCTGGGGCGAATCTTCAAAGCCTGGTCGCCGTTCCTGATCCTGACCGTGCTGGTGACCATCTGGACCCTCAAGCCCTTCAAGGCGATGTTCGCCGCAGGCGGCTCGATGTACAGCTGGGTGTTCAACTTTGCGATCCCGCACCTGGACCAACTGGTGGTCAAGGTTGCGCCTATCGTGACCAACCCGACGGCCATCCCCGCGGTATTCAAACTGGACCCCATTTCAGCGACCGGCACTGCGATTTTCTTTTCCGCGCTGATCTCGATGCTGGTATTGAAGATCGACATCAAAACTGGTCTTACCACTTTAAAAGAGACCTTCTACGAACTGCGCTGGCCGATCCTGTCCATCGGCATGGTGCTGGCGTTCGCGTTCGTCACCAACTACTCGGGCATGTCCTCGACCATGGCATTGGTCCTGGCCGGCACCGGCGCAGCCTTCCCGTTCTTCTCGCCGTTCCTCGGCTGGCTGGGGGTTTTCCTGACAGGCTCCGACACCTCGTCCAACGCCCTGTTCAGCTCGTTGCAAGCCACCACCGCCCACCAGATCGGTGTCAACGACGTCCTGCTGGTCGCGGCAAACACCAGCGGCGGCGTGACCGGCAAGATGATTTCGCCGCAATCGATCGCTGTGGCCTGCGCCGCTACCGGCCTGGTCGGCAAGGAATCCGACCTGTTCCGCTTCACCCTCAAGCACAGCCTGTTTTTCGCCACCATCGTCGGGCTGATCACACTGGCCCAGGCCTACTGGTTCACCGGCATGCTGGTGCATTGAGACCACAGGTAATCACGCAATAACCGACGCCGAACCGCGATTTCGGCGTCAGCTCTCCACAACCCCTCTGCCGGGCCGCTGAACACGCTGCGGCCCTGACGGACGGACAACCGGGACCACCCGGAGAACGCGCCTGATGAGCGAGCTTTTTTACAACGCCGTGCCGAATGCCACCCGTGTCGCGCCGCCTCTGGCCGAGCCACGCGAATACCCCCACGAAAAACCGCAGAAGGTCTACCTGTTCGGCACCTGCGTGGTCGATCTGTTTTATCCCGAAGCCGGCATGGACGCGATCCACCTGCTGGAACGCGAAGGGATCTGCGTGGATTATCCCCAAGGGCAAAGCTGCTGCGGGCAACCGGCCTACACCTCGGGCTATACCGACCAGGCCCGACAAGTGGCACGCGCGCAACTGGCGCTGTTCGCCGGCGACTACCCGGTGGTGGTGCCATCCGGCTCCTGTGCCGGCATGTTACGTGAGCACTACGCCGACCTCTTCAAGGACGAACCCGACACCCTCAAACAAGTGCAGGCCCTCGCGGCCCGGACTTATGAGTTGGCGGAGTTCCTGTTGTTCGTGTGCAAGGTGCAACTCAACGACAGCGGGGCGCCGGTCAAGGTCGCCCTGCACACGTCGTGCTCCGCGCGTCGGGAAATGAACACCCACCTTCACGGCCGCGAACTGCTGGCCCAATTGCGCAATGTCGAACGCGTCGACCACAGCCACGAAAGCGAATGCTGTGGCTTTGGTGGGACGTTCAGCGTGCGTATGCCGGACATTTCCGGCGCAATGGTGGCCGACAAGACCCGAGCCTTGCAGGACTCCGGCGCCCATCAAGTACTGAGTGCTGATTGCGGTTGCCTGATGAACATCAATGGCGCCCTGGAGAAACAACAGGCGGCCTTACGCGGGCAACACCTGGCCAGCTTTCTCTGGCAACGCACCGGGGGTGAACGATGAACGCCGCGCTGATTCCCACCGTCGAGGTGTCGGAAGACTTCCGCACCCGCGCCCACCAGGCACTGGGCGACGCGCAACTGCGAAACAACTTTCGCAATGCGATGGATTCCCTGATGAGCAAACGGGCGGCGTCTTTCAGCGACGCCCACGAACGCGAACACCTGCGCGCCCTCGGTAACGCGGTGCGCGCCCGCGCCCTGTCAAAGCTGCCCGACCTGCTCGAACAACTGGAAGCCAACCTGACCCGAAACGGCGTGACCGTGCATTGGGCAGAAACGGTTGAAGAGGCCAATGCGATCGTGCTGTCGATCATCCGCCGGCGCGAAGCCACGCAGGTGATCAAAGGCAAATCCATGGTCAGCGAAGAGATGGAGATGAACCACGTACTCGCCGCCCAAGGCATCGAATGCCTTGAGTCCGACATGGGTGAGTTTATTGTTCAACTCGACCACGAGAAGCCGTCCCACATCATCATGCCGGCAATCCACAAGAACGCCAGCCAGGTCGCGTCGCTGTTCCACGAAAAACTCGGCGTGGAGTACACCAAGGATGTCGACCAGTTGATTCAGATTGGTCGCCGTGTACTGCGGGAAAAGTTCTTCGAAGCGGATATCGGCGTCTCCGGCGTCAACTTCGCCGTGGCCGAAACCGGCACGCTGCTGCTGGTGGAAAACGAAGGCAACGGGCGTATGTCGACCACAGTGCCACCCGTGCATATCGCCGTGACCGGCATCGAGAAGGTCGTGGAAAACCTGCGCGACGTGGTGCCGTTACTGTCGCTGCTGACCCGCTCCGCGCTCGGCCAGCCAATCACCACCTACGTCAACATGATCTCCGGCCCGCGCAAGGCCGATGAGCTCGACGGCCCCGAGGAAGTCCACCTGGTGCTGCTGGACAACGGACGCAGCCAGGCGTTTGCCGACAGCGAATTGCGTCAGACACTCAACTGCATTCGCTGCGGCGCCTGTATGAATCATTGCCCGGTGTATACCCGAATCGGTGGCCATACCTACGGCGAGGTCTACCCCGGCCCTATCGGAAAAATCATCACACCGCATATGGTCGGCCTGGCAAAAGTACCGGACCATCCCAGTGCGTCTTCGTTGTGCGGTGCTTGTGGAGAAGTGTGTCCGGTAAAAATTCCGATCCCGGCCTTGCTGCGCCGTCTGCGGGAAGAGAACGTAAAAGCGCCGGATAGCCCACACCCCGTGATGCGCGGCCAAGGCAGCAAGTATTCGCGCCAGGAACGGTTCATCTGGAACGCCTGGGCCAATCTCCACAGCTCACCGACGCTGTACCGCCTGTTCACATTCGCCGCCACGCGCCTGCGCGCCCTCGTACCGAACAACGTCGGGCCATGGACGCAAAACCATAGCGCACCTAAACCCGCCGCCCGTTCGCTGCATGACCTGGCACGCGAGCATTTGGCCAAACAGGGAGCGCGTTGATGAGCGCCAAGCAAAATATCCTCGGCAAATTGCGCCACAGCCTGACGGGCACAACACCAGTGCCCGACAACTTCGATGAGACCCTGGTCACACAGATCTACACCTACCCGCCAGAACAGCGCATCGCACAATTGCGCAAGCTGATGGAGGCGGTGCATACCGAGATCCACCTGACCCGCGGCGCCGAATGGCCAGCTTTACTCGCGCAGCTGCTGCAAAAACGCGAGCTGCCCAGCCTGCTCATCGCGCCGACAACCGAGCATGGGCGGCGCATCACCGAGCACTGGTCGAACCATCCGCAATTGCCGCAGCTCAAAGCCTACGACCGCCCTGTGGAAGAATGGAAAGCCGAGCTGTTTAATGACACACCGGCCAGCCTGACCACGACCCTCGGCGCCATCGCCGCCACCGGTAGCCTGATTCTGTGGCCCACGCGGGAAGAACCGCGACTGATGAGCCTGGTGCCGCCGGTACACTTTGCACTGCTCAAGGCCAGCGAGATTTACGACAACTTTTATCAGGTCCAGCAGCAATTCGCCTGGGCCCAAGGCATGCCCACCAATGCCCTGCTGGTGTCCGGCCCGTCGAAGACCGCTGACATCGAACAAGTTCTGGCTTATGGCGCCCACGGTCCGAAGGACCTGGTGGTGCTGATCCTGGAGGACCAATGAGTCTGCCTGCCGCTTTCCTTGCTGACGTCGCACAGCTGATCCCGAAAATTCGTCGCTTCGACGACCCACTTTCCACCTTGGCATTTGGCACAGACGCCAGTTTTTACCGACTGATCCCACAGCTGGTGATTCGCGTCGAGTCGGAAGACGAAGTCGTGGCGCTGCTGAAACTGGCCCAGCGCGATCATGTTCCGGTGACCTTCCGCGCAGCGGGCACCAGCTTGTCCGGGCAGGCCATCAGCGATTCGGTGCTGATCGTACTGGGGGACAACTGGAACGGCCGCGAAATTCGTGGGCAAGGCACGCAGATCCGCCTGCAACCCGGCGTGATCGGTGCCCAGGCCAACGCCTGGCTGGCGCCATTCGGGCGCAAGATCGGGCCGGATCCGGCGTCGATCAACGCCTGCAAAATCGGCGGCATCGTCGCCAACAATGCCAGCGGCATGTGCTGCGGTACGGCGCAAAACACCTACCACACCCTGGCCGGGATTCGCCTGGTGCTGGCCGACGGCAGCCGCCTGGACACCGAAGATGCCGCCAGCGTCGTGGCATTTCGTCAGCAGCACGGCGCGCTGCTTGAACGCCTGGCCACACTCGGTCGGGAGACGCGGGCAAACGCTGAACTGGCCGCCAAAATCCGCCACAAATACCGTCTGAAAAATACCACCGGCCTGTCACTCAACGCCCTGGTGGATTTCGATGAGCCGCTGGATATCCTCAGCCACCTGCTGGTGGGCTCCGAAGGCACCCTGGCCTTTATCAGCGCAGTGACTTACGACACCGTCATCGACCACCCGAACAAAGCCTCGGCGCTGATCGTATTCCCCGATGTCGAGACCTGCTGCAATGCGGTGACCGTCCTGAAAACCCAACCGGTCTCAGCGGTTGAGCTGCTCGACCGACGCAGCATGCGTTCGGTGCAGGACAAACCCGGCATGCCCGCCTTCGTACAACATCTATCGGAAAATGCCTGCGCACTGTTGATCGAATCCCGTGCGGCATCGCCCTCTTTGCTCCAGGAGCAACTGGCGCTGATCATGGCGTCCCTGGCGGCGTTTCCGGTGGAAAAACAGGTCGACTTCACCGAAGACCCGGTGGAAAACGCCCGCCTGTGGGCAATCCGCAAAGACACCTTCCCCGCCGTCGGTGCCGTGCGCAAAACCGGCACCACGGTGATCATCGAAGACGTGACGTTCCCGGTCGAGCAGTTGGCCATCGGCGTTAACCGTTTGATCGAGCTGTTCGACAAACACCACTACGACGAAGCCATCCTTTTCGGACACGCTCTGGAAGGCAATCTACACTTTGTGTTCACCCAAGGCTTCAACAGCAGCGAAGAAGTCGCACGCTACCAAGCGTTCATGGACGACGTCGCCCAACTGGTGGCCGTAGAGTTTGGCGGCTCACTGAAAGCCGAGCATGGCACCGGCCGCAACATGGCGCCGTTCGTCGAGCTGGAATGGGGCAGCGACGCCTATCAACTGATGTGGCAACTCAAACGCCTGCTCGACCCCAACGGTATTCTCAACCCGGACGTGGTGCTCAGCGAAGATCCGCAGATCCACCTTAAACACCTCAAGCCGCTGCCTGCCGCCGACGAGCTTGTGGATAAGTGTATCGAGTGCGGTTTCTGCGAGCCGGTATGCCCGTCGAAAGGCCTGACCTTGAGCCCGCGCCAGCGCATCGTGATCTGGCGCGATATCCAGGCGAAGAAACGCGCCGGCATCGACACCACTGAACTGGAAACGGCCTACCACTACCAGGGCATCGACACCTGCGCCGCCACCGGGTTATGTGCCCAGCGCTGCCCTGTGGGAATCAACACCGGCGACTTGGTGAAAAAACTCCGGGCCCGCGACGCTGACCATACGAAAACCGCCGAATGGTTGGCCACCCACTTCGCCACTGCGCTACAAGGCGCGCGCTTTACCCTGCACGTCGCCAACGGCGCACGCATGCTGTTGGGCGCGCCGCGCCTGGCCAAGTTGTCGGCCACAGTGAGCAAGTTGTCCAAGGGACAAATCCCACAATGGACCAACGCCATGCCGCAACCGGAAAAAGCCATTCGCTTCAGCCCGGCAGTGACCGATGAGCGGCCACGCGTGGTCTACCTCGCGGCATGCGTCTCACGCGCCATGGGCCCGGCGGCTGGCGATAAAGAGCAAACGTCGCTGTACGACAAAACCCGCGGCCTGCTGGAAAAAGCCGGCTACCAAGTCGTCTTCCCCGACAACCAGGACAACCTGTGCTGCGGCCAGCCTTTCGCCTCCAAGGGCTATGCCGAACAGGCCGAACACAAACGCCAGGAACTGATCGGCGCCTTGCTCCACGCCAGCCGCGGCGGCCTCGACCCGATCTACTGCGACACCAGCCCCTGCACCCTGCGCCTGGTGCAAGACCTGGGCGAAACACGCCTGGACCTGTACGACCCGGTACGATTTATCCGCACACACCTGATGGACCGCCTCGACTTCATACCGCAGGAAGCACCAATCGCCGTACACGTCACTTGCAGCACCCAGCACCTCGGGGAAAGCCAGGCCCTGATCGACCTGGCCCGCCGCTGCGCGAAAACCGTGGTGATCCCGGAAGGCATCCACTGCTGTGGATTTGCCGGCGACAAAGGCTTCACCACCCCGGAACTCAACGCCCACTCCCTGCGCTCACTGAAAGATGCCGTGCAATATTGCAGCGAAGGCATCTCCACCAGCCGCACCTGCGAGATCGGCCTGAGCCAGCATGGCGGCATCGATTACCACGGGCTGGTCTACCTCGTGGACCGCGTAACCCGACCGAGGGCGCACTAATCCTGCATAAAAACAGAACCCCTGCGCGGCGACGTAGTCATCTGCATAGGCCTCGGCGATCGAGGCTCATCAGTGATGTCGCTGGCAGCCCTTGAACGCCAGCAGCGTCGAGCCCTTTTTCGCAAGGAGATACCCTTATGAAGCATTCCGCTCTTGCTGGCGTGTTCATTACCGCTGCGATGCTGGCCTCACCGGCGTTTGCCGCCGGAAAAACCGACCAGCTTTGTCAGATTAATCTCGACAAAATCAACAACGGCAAAGCCCTGCTCGCTACCGACACCACTGGCAAAAGCGGCGAAATCGACACCGCAGTGTCTCAAGCCAAAGCCGCCCAAGCAGCAGGTGATGACAAGAGGTGCATAGAGATCACGTCCAAAGCCCTGCAAGACCTACAGAACAGCGACAAAGGCGCCAATCAGTAACACCCCGACGCTCATGGCCAACCTTCGGGTTGGCCTTCTGTGACCGTTTGGCGTACACTGCACAGGCTTGTCACTCACTAAGAAACAACGAGTTACAAGCACGGGGCCGTTTAGGATTCGACGCCGGTCGCGAAACTTTAGGTGCATGCCGAGTTGGTAACAGAACTCGTAAATCCACTGTTGCAACTTTCTATAGTTGCCAATGACGAAACCTACGGGGAATACGCTCTCGCTGCGTAAGCAGCCTTAGCCCTTCCCTCCTGGTACCTTCGGGTCCAGCAATCATCAGGGGATGTCTGTAAACCCAAAATGATTGTCATATAGAACAGAATCGCCGTGCAGTACGTTGTGGACGAAGCGGCTAAAACTTACACAACTCGCCCAAAGCACCCTGCCCGTCGGGTCGCTGAGGGTTAACTTAATAGACACGGCTACGCATGTAGTACCGACAGCGGAGTACTGGCGGACGGGGGTTCAAATCCCCCCGGCTCCACCATTTGATCAACTAAAGACGTCCACGGACGTCTTTTTTTGTGCCTGAAACCCAGTAAATACGAGGGGTTTAGCTCTTTTGGCGGCTTTGGAGGGTTTCTGAGTTCCATGCGCTTTGGTATCCCAGGTGGTATCCCGAGTTACCAAATGCTATTTTCAGGATACCAAAACGGTGCTGGAGGTAGCCCCCATGCCTACTAACGCAACCCGCCTCTCCGATCGCCAGCTCAAGGCAGTCAAGGCAACTGGTAAAGACTTCGTCCTCAGCGACGGCGACGGCCTGCAGCTTCGAGTACGCGCCAGCGGCTCGATGATATGGAATTTCAATTACCGCGAGCCGTTGACCAGAGCCCGTCTTAATATGGCGCTCGGTCCATACCCCGACCTCTCGCTAGCCAACGCCCGGAAGAAAGCAGCAGAGGCGCGTGAGCTGCTCGCTTTGGGCATTGATCCCAAAACCCAGCGTGATGAGGTAAGGCAAGCCAAACTTGCTGAGACTGAACACACGTTCGAGAAGGTGGCCACCGCCTGGTTCGAGCTGAAGAAAGACTCCGTAACCAAAGCCTACGCCGAAGACATTTGGAGATCGCTGACGCTCCATGTGTTCCCAAGCATGAAAACAACGCCGCTCTCTCAAATCACTGCTCCGATGGTTATCAAGATCCTTCGCCCAATCGAGGCCAAAGGGAGCCTCGAAACCGTGAAACGATTGAGCCAACGACTCAACGAGATCATGACCTACGGGGTCAACTCCGGGCTGATATTTGCGAACCCCCTCAATGGAATTCGGGCGGTGTTCAAGAAACCCAAGAAAGAAAACATGGCTGCGCTGCCACCTGAGGAGCTTCCCGAGCTCATGATGGAAATCGCGAATGCCAGCATCAAGCGCACGACCCGCTGCCTGATCGAATGGCAGTTGCACACGATGACCCGCCCCGCCGAAGCAGCCACCACACGATGGGCAGATATCGACTTCGACAAGCGCATTTGGACCATTCCGCCAGAGCGCATGAAAAAGCGGCGCCCGCACACAATCCCCCTCACCGATCAGGCACTTTCGTTACTGGAAACGCTCAAGCAACTCAGTGGTAACAGAGAGTACGTGTTCCCCTCAGATAGAAACCCCCGCACCCATGCCAATAGCCAGACCGCCAACATGGCGTTGAAGCGCATGGGCTTTCAGGACCGTCTAGTCAGCCACGGCTTGCGCTCGATGGCGAGCACCATCCTGAATGAGCATGGCTGGGATCCGGAACTGATCGAGGTCGCGCTGGCGCATGTCGACAAGGACGAAGTTCGTAGCGCCTACAACAGGACTGACTACATCGAACGCCGGCGTCCGATGATGGCTTGGTGGAGTGAACATATCCAGAACGCGGCCACCGGCAGCCTGTCGGCATCGGCTATCAATCAAACCAGAGATCGCAACGTCGTACCGATTCGCTGAACATCCAAAAGGTACGCGGCACCGGCTACGATTCGTGTCGTGTAGTAGGGTGAAAGGAGTGACGACAGTTGCCAAATCTCTGGTATGCCTGCGCTTTTTCAGCCAAGCCCCTGAGTATGGGAAGGCTCCGCATTCCCATACTCAGGGGCTCACGCTTAAAGGTCTATCAGGCAACCACGGGTTTTGCCTTTCTACGGCGGATCAACCCTGCTGTTAACTCGTAGTAATAGATGGTAGCTGGAGCTGAGCATCGCAAATAGTGCTCCAGAAACCATCTCACGTGCTTCTCTCTCCAGAACCAGGGAGTCGCGCAACCCCAGCGTTCACGAATCACCTCGTGCATCCTTTTTGCTTGCCTGATGTGCCGCTGCTGCGTGGCATGTGCACCTTTGAGCACGGGGCGCAGGAACAACGCTATGTCGAACTCGGCCGTCATCGCCGGCCTCCGATGTAGGCACTCACCACATCGATGCGGTTATGTCCCAACTCGTGGCTGATCTGCTTACGGGCTCGCTGATCGAGTGCTCGATCCTCTTGACGAACACGACCACCATTAACGGGTGCAGGAAAGCCGATTAGTTGCTCATAGCGCTCACAGGCGTAAGCCGCCCGCAGCTCATGAAAGCCTTTCAATCCATGTTCATGCAGGAGGTCCCGTGCCGGTCGCACAACTGATTGCATAAACTCTTTGTAGCTCTCGTTGGGAGCCAACAGGTTCCGACTGCCGCTGGGTGAAGCCTCCCAGGCCCTATCCAAGGCGCCACGGATTTGATCAGTGACCGCGATCCAGCGCGGTGCTGACGCGCCTGATCGACCACCTTTGGTGCCGTCTTGGATGTTGATCTTGCCCAGTTGCCCGGCCTCACGTTGCAGTCGGGGCAGGTCAGCCAAGATCGCTTCACGCAGGCGCATACCAGTCTCCCGAGCCAGATACACAATTGCGGTCACTCGTTGCTGACCTCGCTCTGACAGTGCGCGTGCGATCAACTCGATCTGAGCACGATCTTGGCCTTGCGGTGCCTCCCCGCGCACGTTTGAGCGCTGCATACCCAGCGCCTTGCTCGGACTGGGGATTTTGACGTACTGATCACCGCGCAGCGCAGCCATCGTTCGGTTCACGCTTGACAGTCGGTTCTGCGCGGTGGCGATGCCGACGTTGCCTTGGTCAACCTGCTGCCTCATATAGGCGGCGTACCGCATGAGGATCTCGCGGTCGATCTGACGCGCGTCATTGAGCCTCGGCCCTTCCTCGGATCGACACCAATTCACGAAGGCCTGCCACCGATCGCTATGGGCTTTGACGGTAGCAAAATGGCCGTCGCCAAACAGATCTTTCAGGGCTTGCGGTCCGGCATAGCTGAGCTGGCGACCGAAGCCGAAATTTCGCCCCGCGCGCTTACCGACGCGAGCCATTTTTCTGATCCTGATCGACTGCAGCAAGCTCATGTAGAAGGGCTTGCCAGTGTGCACTCACAATAGCGAACTGGGCCCAATCAGTTGGACGGAAACAAAGCGTGTTGTTGGCGACGTAGAGTTGCGCGCCCTGCTCTTCCAACCATTGGATGATGGCTGTCGTCGAGGCAATAGTTTTGTGGGTAGTGGCGACACCGGCGACAGCGGCGACAACCCTTGTCCTGCTTGGTTTTGAGCGTGGCGACAAAGTGGCGACGGTAGCGGCGACAAATCGCGCTTTGGGCTCCTTTTGGCGCTGAGCCAGATGGTTGCGCAGCGCTTCATCAAGATTAAACATGGCGCACCTCGAAGGTGTGGCCATCAGTGATCAACCACTGATGATCAATCAACTCGACCAGTAGCTTGGCGGCATGACGACTGCTCTTGCGGGCAAAGCGGGGACCGTTGCGATTCAATTCACGAATACTGAAACGCTTCCAATCTTTGACCTGTAGCCATCGCAGCAGCCGGTCTGCCTCCTCTTTTACTCGACACACTGGCTCCTGCTCAGTCAGGCGCTGGATCTCGTTGAGGTAGTAGCCGACTAATGCGGAGGCCCGTTGGATATGGTCGACCTCCACGACGCTGCTCTCCTCCACCACTGCCAGAATGCCGGCGACGCGCAGCAGGTTATCGGCGGCCTTCGATCCGCTAGGCCGCACGCAGGCCAGCTCGCCAAACTCACCCAACTGGGCTTCGATGGCATCATGCAGATCTATCCACCGACGGCGGGCCAACGGACTGAGGGTCAGCGGTGATAGCTGCAGAGCACCGTCAGATGTAAGTGACCAGGGCTGATGAAACAGCGCCGAGATGCGGTGGTGATAGCGCTTCAAGTCGCCGTCTTTCGACAAGTCGACAGCCTGGTAGCTACGTTGTCCTGCCAGGCTGGAGGGCCAGGTCATCAGACAGCGACCGAGAATGCCCTGCCCCTGCAGCAACGGATCACTGAGTAACTGCATGGCTAAATACGGCTGAAGCATCAGATGCAGGCTCAAACGCCGGTCATAGGCTCGTAGGCTTTCACCAACCATGGAACGCGCGCGATCTATCGGACTGCCATCCCAAAGTGACGACAAGGTCGTGACCGCTTTCAAACGGTTATCCCGGCTCATGGTGCTGCTGCCGAGAAACTGTCCGCCCTCATCACAGAACAGCCCCATGCTGGGCAGGTCATGACAGAGCCCCTTGATCAGGGCCTCGATAGTTGGGTCCGTGGTGATCAGCCTAGGGGCTGAGGGCTCCGCTTCGAGCGGCGCCCCGTTCGCGGACTCAGGATCGGCAGGATTGATACGCTGCGCCTGCCGCTGTGCGGCACGGTGCCGTGCAAGCTGTTCGCGGTAACGCTGCCACTGCTCACGCTCCCATTGCCGTGCCGGCAGCAATGCACATCGGTCTGCCGCCGTTTTACGATCCCCCGACGCTGCCACCGTGATCAGGTACAGCGACAGGGGATAATTTCTCCCGTCGAGCTGTAAGCCCGCATGACCTTGGGTAGCCAGCGCCGAGGCAGCCAACACCGATTGCGCGGCCAGTGCTTGGGGCACGCCGATGACCTCGGCCATGCGTTCCACCGCAGGCCCAAGAATCCCACCCAGTGCCTGCACCGGATAAGGCTGGGCCACGGGATTCGACTCAATCAGCGGTCGAGGTGGTCGTGGTAGTTCAAGCTTCGGATCTAACTGCTGCATGGGCCCTCTCCTCGTTCATTGCTGGCTGTCCTCACGTAGTCCCGCCACGGCTGTTGAGTGTTATCAGGGATCAAGGCCCCTGCGGCCTGTGAGGTGTTCACTAACGTGGAACGAACGGCTCCTTACGACCGGGAGCAAGGGCATGACCCATGAATCTGGCCTCCCTAGACGCATTCGAAGATGCGGGCGGGTGGAGGCTGTGCCGGCTGACGAGTTCGGCACCTGGAGATCCTGAGCGGGAGAAGGCAACAACATCGACACCTGGGGCATGCCTGACTGTCAGTCAGGTGCAGTCTTTCCATAGGCTGCGGCACCGGCGCCTGTGTCGTTGCGGATTGCGACGAATCGGATTTGTCAGGCCGATTGTCACGAGGAGAGATGCGGCAATGCCTTTTGTGACGTGGCTTGCAGCAGTGGTACGAGCGCCCGTCTCTTTCCAGAAGAAAGAGACGGGCGCAGCCTGGCGCAGCGAAGTGCGTCGAGAGGTGAGGTTGCTGCAGCGCAGCGAGGACGGTCCATCGTCTGCCGCAATGGACAGATAAGCCGAGTAGGCATCCTTCACTCTTGGGGAGTGACCGTGCGAGCCGCCGGATGCTAATCGCACTTTGGGAGAACCACCACGCAAGTGGCGTAGCCTTGAAGGTTCTGGCTACCTGGGCTGGTGCTGTCAACGACAGCGATCCGTGCGCCAATTTTTATACCCACTCGAAATGGCGGTCAAGCATCACTGCCAAAGCGCTCAGAAAGTGGCGACTGTCGCCACTTTTGTCGCCATGCTCCAGACCACGTTCCACGTGGTTTGTCGCCGGCGTCGCCGCTGTCGCCACAACTGCATACATGCCCAACGAAAGGATCCGCACTTAAGCTGAAATGACGCTGCCCTCTATAAAAAATCGCGGGAAGTTACTGGAGGGTGAAAGCGAGCGTGGCGCTAATCAAATTTGAAAATTGGGAAGTGGCACGAGGTGGCTTCGAGAAAAAGCGAGTGAACCCTCCGATCGGCGCGATCAAAGATCGCTTGATCGGAGGGTTTGGCGGGAAAAGCAAATCTCAAACGTCAATCACAGACTCAGGCATCAAAGCGGGTTGATTGAGAAATGACGGCCTCACGCCGCATGATCAAAGTCTGCTGCAACCGCAGCAAAAAACCTGCTTCAAATGCCTCTTGTGGATCACCTGGACGATGACGTTTTCGGTTCTGAGAAAGCGCCCACCATAATGGTAATGATGAGCCTTCAAGCCAAGTCTCGGCGCAACGAACACCCTCCTTGATTACCGGAGCGAACTCATCGCCCCACGGGGTTTGGATTGCGGGAGACCCTTCAGCGGATGGGACAGAAACGTACTCATGGATCTGCTGATGATCGCTTTGAGCTGGAATACCAGTTAAATTTCGGAATGCCTTGTCGTACAACACGGCGGCGTCATCCAACAGCTCTACTGCCAGTTCAACGTCTTGGGGAAAATGAAGCAGAATACTCTGGGCTCCGTTAAGCCGGAGAGTAGCAGCCTGCCGCAGCTTAACCGCTGCGTCTTCAGAGCTAAGCGATGAAGTATCTATGCTGTTGGGTTTGGGGAGGCCGATCAGAAGCGAAAGATCAAACATCGCGGAATCCTCCGAGATAGTTTGCAGCTTGAACCATTGGGCCGGGGTGGCGCACGAGCTTAAAAGGTGGGCATGCCATTTTCCTTATCTCCTCGGACAAGTAAAAACCGCCATCAACCGTTGTCACGCGGTTGGGTGGCAGACCGTACGGGGGTGACAAACCGGCGTCCGAGGGTACCGGCCAGGCGTAAGCCTGCCCCGCACGATCCGCCATAGAAAAGCAGCAGCTAAGCCTGTGTAAGCACTTTGTACTGGCTATGGCGCCATGCGCCTCGAACAATTCAGGTTGTCACACCCGGTCGCGGGATTGACCACGACGGGACAAAGCGTAAATGCGAAGCAGCGACAACACAAGCATGAGTATCAATAAGCCCCAACCCCGACTGAAAACTGCCGGCCAGACGGTGAAACTCGAGTTATTGCTCACCGTTGATCGCTACGTGACTGCCTCGGTGTCTTTCGGCTACAGAATCCGAACATGCTGATACAATTATGAAGGCTATACATAACGCCTTTATGAGAAATGGTATGAATACAGATTTGACGGAAGAAGAGATGCGCCAAGCGCTTTTCGGTGAGTTTGAGATTCCTACATCATCAATTGACTTACACGAGCAAGAAACCGCTCCGAATGTGGTGATAGTGCAGCCAGCAAAGGCAACGACAAAAAAGAATGTCTCAAAAGCCTTTACTCCGAGGCTTAAAGTCACGTTACGAGTAGGAAATGAATTCGAAGGCAGGATGCACGAAATTGTACATGAGGCCGATACGCTGAGCTCCCTGCTTGCGGGACAAGAAGCCACAAAGACGGCCAGAAAAAAATATAGGTTTGTGGAAGTGATATCGATCAAGTCGATGTAAGCGGCCCCTTTAACTTGGCATTAAATTGGTTTTGTTACCGCAGGTAAACCAACCGACCAGTTCGGGTCGTTTGAGGCTTTAAACATCAGTTTTGGTAACGTGTGGCGGCCTGAATTTAACCTCCCCCCTTCTAAATTCTCGATGCTTCACTGATCGCCAGACTCCCCACTGCGCTGAAGTCACGACAGGTAGAAACTGGCCGAGCGTGTGAAGTACAATCCTTTCCAAAATTTTCTGGGATTTTCATGAAACTCCTCAACACCTACGAAGACCGAGATGATGCAGACGACGCAGCCGAGAAGCTGACTGGCGAAAAACGGCTGGCAAGTGAACGTGACGGAACGGTGGTTATCTACAACCTTTTCGGTATTCCCAGCTGGGGTAATTTTCATCGCTTAGGTATGTACAATCTATCCGAACTTAAGTCGTTACTGAATCGTCGCAGCGATTGGATGGCTCCCGATCAGGCTAGGCACACTGAAATCCTTCTCACTTTGCAAACCGTCGCGAAAAACTATGGGATAGAAGTTCCAGAGCACTGGCGGTAGAGCTCATTGCTGTAGCTCAGCCACCAACACTCTATAAGTGCGTTCCTATTACAGCATATCGTCCAAGAACTCAGATCCTGGATTCACACAGGTTATAAGTAAATGATCTCTAGCCCGAGTACAGGCGACATAGAGTAGATGACGCTCAGTTTCATAAACCTCCTCCAAGTCGGCCTGATCCGTAATGGATTCAATCCTAACCTGGGAAGGAATCACTTCGTCATCACAGGCCATCACGACCACAATCCGGAACTCTAATCCTTTGGCCAGATGCATGGTGCTAATAGTTAGAGACGCAGGAAGAATGGTTAGATTTTCATCGAGTACAGAGTACGGTAAACCAGCATGCTCTACCGCTGCAATAGCTCTGGACATTTCAACTTCGGAGCGCACAAAAATACCAATTTCGTCATGATTTACGCCTTCTTTTAAGCGATCGGTAAGCCAGCTAGCAACATTCCGCTGCTCTGCAGCCTCACTATCGTAACGACGAATTTCCGGGCTAGGTCCATTAAAAACAGAGATAGTACCGCGGTGGTCTTCGGTATTTCCATCAACATCACTTATCTCAGGCCCGAGCAACCTATCTGCCTGTAAGCGAATTTGATGGGAAGTCCGATAGTTGATTCGCAGCGTCTGCGAACGACCTCGTACATCCACACCAAGAGACTTCCACGAGAATGGAGTTTGGAAAATTCTCTGCCCTAGGTCGCCTGCAAAGAATAGCCCATTGGACCTCCCGCCTGCCAGCTCTGCGAGAAACCGAAGCTGAGAAACACTAAGATCCTGAGCCTCATCCACTATGGCATAATCAAATAAAGGGTTGCGCCTCAGGCCAATCATCGATGTGACACGAGTAAAAATTTCTGACCGAGTCATTACGCCCGATTTTTTTAAGGCATCTTTAAGCTTAGCGAAAACATCCCATAGTGCTTCGCGCTGTCCCTCCGGCAAGCGCGTTTTACGGCCTAACCGTTTGATATCGCGATACTCTTCCCAGCTATTTAACTGCCATGCATCAACGACATCTTCCCACTCACCCAATAAAAACCGACGAGAAAATTTAATATCCGTTGTACTTTCGAGAATTCCTTTCAATAGAAAGTCTATATTTTCGTCAGATGCAATTTTTACCGGGCCATTTTGCGCGACGAACAGTCTCCGAGCTAATTCATCCAAAGCGACCACTTCCAGCCGCTCAGCCAGACGAGGTTGATTGCCAATTAAATGCTTCAGCTTAAAGTGCAGCGCATTGGCCAAAGCGGTAGAAAAGGTTGTGAGCAACACGCGTGAATCGGGATTGCTCCGAGCTAGATACACAGCCCTGTGCAACGCCACAATTGTTTTTCCTGTTCCTGCGGAGCCTGCAACGCGCGCCGGTCCGTTGTAATCTTTTTCTACCAATTGACGCTGTATAGGGTGTAGGAATACAGCCCACTTCTCCCAAGGGTAATCCAGTGCCTTAGCAAGTTCTTCAGCGTCCGCCATAACCCGGAAGCGTCGCTGAGCATCTGGATGCTTGAAAGGGTCTACGCCAGGAACAGCAACAACAGGCAATGGCGGCCGCCCCCCAGTCGCAAGTTCCAATAGCGCTTCGGCGGCCTCGCTAGGTAAATGCTCCGCCAGTTGTAACAAACTATCTTCATCGGCCGTTCTAACATCAGCTAACCATTCAAGCGGAACACCATAGGCCAACAATGCATCTTCTTCCACGCCCGCAAACAAGGCAGGCTTGACCGTTTTGACTGACTCTCCTGGCAGGTAGGTTGGTATACGTATTTCCTGTACTGTTTCTCTAACCTCTACCAGCTGCGCCGCACCTGTCTTAGGATGAATTTCCAGCTTTCTACGCTCAGCCCAATGATAAGCTCTATCGTGATGATCAACATAGCAGAGCAATAAACTGGACACGGTCTTATGTACAATAATACGAATGTCGCTACTTACTCGTACTGACCAGAAATTCTTGTCGCGAGCCCTGTCTAACTTATGGAAGCTCATCCCCGGATTAGCAATATTCATCTGAAGGTCAAAAGCAGTCGTTTTTACTTGCTTTTGCTCGTCACCAGTAAGTTTTACAAGGCTATCCGAAAACGTATCAGCTATAAGAAAGTTCATTCAGCCCCCAAAGTCCATATAGACATTATTTTTGTATGCTTAGCAAAGTGCGCAGCAGCTTGCCTTTTGAAATCCGGGATAGATAACTTTATAAATATTTCAAGCATACGCCCCCCAAAATTCATACCTTGAATACCTTCATAACCTCGTCTCCAAGATGGTTGATCACCTTCACGGCAATGCGACCAGACTGTGGTTTTGGGAAGGTTCTAGATACATCGCTGTTAAGGCTTGCCCATGCGTCTTCGTTGACTTCGGCCTTCAGTGTAATTTTCAAGGATTTGTAGGGATCATTCGCGCCAAGAAAATAGGCATGGCGGACAAAGAAAGACTCTTCATTATAGTCAGTGTCGATAAACCAACAGGCTATGCCATCAGCGGAGTCAGACCGCACTTCACCGGTATTTGGGTGAAACACGTCCACACCGTTAACCTTAACCTGAATATGGCCATCTTCCGCATCAAGGATGTCGATGTCTGGCTCACCGAATATTACGAAAAGATTGCCCTTGCCGGTATTCTTTAGGTCATCTGCCATATGTAGGTCAGCGTTCATGCGCGCCTTAAGAATAGGAATACGACCAAGCTTGTCGAACTCACTAGAGTGAGCGTCGTAGTTGAACGCACAAGCAATCAGTACATCGAAGTCGGCATCGCCGGCTTCGCGAGCAGCCGCAACCAAATCAGGGCGCGATACTGTTCCGAACTCGGGACCAATAAAAATGGCAGCACGTCTCTCCGTACCACTCTCTTCCTCGCCTTCAAAGTAACGTCCTTCCGCACAAACGAATCCGCCAGGCCAAAGGCCGAGCGAAGTGAAGTTAATTTTGTCTTCCTTGTGAGCCTGCTGAACCCCAGCTGTTTTCAGGTTTTCCAGTATCATCTGCACGAAATTGTGTTCTTCACCATGACCCACCTGTTTTTCACTCACGGCAGGATCAATAAGCTCGTCGTGCTCATCCACTCCCAGCACTCGATGCGGTGACAAACTCTCCACGGTGAAGGGGCCAGCAACGCGGACTTTCTTTTTGTCTTCATATGGCTTGTCGTAGAGAAACTCGGAGTCTGCCTTAGCAGCGATGGAGGCATCGATTTCCTGCTGACGAGCGATACGGGCTTGCCACCATGCTGAGTGGATACTTACCGATTCGCTAGGCCAAGGGTCGGCCGGACGGGATGGCAGTGTTTTGAGTGTATAACTGCGCTGCAGATTTTTATTTATGGTAAGCAACCAATCGGAAATTTTCGCCTGATTAGCCTTCTCGCCGCGAGATTGTTCTGCGCGAAGCTTCACAAATAACGCTTGAGTTTTATCTGGCCACAGCTCATCGGCTTCCCGTGGAATTTCCCATTCTTGCCAGCTCTTTCCCAACAAATTATTTAGCTTCTCGCGCAAGGGCTCGAGAGACACCTGAAATTTTTCCCAGATAACATCGACTTCAGTGTTATTGGCGATAGATTTAAGAGTGATATGCGGGACGCGCTCGTAGATAAAACCGTGACTAATATTGCCTTTGGTGGGCTGACTGGAAGGCACACTGCGAGTAATATCCGCTTCCTTCAGCTGCCCATCGCGACTGTCAGCTAAAAGATAATACGGGTAGCGAGACCCCATGATTCTGGCTCGGGCCAGAGCGAGAGAAACGCGCGAGGTGTCTATGGTAATCCATCGACGGCCCCATTGCTCAGCGACGTACGCTGTAGTTCCCGAGCCGCAGGTTGGATCAAGTACTAAATCACCTGGGTCAGTCGCCATCAAAAGACAACGCTGCACAGCGTTAGTGGATGTCTCGACAACATATTGCTTATCTGTTCGAACCGCAATATCCAACCATATATTATTAACTTCGAACCCTGGGTAGTCATTCAAAAACCGGCGATACTGGACGCTTTTACCAGTACAACCAATGCGAGATGCTTTAATTAATCTTTCCACACCAGCTTGGTTAGTTTTCCAGCTCCGTCCACCACCAGGCGTGAAGGCACGACCCTGATACATCAACGGAAAAGTGCAAGTTGGTGTATAACCAGATGAAACCAAATTATCATATCTAAATGTTGCTACATTTAGCGGAATAGTACTAGAGTCTTGACGTTCATCTTTAGTTAAAGTCCGATATACCCCGGAATCCACCTCATAGACGGCACTATACCTTTCACCCGTTGAGGCCCCCTCACCCTGTACTTTATTAAGCAAAGGCTTTCGAAACTTCATCACATCCTTACTCTTCGCATACCAAAGGATGTAGTCACTTACACCTTTGAGCCCTGAACTACCTAAACCACCTGTAGTCTTCATGGTAATCATGCTTACGAAGTTTTCATCACCGAAAACCTCGTCCATTAAGCCCCTGACTCGATGAACATTTTCGTCGCCAATTTGCACGAAAATTGAGCCGGAATGGATCAGCAAATCTCTAGCGACGGCAAGCCGATCACGCAAGTAGGTTAGATAAGAGTGAATGCCATCGCGCCAGGTATCTCGGAATGCCTTGACTTGCTCCGGCTCTCGCGTGATGTGATCAGTATTACCATCTTTGACATCACGACTGGTGGTCGACCACTGAAAGTTGGAGTTGAATTTGATGCCGTAAGGGGGATCAAAATATATGCATTGCACTTTGCCACGAAGCCCCTCGCGCTCGGCCAGACTAGCCATAACCTGCAGCGAGTCACCAAGGATCATGCGATTTGTCCAATGCGCGTCGTGCTGGTAAAACTCGGTTCTGGCGTTGTCGTCAGGGAGCCCATTGAAGTCGGCAAACAGATCTACCATGGCCCCAGCCTGACCGGCCTCATCTGCAAGATCTGCGGCTTCAGTGCGCCTGCGCAGATCATCGATTAACACCTTGGGGTGAACTTTCTCTTGAATGTAGAGCGGGGGCGCGTGTACCACCAATTCGGACCAATCCTGTTGGTCCTTGCCACGCCACACGAGTTGCGGATCTAAATCGTAATTGCGACTTTTCTTTTCATCTGCGAGCTCTTTGCTACCACGTGGATACCTGACCTTTACTGGGGCCTGCTCATCCTTTTTCATTACCGACTGGTACTCGGCGGTAGGAATATTCTTACGTGTAGCTTCGTCGTGCGTGAGCGCTTCGACAGAAAGCGCTGTTTTCGGGTTCTTGGCCATGTCTGCTTCCTTACGCAACCGACTTGGCGGTGACGCGATTGATCATTTTGTTGAATTCACTTTCGACTTTTTTGGCAAAGTCATCATGCATCTGAAACACGTCGGTGAATTCAGCGAAGGCCCAGCGACCGAAACTGTTCAGATTGTTCACTCCGGGGATCCAATAGGTCTCCATCGTCGATTTTTTCTCCTTGGCATCCTCGCCACGGTAACCTTTGATCTCGACAATCAGGTTGAGTGGATCATCCTGCCCGCTACCATCATCGACATGCACAATGAAATCTGGACGGTATTTACGCGATTCTGATGCGTAGCGATATGGCACTTCCAGCCCTAGATTATGGTTCTTCACATAGGCAATCACTTTGGGGTGTGCCTCGGCCACTCGGCAAAATTCGGCCTCCCAATCACTATCGAGAATGACCCAATTAAGCTGGCAGCGAGTGGACTTGGTTTCCCAGCGGTCTGTCTTAGAGGTGGTGAAGTTGACATGTGCTGTCGAGCCGGTCGGGTTGTAGGGATCTAAAACTGCCTTGATAGGCCGCTTCCCTTGCTCTGCTCTGGTAATAGCTGCGGTGATGCGCTCGCAAGCTATATCAGCCAGCGCCTGGTACATCAGCAGTCCGGGATAGGTATCACCCTTGCAAACTAGGCATGTGTCCAGCCATTCCTTGGCAATGCGCTTAAGTTGCCCGAACAAGTGCAGCTTTGGTTCCTCACCCGGATCGCGCCATTTGGTGTAGAGCAAACGTTCGGTGAGGTGGAAGAGTAAACTGGACCTTCGCATATCACGTATATGCTCAAGGCTCAAATCCACAGTCTCTCCAATGATGCCGGAGTTTTGGGTGATTGAGGGTCCGACAATAGCTGGAGTGAGCTCAAATATGGAGTCGTCGTTGAAATGAGCGGTTAGACGTTCATCAGGTAGTTCGACGCGGTAACCGGCTACCCGCGGGAACTGGATTTCTAGCGATTCTCGCTGTGGTAACACAGCCTTCACTTGGATGGTCTCTCGGGGAGATTGCGGTGGAGCAATCACCGGTTTGGCCGTAAAGTCGAAAGGGATGCCAAGCACATCGGCATATTCCACATCGAAAAGTCCATCCTCGTTGAGGTCGTAAGACTGCCTACGTAGTGCGCGACCAATGACCTGCTCGCAGAGCAGCTGAGTGCCAAATGCGCGCACACCCAGAACGTGGGTTACTGTATTCGCGTCCCACCCTTCCGTAAGCATTGATACCGATACTACGCAACGTATTGACTCACCTAATTGTCCAGCCTTACCTACAGTATTCATCACTTCACGCAGTAAAGTGGCGTCGTCAATATCCCTACCCGCACGAATATGGTTGGCAAGTTCGCCACCACGCTCAAGCGCATCTCGCTTGAAGCGTTCAATTTCGTCGGCAGCGAGCTCACGGAAATTTTTATCCAACGCCTCACCTGACTCCAACTGCTGACTGTCAATCAGCAAGGTATTCGGACGAGCCAACTGGTTATCGTTTTCATCGTAATTACGGAATAACGCCAGTCGGCCATTCTCGATGTTCGATGAGCCATCCTCATTTTCGCGCACGAATCCGGAAATGTAGTCGTAGACAAGTTTGGAGGTGGCCGTGTTATTGCAGACGACAATAAAGCACGGGGGCACCTTGATGCCGGCCTTGCTCCAGAGGTGATAAGTTTTCTCGTAGTGACCGTAGAGCGCCTGTAGAGCGGTCTGCAGCTCCACAGGTATGCTGAGAGGATCAAGTGACTTGCTCTGCCCTCGCCCTTTCTTAGGCATTTTCTTGCCGATGTGATCCCACAATTTACGAAACATGGGCATTTCATTACCGGGAATATTCTCCGCCACCGGAACCCTGGGTAGCTTAACGATGCCGCATTCGATGGCATCCATCAGAGAAAAATCGCTCATAGTCCAAGGGAACAGCGTACCCTCTACATAACCGGAACCGCTGAGAAAGAACGGTGTGGCGGACAGATCGAACACACGCCTCACTCCAAGCATGCGATTGACTGCTTCTAAGCCAGAGATCCAGAGACGTGCTGCTTCCTTGTTTTGCTCTGCCTCTTTTTTCTCATCACCTGAAAGATCTTCTTCGTCATTGCCTCCGGGCTTTTCACGATAGCAGTGATGCGCTTCATCGTTGATGACGATGATGTTTTTCATCCCCATCAATTCAGGAATAACGCGCTGCAGCATCTGGCCTTCGGTTTCGAGCAAATTAAGCTCATCCCCCCCTCTTCCCTGCAGCAGTAAACGCCCTCCCTTCGACAGCTCCACTCTTTCGCGCAGCTTGAAAGCGTGATAGTTGGAGATCACGATTTTGGCCTTGTGAAGGTCCTCCAGCATATCCGCAGGCACCAATTCACGGTTTTGGTAATAACTCTCCGGATCGTTTGGCATCAGCACCCGCAGGCGGTCACGTATGGTGATACCTGGGGCCACAAGTAGAAATCCACGGGTGAACTTCTTGCTGCCTGGCTTGCGTACTGCATTGATGGTCTGCCATGCAATCAACATGGCCATTACCGTGGTTTTACCTGCGCCGGTAGCTAGCTTAAGAGCGAGACGCATCAGCTCCGGGTTAGCTTCACGATTGGTGCTGTCCAAATGATCAAGGAAGCGATGACCAGCCTTTCCTAGCTGCGGAGCGACTTCAGTAAGCCATATGGCGGTCTCCACCGCTTCGACCTGGCAGAAGAACGGACGTACACCGGCAAAATCATGCTGACGCCAATGTTGGAGCAGACGGGCAGTTTCAGGAGTTACTCGCCAGTCAGTCGGGCTGGGGATGCGGCGCCATTTATCCACTTCCTCTCGCACGGCATTAATGACTGCTGTGTGATCGTACTGCTGATCATTAGAAGTCAAACCCAGGCCCTCATCAAAGAGCAGACCCGCTTGGGTAGGTATCCCTTTTAGCTTTTTAGGCTTAGGGATTGGCGTAATGAATTCAGCTCGACGGCGCTTTTCAATAGTTTTCTGGGTGGGCTGACCGGAGTTATCCAGCTCCCAGTGACGACTGGGGTAGTCATATGGGGAGTTAAGGATGGGCTGCTCAAAAAAAGGATTGTTCACGGTGCCTCAGGCTCCCCTGCCAGATTGTTGCTGCAACAATTTCGCTAGGAGAGCTTACGTATCTCTCCCAGCCCATATCCGTATCAAGCTAGACAAGTACAGCCTTAACAAGGCTAGGTCGATTTATCGAGCGAGTGTGAGCAAGCAGACCTCAATTGGCAACCGCTAAGTTCTTGGATTTTTTAGAGTAAATTTGGCGGCATATCGCGATAAGTCTGAGCCCTACTAGCGCCGTGACAGAGGCGCCGGCTCCCTGATTTGTGCCCGCCAAGGATGAGTATAAGACTGGTTCCAAGCTGGGATGGAAATGTGCCAGGTATAGACCAGCATCATGCGCAAATTTTGCGTTGATCAAGGAGCACTATGACCCGGCAGTACCTAAAGAATGCACGGTTCGAACGTTAAATTTTACCCGGCACCGTCAAGCCGAGCGCTTTTCGGCTCCAGATGATGAGATGATTCGCAGAGATGACGCCCAGTATTCCAATTGGTATTCCAACTAAAATTTGGAATATTTTTTTTCAATATAAATCAATAACTTATATATATGATTCAGATTACCCCGGCATCCACGGATGTCTTTTTTTGTGCCTGAAACCCAGTAAATACGCCGGATAGTAACCGTCTGGGCAAGGCCCCTTTTGTCGTTGATGCGACCAGATCAACCAATCACATGAACAGGATCGCAGGCCCAGTCGGTCAACACGGTGTAAGTGACAGAAATAGGCCCTATCAGGCTCCGGCGGGGACGCTCATCCCTCCATCCGCCATGACGACGGCGCCCAAAATATAAGATGCCCGCTCTGAGGCTAGAAACGCGACGACTTCAGCGATTTCCTCGGGCTGAGCGGCACGTTTGATCGGCGTCTTTTCACCATGCTGGGCAAGGAACCCAGGGCCGTCTTCAACAACATCGTTGAGGATATTGGTCACAACATCTCCGGAGCCGACTGCATTGACGCGTATACCGTAGTCAATGACCTCCAGGGCCAACGTGCGAGTCAGCTGGGCCAGCGCACCTTTTGAAGCGGTATAAGCCGCAATCGTAGGGAACGCCTGGTAAGCCGCATAGGACGCGATGTTGACAATGGCACCCGTTCGATTCGGGATCATCGCCTTTATGGCTTCCCGAGCATGTAAAAATGCCGCCGTGACATTGACGGCCTGGATACGCTCCCAATCATCGCGAGTCATGTCCACGACCAATTTGTTTATGATGATTCCGGCGTTATTGACCAATATATCCAGACGGCCAAAGTGTGCTATCGCTGTCGCCACTGCTGTTTCGGCAGCGCCATCTTCAGTGATATCCGCAATCAGTGGAACTAGGCCCGGCCGGGCGAGTTGCTCGACTGTCGGACTTTTGTCTTCAGCTACCACTTTAGCCCCGCGCTCATGCAGCATCAGGGCGACAGCCCGGCCAATCCCACTCGCTGCACCGGTCACCAGAACCACCCGACCTTCGAATTCACCACATGTATCAACCGTCATCTTTCTCTCCAGAGAAGGCATCCAGCTGCAACAACTGCTGCTGTAGACGACGACACCTTCTCCCATTCTTTCGCGCGGATCTGCCGCACTTTTGCCGGGCTGTCGGGATTTTGCTTTTAGTCGCCTGGACTCGCTACTCTGTCGACCCATCACCCGCGAAAACATGCCATGGCAACGCTTGGCCAACCATCCCGTTCAGATCATCATGAGCGGATTCCCGCCCATAAAATGCCGGACTACCTACCCGCTACGGCCCATCAGCCTTTTGGCCAAAGTTTGAACTCGCAGGTGCAGGTACAGATATTCAGACATCGAACCACCCAGCAGAGTCTGATGATTCCTGCTGTCGCAGAACCTCTGCTTGTTCTGATCGTTTCAGGTGCTGCCGTCATAGAAGAGCGCATTGGGAACGAAGAGTGGACGGCCACCCCTGTCGCTGCTGGCGACTTTTTTCTGACAACGTCGCCCCTCCCCTATGAAATGCGATGGCAAACAGAAAGCGATGGGGGCTTTGAAGTGATGCATGTCTATCTCAGCCAGCATCTGCTGGATCTTGCCGCGCGGGATATTGTTTCGTGTCCCGACGGAGTCCAGCGGCTACGAGAGGTGTCCGGCGAACGAGATCCCGAAGTTACGGGGCTGATGAGATCCCTCTATCACGAAGTGACTTCAAACCCGCAAGCCAGCTCTCTGTACCTACAAGGCGTAGGCCAAGCGCTTGCTGTGCATTTGGCCCGACGCTATGGCGACGGCAGCGAACCGTCCAAACGTATGAACGCCTTACCGGCCTACAAACTCCATAAGGCCATTGCGACCCTGCAAACAGGGATGGGCAGTGCATTCAGCCTGGACAGACTGGCATCCGAAGCAGGCATGAGCGTTTCGCACTTCAGTCGCCTGTTCAAGAAAGCAACAGGACGGAGCCCATCCCAGTACTTTATTCATCTGCGGATGGAAACGGCGCGGGAGCTGCTTCTGGAATCCGACCTCAGCATCCTGAACGTCGCCCTTGAGGTTGGCTATGCCAGCCCAAGTTATTTCGCTCAATTGTTCAGACGTCATACCGGCATAACGCCGCGTGAATACCGTCATCGGAGTTAAGTTCAGGTGCGCTGGTATGGACGGCCTACACCAAGCATCCGTTGTTGGCCTTGCGCGATTAAGCCTGATGCCACTTATGCGGAAGCAGTTGCTCGATTTAACTCGCTCGCTGCGTCGGCAGGCGCGTGAGAACATCTTTCAGATAGGCTTACGGATCATGACCATTCAGCCGCGCAGACTGGATCAAGCTCATGATCGCCGCAGCCCGTTTTCCGCTGCGTAGCGACCCGGCGAAGAGCGAGTTCTTGCGCCCAAGCGCCCATGGTCGGATCTGGCTCTCGGCCCAGTTATTGTCAATGGGGACGGCACCGTCATCAAGGTAGCGCGACAGCGCTGCCCAGCGTTTCAGGCTGTAATCCAGTGCCCTGCTGATAGCCGAACCTTCGGGCACGAGGTCGCGCACTTCGCTTTCGATTTCGTACAACAACTGGATGTAGCGCAGCGCCTGCTCGGCGATTTGGCTCTTATTAGTTGCGTGCAATTCGAAGAACTTGCGCCGGACATGGGCCATGCAGCCGATTTCGGTCACGCCGAGTTCGAAACTCGCCTTGTAACCGCCAAAGTCGTCGCAGACCAGTTTGCCTTTCCAGTTGTGCAGGAAGTTACGAGCATGCTCACCCGCGCGGCTGGGGCTGAAGTCGTAGACAACAGCAACTCTCGCAGGCTGTCGAATCGCCAGACTTGACCACCAATAGTGTGGACAAATTGAGCCATGTCTCAAATCCTCTTTGTTTCATGCCAGTCACGCAAAATGAGGTCCGTTGATAACCCGAACCCATTGAATCGACATGCATTTCAATTCGCCCAACTGCGGCTAAGCGAATATACAGGGAGGGATCGCTGTCAGCGCTTGCCCTTACGTTCCAGCAATCGAACGCCGAGAGACAGCGGGAAGCACAGGGCGAAATACATCGCGCCCACCAGGATGTAGGTCTCCAACGGCATGAAGTACACCGCGCTGAGATCTTGTGCCCTCAGCATCAGATCTGGAGCCGCGATCAGCGATGCGACAGAGGTGTCCTTCAAGAGCGAAATAGCGACGTTGCCAATGGGTGCGAGAACGATCCTGATCGCTTGAGGAAGTACGACCCACCTCATTACCTGCACCCGCGGCATCCCGATGGCCTTGGCTGCCTCCATCTGCCCCTTCGGCACCGCTTCCAGACCTGCACGGTAGATCTCTGCGAGGTATGCAGCAGCGTTCAATCCCAAGCCAATGATTGCTGCGACGAACGAGCTGAACTCGATCCCCACAGCCGTGAGGCTGAAGTAAATGATGAAAAGCTGTACCAGCGCGGGCGTTCCTCTGAAGACCTCGATATAGATTGAGGCAGCACGCCTCAGTGGAGCGCTTGATGAACGTCTGGCCAGGGCCAGGACCAGCCCTACAATCAACCCGATTACTAGCGCACCGATTGCCATTTGCAAGGTAGCGAGTGCGGCAGCCAGGAGCTCTACGTGGGTTGCATCCCACAGTTCGCCGTATCCCATCTCAATTCTCCTTGACGACTTTCAAGCGGCGCTCGGTGCGAGAGGCCCAATAGGCAATAAACAGGCTCAGCGCGAGGTAGATGATCGCCAGCAGAAAATAGATAAGGTTGGTTTGATAGGTTTCACTCACCAGCATTTTTGCCTTGAAGGTCATCTCTGGAACCGCCGCAGCGGATGCCAATGAGGTGTCCTTGAGCAGACCGATGGCAAAGTTCGCCATACCTGGAATGGAAATCTTGAAAGCCTGCGGCAGCACGATGATGCGCATCGCCATGCTGCGAGTCATTCCAATGGAATACGCCGCTTCGGCCTGCCCCTTGTCGATAGTCTTGATGCTGGACCTGAAAACCTCGGACAGAATCGCGGCTCCGTTCAGCCCGAACCCGATGATGGCGGCTCCGACGGCAGGTAATGTGATGCCTATGTAGGTAAGGCCGAAATACAGGATGAACAGCTGTGTCAGGATCGGGATATTCCGAAATATCTCCAAGTAGCAGCTTGCGAGAAATCCCAACGTGCGGTGGCGTGAAAGCCGCATCAACGCCAGGCAAAAACCTAGCACTGCGGCGACGACGAAAGCAGCCAGGGTCAGCCCGACGGTGGTCAATGCGCCTACGCCGAGCACGTTCAGAAAATACGGCAACATCTCGAGGGCTTTGCCGAAGGCACTGCTATCAACCATGATCAGTGCTCCTGAACCGCTCGAATGAACGAGCGAGTTCGCTCGATTTCGCAGTCATGGAAAATCTGCCGAGGCGGCCCCTGCTCGATGATGTTCCCATCGGCCATGAACACCACCTGATCAGAAACGCTTTCAGCAAAACGCATTTCATGAGTGACGATAATCATCGTCATCCCTTCATCCGCAAGACTTCGCATCACGTTCAGCACTTCACCGACCAACTCTGGGTCGAGCGCAGAAGTCGCCTCATCAAACAGCATCAGCTTGGGTCGCATTGCCAACGAGCGTGCGATTGCGATCCGTTGCTGCTGCCCACCAGAAAGCTGCTCTGGGTAGGCATCACGCTTGGCCAGCATGCCGACCTTCTTCAAAAGCTCTTCAGCATGAGCGACTGCGTCTCTCCTCTCGCGCTTCTGTACCTTCATGGGTCCGAGGATGATGTTCTCCAGGACTGTGAGGTGAGGAAACAAATTGAAGCGCTGGAAGACCATGCCCATCTCAGCACGCATCCGGGCCAGATCTTTGTCTCCCATGGGCACCTTGCGGTTACCCACGAGCCGCTGGCCGATCAGTTCGTTATCCAGGTAGATACTGCCCTGAGTGGGCTCCTCCAGATAATTGATGCAGCGAAGTAGCGTGGTCTTGCCAGACCCACTGGGGCCAATGAGCGAAATCTTCTGGCCCTGTTGCACGGTAAGGTCGATGCCTTTGAGTACGTTCAAACTGCCGAAGGATTTGTGTAATCCCTCGACGCGCACCAGTGGGTTCATTACAGCCATGAGCGTTATCCGTAAGTGATGAGGCCGGTGTTAAAGCAGCGCTGTTCAGGCAAAGGCTTGGCTAAAGTCGCGAGGTTCGTGCTTGAACGGTCCTATAACATTGCCTTTCTCATCTCGGTCTACACCCAGTCGACCATCTTTAGCCATCGGCACAAGGTAGTCGTCATTCTTGATGCCGTATTTGGCAAGAATAGGCTTGATCTGATTAGTAGACTTCACCCAGCGAAGACCTTGGTTTACGGCATCGAACAGGTCCTGGTTTTGCGGATGAATGCCCCAGATCGCCTCGAACTTGCCGGTCAAGGCTGGGTATTTTTCATCGAAAACGATAGGTACTTGCTTGAGCTTCAGGCTTGGGTCCTGAAGGATCATGTAGTCGATGGTTGGGGCGTCCAGCACAGCAAAGTCAAGGCGCCCGGCCCGGACATCACGAAGACAAGCATCAGTGCCGTCATACAACTTGACCTCTTTCACACCCGGTACTTTTTTCATGTCCGGGATCGAGAAGTAACCGGTATAGCTACCGATGGTACGGCCCTTCAGATCAGCCACGGTCATTGACGTAGTGAAAGGCTCCTCATCACGCATCAGCAGGTAGGCGCTCGTGTAGAAAACCGAGTCAGTCAGCAGCAAAATTTTCGACCGCATGGGGTTCCAGGCAAAGTTACCGCCGAACCAATCTGCACGACCAGAACGAACGGCCTCAACAACCGCAGGGAAGCCCATAGTCTGAACATCCAGCTTCAGCTCTAGTCGGTCAGCAATAACCTTAAGCAATTCAAGGTCAGTACCAATAGGAACCCCATCACGCACAGCGCCCAGGGGCATTTCCCCGAGACACGCGGCGGTCAGATAACCAGGGCGAATGGTCTTGATTGGCTCACCGGCAGCGAACACTTTGGACATGGGGCCCAAGGCGCCCAATGCGACGGCGGCCATAGAGCCATAGCCGGTGGCCTTAAGAAAACCGCGCCTGGAGAAGCCCTGCGTAACAAATTTTGAGTCAGACATAGATCACCTACTAAAAATGATGAGCTCGGCAGAGTGGGTTCGATTGTTACGGTGGTCTCGATCCAGGCTGGACGTAGCAGCCGATCTTTGTGTTCGCAACCATGACAAGCATTACAATATCCACCTTAAAGAGAGTTTTTTTGCTTGTCAACGGTCGTTTTATCGGATAAAAATCATTAAAACTTAGGTAATTGTCTCGCTCGTTGCATTACAAGCATGACAATCAGGGAAAACACACCGTGAATGCATCTAACCAATTGCTAGATGACCTGAAAGCCAGCGCCGCTTTGCAGCGCGGCAACAGTGAGACGCTATATAAGCAGCTTGCAGACGCTTTGGCGGACGCTATCGAGAGCGGCAAGGTGCAGCCGGGAGACCGCTTACCGCCGCACAGGGACTTCGCAAGCGTGCTTGGATTGAACATCACCACCGTGACCCGAGCCATGGCGGTACTTCAGCAGAAAGGACTGGTGCAGAGCCGGCCTGGTCGCGGAACCCAGGTATCACTTCCTCGCCATCCCGCAGCTCAATTCCAATCCGCGCCGAGCAATGACCCGGACACCATCGATCTGAGTGTCAACCGCCCCGCGACAATAGGATTCAATCGAGTTTTGGCAGCGCTACTGCCTCGACTCCACGCAGACCCGCGCTTCATCGACATGAAGGATTACCATCCTTCAGAAGGCCCCCTGTGGGCCCGCGAGGCTGCTGCCCAGTGGTTATGTCATACCGGCGTACCCGCAGAAGCATCACGAATGCTGATCGTCGAAGGCGCCCAGCATGGGATCGCGAACACCCTTAGAAGCCTGACGAATGCAGGCGATGTGGTGCTGGCCGATAGCGTGACCTATCAGGGTATTAACGCCCTGTGTCGGTCACTTGGTCTGGTTCTAATTGGCGTCGACGCTGATGCCAGGGGCATGTCACCAGAGGCCCTGAAAATCGCATGCGACGAATATGATCCGCGCCTTGTTTTTTTGGTCCCTTCAATTCAAAACCCAACAGCCATTACGTTGGACCTGGAGCGCAGGGAAGCACTCGCAGCGGTGATTCGAGAGACCAACCTTCTGGTGATCGAGGACGACGTATATCGCCCTTTGCTGGATAGCTCTCCACCTCCATTTGTGAGCCTGCTGCCTGATAGGACAATCTATATTTCCGCTCTATCAAAATGCATCGCGCCAGGGCTGCGGATGGGGTTTGTTCTTGCACCGCCGCAGTTGGTTCAGGACATATCGACGATGCAACGAATCGATTGCTGGAGCACATCTCCGTTGACATCGCTCATCGCAGCAAAATTGATCGAAGAAGGTCACGCGGAACAACTGGTTACCGAGCAAAAAGAAGAGCTACGCGAACGGCAGTCATTGCTCGCAGAGCATCTGGATGGCCTGGAATTTCAGAACAGCCCCACAGGCACCCATGCATGGCTCATTTTGCCTGAACCGTGGATTGGCTCACGCTTTGCGCTCCTGTGCCAGGAACGAGGGGTGATCTTGCTTGCAGGAGGAGCATTCACCCTGAGGTCCGAGCTTTCACCTCAAGCGGTGCGGATCAATATCTCGGCAGCCCTTTCCCGAGAGCACCTCGTTAAAGCTTTGAAGGTGATCAGCCAGCTCGCCCGGCAGGGTCACCTCTACATGCACAACCGGATCTGAACAGATGACACTGTCTATCAAAGGTGATGTGGCCGTCATTGGGGCCGGAATCGTTGGTGTTTCAACCGCCTTGTGGCTTCGACGCCAGGGCTACAAGGTTTTACTGCTCGAACGCGACTCCATCGCCTCGGGCGCTTCGTTTGGTAATGCGGGAACGTTGGCGCCTTATGGCGTGATGCCTATCGCTCAACCTTCGATACTGACATCACTGCCGTCACTATTGTTTTCATCCGAATCACCTTTCGTAATCAACTGGGCGCGGCTACCTAAGCTGATGCCATGGTTGCTTAGGTTTCTGAACGAATGCAGAAACTCTCGATTCGAGGCGAACTCAAAAGCTTTGCATCAGATTCTCCAGCACGTTTACACCGGTTATGCGCCACTCCTGGACAAATGCCCGGAAGCGAATCGTCGTCTGAGCCACAACGGATGCCTTTATAGCTACGGCACGGATGCTGGTTTTGCAGGAGCCCAGCAAGCCATTGAATGGCGCCGTGCCTTGGGAATTCCTCAGCAAGTACTCACTGCTTCAGAAGTCGATCAAATGGAGCCTGCACTGGGAGGCAAGTCTGTCGCAGGCCTAATGTTCCCAGACTCATCCCACATGAACGATCCCAAAGCGTTCATTGAGGCACTCGCAGCTCCTCTGGTCGCCGATGGCTCACTCATCAAAGCCACAATCACGGGAATAAAGTCGGGGGCAGACGGCGTGACGTTGTCCAGCGCCAGCGGTGAAACCTATAAGACAGACCGAATAGTTGTATGCAGTGGCGCGTGGTCTGCTTTGCTGGCCGCCCAACTGGGTGACCGTGTCCCACTGGATACAGAGCGTGGATATCACATCGAATTTGATATGGATCAGCCACTGCTCAGCAGACCCTGCTGCCCTGTCGAGAACGCATTTTATATGACACCGATGGAGGGCCGCCTGAGAGTCGCGGGTACTGTAGAACTAGGCTCAATCAACGACCCTGCGAACCCCAAAAGATTTGACTACCTGGAGCGCCACGCACGTCGGGTTATGGGCATCACAGCACCGGTGGCACGCCAATGGATTGGTTACCGCCCATCCCTTCCAGATTCCCTGCCGGTGATTGGGCCTTCGCCAAATGATCCCCGAGTGATTTATGCATTTGGCCATCAGCACCTTGGGTTAACTCTGGCAGGTGCAACTGGCGAGCTGGTTGCTCAATGCATTGCAGGAAAGGCTCCCGACTGGCTAGAGCATTTCTCGGTCAGCAGATTTTAACGATACATTCCATAGGAGAATTTTGATGAGCACCATCACGCGCCAACATACCAACAAGCGAATGAGCCAGATCGTGACGCATGGCGATACCGTGTATTTGGCAGGTCAGGTAGGCGATGAGCACGAATCAGTAGCGGACCAGACTCGTACAGCATTGTCTCGCGTCGATGCACTGTTAAAAGAAGCAGGTTCCTCGCGTGAGCACCTGCTGCAAGTGACCATTTGGTTGGCTGACATGGCTGACTTTGAAGCGATGAACGAAGTTTGGGACGCTTGGGTGCCCGACGGACATGCACCGGCACGAGCATGTGGCGAGGCAAAGCTGGCTAACTCGCGATTGCTGGTCGAACTGCTTGTCAGCGCCGCTAAAGCCTAAAACAAGGCAAAAACCGTAATCGTGCGAAAACGTCATTTTTTCACGCGGCTACGTGAAATCCGAGTCCAGCACCCTCTGCTCAAAACAGGGATTTCAATCTCAGACGTGTACTTTTCTGTCGTGAAAACCGAGACCGACTTTTTCAACAGAATCGGCCGGTTTCTGCCTGCTATCCCGAAAGCGGTAAATATGTCACTGCTTATCATGAACGCCAAGAAATGTTGCCAGATGGAACTTAACCGGCCGAGGGGAGGGTAAAGGGAGGTATTCCAATCAAAATTGAAAACAAACATTAACCATAATAATCAAGAGTATAAAAAACCGATTCAGATTACCCCAGCACTCATTTGCATCGCTCTTGACCAGGCGCTTGCATTCGACCTGACCAACGATTGCAACGGACTTGACCAGCACGCTTAGTAACCATGATCGGCAGAGAGCTGTTCATTGCTGCCGGTAACGACAGGCAGAAATTGGCCCATAGCGATCATTTTTTAACACCGGCCATGCCGCTACTCCGCAAACATCCGCGGAGCGGAAAGGCAGTGTCTTCGCGAGCCAACGCATCGAGGGGAATCTGCGGAGTAGACGAAAATATGCACTTTCAAGCCTATCCGATTTTACTTTCGGCATAGCGGTGGGGCTCCTCACTTCCGGTAGCCGAGTGCCATTCGGGTCGGAGTGATTTATTTTTATTCACTCCGCCCTCCCCTAATGCGTCAGTCGGGGCGGGGCAGGTCATATTTTTTCAGTTTGCTATAGAGGGTGCTCTTGGCGATATTCAATGCCTTGGCCGCGCGGGTCAGGTTGCCGCCCTGCTCGAGAATGACTTCGGCGATCACCGCTTTCTCGGCCGACTCCAGGGGATGGTCACTGGCTTCCTCAACTCTAGCGGCCGAAGCGCAAAGGGTCACCGGCAAATCGGCGGGGGTCAGTTCGCCGCCATCGCAGAGGAAATAGGCGGCCGTCACCAGGTTGCTCAACTCCCGAATATTGCCGGGCCAGGAGTGGCCTTCGAGCGCGGTCTGTAAATCCAGGCTAAGCCGCTTGGGTACGCCGCCATGCTGTTCGACCAGCCGTGCCAGGATATGCTCGGCCAGCAGGGTCGTGTCCCCCCGTCGTTCTCGCAGGGCAGGCAGGGTCAGGGTCATGGACGAGATGCGGTAGTAGAGGTCCATCCGGAAGCGCCCTGCTGCGACCTCCTCGGTCAGGTCGCGATTGGTGGCGGCGATCAGGCGGAAGTTCACCTTGCGTGGACGGGTTTCACCGACCCGGCAGATTTCCAACTCCTGTAGCACCCGCAGGAACAGGGGTTGCAGGTCCAGGGGCATCTCGCCGATCTCGTCCAGAAACAGGGTTCCCCCATTGGCGGCCTCGATCTTGCCGGTCATCCCGCCACGCCGGGCGCCGGTAAAGGCCCCCTCCACATAGCCAAACAGCTCTCCCGCTAGCAGGTCACGGGACAGGCCGCCGCAATTGAGGGCGATGAAGGCGCCCTCGCAATGGGGGCCGGCCTCGTGCATCGCGTTGGCAAACAGCTCCTTACCGACGCCGGTCTCGCCCTGCAGCAAAATGGGGATGGGCGCTTTGGCCAGGCGTTGCGCCTGCTGTACGGTTTTGAGAAACAGCGGGCTCTGGCCGATCAGACGAGAAAAGCCAGCATGACGGGTCGTCTCCTGGGTGCGTTTGTCGTCCTTCTCCACGCGCGTAGTGCGCGGTCTGGGAAAGGGGATCACCGCGAAGTAACCGATCGTTTCTCCACGGTGGCGGACCGGCTCGATCCATTCTCGCGCTAACCGCGGCAGAATCAGTTCCACCCGTGGCGCCAGACGCCCCTCCCCGTTCAGGGAGAGGACGGGACTATAGGGGGTAAGGTCCAGCTTGATGCCGTGCGCCGCCAGCACACGCTCCGCGTGCCCATTGCCGCGCACCAGTCGCCCCTCCAGATCCATCAGCAACAGGCCGTCATTGCCGGGGGACGTGAAGCGCCCCAGGGTTTCGCCCAACAGCAGTTCGCGCTTGGACAGCAGCAGGTGAGCCAGTTGCCCTTCGATACGGTGGGCACCGGAGACGGCCAGCGCCAGACAGTAATCGTGCTGGGTGTTCTTGAGCCCGGAGATATTAACTGCGCCGAGCACCTTGTTTTCGAAGGGATCCCTGATGACGGCGGCGGAGCAGGTCCAGTTGCTGATGTTTGCACAGAAATGTTCGTAGGCGTGTACCTGCACCGGAGAGCCGATACGCAGCGCCGTACCTATGGCATTGGTCCCCGCAACACTCTCGGCCCAGTTGGCGCCGGGCACGAGCCGGAATTGATTGGCCAGTTCCAGCGTCTTCGGATCGCCGTGGCTGCGCAGGATCACGCCGGAAGGGGCCACCAGGTGCATGATGGTGCCGGATTGGGCCAAGAGATCGTGGGCATCACGCATGATGGTTTCCGAGGCACAGATCAGCTCCTGGTGAGCGGCCCGGATCTTCTCCAATTGCGCACTCTTGAGGTCGATGGCCTGTTTGGCCACCAGGGGGTTCACCTCTTTAGAGACACAACGTTGCCACGAGGCTTTGATCACCGAGCGGACGGTTTCGTCGGGAAGGGTGCCGATGCTCAGTAACCGTTCCCGCGCATCGGCGATGCGCCCGGGTTGCTCAACAGCCACCGATCTGCGTAATGGCGGGTTCTGCTTCATGATAGTCACCCCTTTAATTCTATTTATTATTAGAGAAGCTGTTCTTAGCTTGACCCCACCTTGACCTATTTACAATTGTTGGTTCAGGCCAAATCTGCGCCGATGATGCACTCTTTCTTTCTCATCCCAATGCTACTACCTGGAAGAGTTCGATTAGCGGTCGATAGGCGACCGATTTTCGAACGCAATACCATCCACTAAAGTTGGTTTTTTTAAAAAAACGAATGTTTTCTATTGTTTTTGTTGGCTTATTTTTTGTTGGCACAACCGCTGCTATGTATTCAAGCAGTTGTCCAGGCCGGTGGGTTTGGATGACCTCATGTGCCGCTCCTGATCGGGAACGGGCAAACAGCGTCAGCAATCCGCAATAAGAATAATTAGAGGATATAACTTTGAATCAATTAGCGAATCCAGTAGAAGTCCTCGGTATTGATGCCGGTGGCACTATGACTGATACCTTTTTTGTGCGGGCCGACGGGACGTTTGTCGTCGGCAAAGCGCAGAGTAACGCCAACGAATCCCAGGCGGTGCTGGAGTCCAGCAAGGACGCCCTGGCCCATTGGGATAGAACGGTGGAGGATGTTTTCCCCGAAATGGTGACCTGCGTCTTCTCGGGAACCGCCATGCTCAACCGCGTCGTGGGACGCAAGGGGCTGCGTACCGGGCTGATCGTCAGCAAGGGATTTGAAGATTTTCACCGTATGGGGCGCGCCGTCCAGAGCTATCTGGGTTACGCCTTCGAGGATCGCATTCACCTCAATACCCATCGCTATGACGATCCCCTGGTGAGCATCAAGGACACCCGCGGCGTCACCGAACGGATCGACTCCAAGGGCAAT
Source organism: Pseudomonas sp. K8 (assembly GCF_014889455.1). Classification (NCBI taxonomy): domain Bacteria; kingdom Pseudomonadati; phylum Pseudomonadota; class Gammaproteobacteria; order Pseudomonadales; family Pseudomonadaceae; genus Pseudomonas; species Pseudomonas sp. K8. The sequence continues at coordinate 108,612 of NZ_VJWO01000002.1, forward strand.
GTGGTGATTCCGCTGCGCCTCCACGAGGCCCGGGAGGCCGCGCGGGAACTGATCGAGCAGGGCTGCAAGACGATCGTCATTAGTCTACTGAGCTCCTACCTGAACGGGCATCACGAAAAGGCCGTCCGCGATGTCTGCAAGGAAGTCGCCCGGGAGATGGGGGTCGAGATCCCGGTGTTCGCCTCCGTGGACTACTACCCGATGCGCAAGGAAAGCCATCGCACCAACACCACCATCCTGGAGGCTTACGCGGCCGAACCATCCCGCGCCACCCTGGGGACCATCAGCAACAGCATGAAGGATGTCGGCGGCCAGTTCGACCTGCGGGTCATGGCCAGCCATGGCGGCACCATCAGCTGGAAAGCCAAAGAGCTGGCACGATCCTTAGTATCGGGACCGATCGGCGGCGTGATCGGGGCCAAATTTCTGGGTGAAAAACTTGGCTACGAGAATATCGCCTGTTCCGACATCGGCGGGACCAGCTTCGACATGGCGCTGATCACCAAGAACAATTTCGCCATCCATAAAGACGGGGATATGGCGCGCCTGGTGCTTTCTCTGCCGCTGGTGGCGATGGACTCCATCGGTGCCGGCGCCGGGAGCTTCGTGCGCATCGACCCCCATGCCAATGCCATCAAGCTAGGGCCGGACAGTGCGGGCTATAAGGTCGGTACCTGCTGGCCGGAAGGGGGGCTCGATACCGTCTCCGTGACCGACTGCCACATCATTCTCGGCTATCTGAATCCCGAGAACTTCCTCGGCGGGATCCTGAAACTGGATGTCGAGCGGGCGCGGCGCGAGATTAAGCGTCAGATCGCCGCCCCCCTGGGGCTCTCGGTGGAGGACGCTGCCGCCGGGGTCATCGAGCTGCTGGATCTCTCCCTGCGCCAGCATCTGCGCGCCATGATCACCGGCAAGGGCTACAGCCCCTCCGACTTCGTCTGCTTCTCTTACGGCGGCGGCGGTCCCGTGCATGCCTATGGCTATACCAAGGGGCTGGGCTTCAAGGAGACCATCGTGCCCGCTTGGGCGGCCGGCTTCTCCGCCTTCGGCTGTGCGACCGCCGATTTCGAGTATCGCTACGACAAAAGTGTCGATATCGGTATCAACGAGAAGTCCACCACCGAGGATATCACCGCGGCAACTACCACCCTGCAGGCGGCCTGGAACGAACTGCGCATCAAGGTTCTGGAAGAGTTCCGGATCAACGGTTTCAAGGACGAGGAGGTCACTCTGACCCCCGGTTACTCCATGCAATACCTGGGGCAGTTGAACGATCTGGAAATCGATTCGCCGGTGGCGGCACTGTCCGGTGCCGAGGACTGGGACGACCTGGTGCAGTCGTTCAACGATACCTACGCGCGGGTTTACGCCGACGCCGCGCGATCGCCGGAATTGGGTTACGGGATCACCGGCGCCATCATGCGTGGCTCCGTGGAAACCAAGAAACCGAATATTCCGGAGGAGCCGGAAGCCGGCCCTACTCCACCTCCTGAATCACGCTTGGGTACCCGGCCCTTCTATTACGAAAAAGAGTGGGTCGACGCCGCTATTTATCATATGGAAAAGCTCAAGCCCGGTAACGAAATAAAAGGTCCTGCGGTCATCGAATCCGATGCCACTACTTACATTATACCGCCGGGATTCCAGACTTTCCTGGATGTGAACCGTCTGTTCCATCTGATCGAATGCTAACTACCCAATTATAAATATAACAAGTAGAGGACCTCTCATGACTATTCAAGAAACCTATGTCCAGGCGGGAAAACTGCTGGATAGCGGACTAACGCTCAATGATTATCGCAATCTGATTCTGCAACGCACGGAAAAAACCGGGTACTACAACGGCTTGGAACGGCTGGAATTTAAAGAGTCGGACCCCATCGGTTATGAACGGATCTTTTCCAAGCTCCGTGCGGGGTTGGTCAATTCCCGTGAAGTGGCCAAGAAGATTGCGGCATCGCCCATCGTCGAGCAGGAGGGGGAGCTGTGCTTTACCCTCTATAACGTGGCGGGGGACTGTATCGCCACCTCCACGGGAATCATTATTCATGTGGGGACCATGGGCGCCGCCATCAAATACATGATTCAGAATAACTGGGAATCTAACCCCGGAATTAACCCAGGTGACATGTTCACCAACAACGATTGCCAGATCGGCAACGTTCACCCTTGCGATATCGCCACCATCGTACCGATTTTCCATGAAGGTCAGTTGATCGGCTGGGTTGGCGGCGTGACCCACGTCATCGATGTGGGCGCGGTGGGCCCGGGCTCCATGTCCAACGGCCAGGTCCAGCGCTTCGGTGACGGAGTGCAGATCACCTGTCGTAAGACTGGCATCAATGACACACCGCTGCGGGATTGGCTCCACGAGAGCCAGCGCAATGTGCGCACCCCCAAGTATTGGATCCTGGACGAGAAGACCCGTATCGCCGGCTGCCATATGATCCGCGATCTGGTCGAGGAGACGGTCCGTGAAGAGGGTCTCGCCGCCTATACAAAATTTGCCACGGAAGTGATCGAGGATGGCCGGCGCGGGCTCATCAGCCGGATCAAGGCAATGACCATTCCCGGCAAGATCCGCACCGTCGCCTTTGTGGACGTGCCCTATATGCACGAAGATGTGGTCGTTCCGCCCTTCGCCAAGATCGATACAATCATGCATGCCCCTTGCGAAATCACGGTAAAACCCGACGCCACCTGGCGCCTCGATTTCGAGGGCTGCAGCCGCTGGGGCTGGCACACCTACAATGCCAACCCGGTGGCCTTCACCAGCGGCATCTGGGTCATGATGACCCAATCCCTGGTGCCCACCGAACGGATCAATGACGGTGCCCGTTACGCCACCGAATTCCGGATGCCCAAAGGCACCTGGACCAATCCGGATGACCGCCGTACCGCCCACGCCGATGCCTGGCACTTCCTGGTCTCTTCCTGGAGTTCCCTGTGGCGCGGCGTGAGCCGGACCTATTTCGGCCGCGGCTATCTGGAGGAAGTCAACGCGGGCAACTCCAACCCCTGCAACTGGCTCCAGGGTGGCGGTATCAACCAGGAAGGCGAGATCCATGCCGTCAACAGCTTCGAAACCGCGGCCTGCGGCACGGGCGCCTGCGCTGTCAAGGATGGCCTGAATCACGCCGCGGCAATCTGGAATCCCGAAGGGGACATGGGCGATATCGAGATTTGGGAACTGGCCGAACCCCTGCTCTATATGGGACGGACCATCAAGACCAATACCGGCGGTTACGGTAAATACCGCGGCGGTCTCGGATTCGAAACCCTGCGCATGGTCTGGGGTTCCGCCGATTGGACCATGTTCTTTATGGGCAACGGCTATATGAACAGCGACTGGGGGCTGATGGGCGGTTATCCGGCCGCGACCGGTTACCGCTTCGAAGCCCATAACACCGGTCTTTTGGATCGCATCAAGGCGGGCAAGTCGCTGCCCCTGGGTAAAGATCGTGACCCCGGCACCTGCGAATTCGAGAAACACCTCGACGCCGGTGCGCGGGTTAAGCGCGATAAGCAGTGCATCACCACCGAAACGATCTTCGAAAATGGCGATCTCTACCTCAACTACCTGCGTGGCGGTCCGGGCTTCGGTGATCCCTTGGATCGCGATCCGGCGGCGGTCGCCGAAGACCTCAACCAGAACTTCGTGCTGCCGGAATTTGCCCAAAAGGTTTACGGCGTAGTGATCTCCCAGAACAAAGCCGGCGACTGGGTAGTAGATGAAAAGAAAACGGCGGCACGCCGGCAGGCGATCCGCCAGGAGCGGATCGCCCGGGGCCAACTGACCCATCAATGGATGGAGCAGGAGCGTCAGAAAATTCTGGATAAGAAGGCATCGGTCCAGGTCCAGCAGATGTTCGCCTCCAGCTTTTATCTGTCAGAGAAGTTCCTCGCCGAATTCAAAACGTTTTGGGATCTGCCGGCCAGCTGGGAATTGAAAGAGGAAGAACTCGATATACCCATGTTTGGCGCCAAACACCATATGGATCTGAGCGAATTACCCGATGTTCACCCCGTGATCATGACCGAACAGTGATTGTCTACGAAGGGGATGCCTGAGCGTCCTCTTCAATGGCATCTCACAATTCAAAAAATAAAAGAGAGACTGATTATGTCAACTTATACCAAAAAACAAGTGTCCGATTTGGTCAAAGGGGATTTGGACTGGGATACTCTGCACCGCATGTTATCTTTGCCCAAGGACAAAGAGCGCTATGCCAATTACGTTGCCGTGTTGCAGGAGCAGGTATCCTGGAATGATAAGATCATCATGCCCTTTGGTCCTCACCTGTTTCTGGCAGAAACCCAGCAAGATAAAAAACTTGTCACCAAATGCTCCTGTGGTCATGAGTATGGCGATTACCAAAAAAACTGGAAGCTCAATGCGCTGATCTACGTGCGTGACAGCAAAGAGAAGATGCAGGAAGTTTATCCCACGCTGATGGCCCCAGACACCAATTGGCAGGTCTATCGTGAATACTATTGCCCAAGTTGTGGAGTGATGCACGATATCGAGGCCCCCACGCCCTGGTATCCGGTCATTCACGACTTCCAGCCGGATCTGAAAGCCTTGTTTGATTGGCTGGATCTGCCCGCCCCCGTGAACGCTTAATCGGCGTCCGCCCTAAGTGATACCCCGGCCGGACTCCGGCCGGAGTATTCCCAAGATTCCTCCCGTTGCAAGCCTGTTTAATAAACTATAATGCATTATGAGGTGTGACATGTTGGATAAAAATAAAAATACCCACAGCGCCGAACAACCGTTCTTCGCATTACAAAAAATCTATATTAAAAGTTCATCCTTCGAAGCGCCGAATGCGGCGAAGGTTTTCAAGCAGAACTGGAAACCTGAGATCAGCCTGGATTTGAATGTCAGCCACGAATCGATCGGTGATGGCATCTATGAAGTGGTGCTGTCCATATCGGTCACCGCAAAAAACGACGGTATTCTCGCCTTCTTGGTCGAGGTCGACCAGGCCGCACTGTTTGTGATCAAAGGTTTCCCCGAGCAGAAACTGGATGAAGCCCTCAACTCCGCCTGCCCTCTGGTCATGTTTCCTTATATTCGTGAAACCCTCGACACCCTCATGCTGAAGGGGTGTTTCCCGCCGCTGATGCTGGCCCCCGTCAACTTCGATGCGCTCTATACGGAAAAAAATAGAGCCTGCGCTTAGAACGGGAACCAGGTTCGCGGGCTGAGGCCGATACTGAATTCGCCATACGCTTACAGCAATCATGTAGGGTCAGCCGTTCAGCGCACATGAAACCCACCTGTTCTAGATGTGGCGAATTTCACAGCTGGGTCGCCGGCGGCTGGTCGCGATCGGCGAAGGTTGGGAAAGTGACTCAGAGCCAAATCCTGGTGGTGGTCAGTGGTGATACGCCACTCCCACTGCCGGCTGACGTCCGCGATATTCATCTGCGTTTCGATGACAATATCCGCAAGCGTTGTTCCGTTCAGCCCTCGATGATCTGTTGAGCTGAGGAGACTGATTTATGAATCTACCGCCTGAACGGCTTCCAATTTATAGAGAGAATACAAACTCGACAGTCAATTATAGTTGACGACTTGCGATTTGGTTCAACCGGGGCGAGTTCCCCGCATTAGTCTTCCTGCTTCAATCGATCCGGCTTTTCGGATTACGGCCAGTGTGAAATGTATGTGATGGCAATACTGCCATGAGTACACGGATGTTCATGACCACGCGTTTTTAACGTTATTAACGCTGGTTCACAGGAAGGTTGACACGCTGGATCGCCAACAGTTGGAAGCATTTGCCTGCGTCATAGAACATAAGAGCTCTGAGCGTGCTGCATCGGCCCTTAATATTACCGGCGGCGCTATTTCGCAACGGATCAAGTCGCTGGAAAACTCTCTTTCAACCATTTTAATTATTCGAGAACGGCCCATTCACCCCACGTCGGCAGGCCAGGCTTTACTACAGCACGCCTCGGCCTTGCGTTCGCTTGAACATGATGTTCTTAAGTTGCTCTCGCACAAAAGCAGTATGAGCTCAAAAGTTGCCATTGGCGTACATCCCGACTCACTCAATACATGGTTCGCGCCGTTACTGATCGAACTGATGCGCGCTGAGCAGGTTTGCGTAGAAATCATCTCGGATGATCGATGCTCTAGTTTGAATATCCTCAAACGCGGTGACGTGCAAGGATGTGTATCGGTCGTTGCCGATGCGCTTGATGGCTTTGAAGTTCATCCACTGGCCATAGCGCATGCCTTCGTGAGCTGCTCGGGGTCTCGATCGCGCGATTTCCTTGTCACTATCTGCAGTCATTACTCATGGTTCAGGATGCTGTACTGGCCAGCCTCGGCTACACACTGATGCCTGCGGACATCGCTGCGCCGTTTCTGGAGGACGGACAACTGGTCAATCTGATGCCGCAAAGCAGTTCTACATGCTTACTACGCACAACTCGTCCGGGAATAATCACGACTCAGATTGCGCTTCGCGCCCTTCCCCGTCGGCTGCTGGCACTTGACTGCAATGAAACCAGTATCAAGGAAACGCGCGCGCAGCTCTCAAGTGCGGGAGTCAACGACGCACAGGTTCGTCAATGTAATCGCTATAACGACGCCCTGACCGAACCAGGGCAATACGACTTCAGCTATGCGCGGATGGTATTCCAGCATTTATCCGACCCATTGAGTGCGTTGCGCAACATCCACCGGAGTCTCGCTATCGGTGGACGACTCTGTATTTGCGACATCGACGACCGCTGGTTCGGCGCAGCGCCTCAACCTCCCGAGCTGCAATCTTTCCTGGCCCGTGTTGCACGGGCTCAGGCCGCTCGCGGCGGTGATCGCCATGTGGGCAGCAAGCTGGCAAATTACCTGGAGGAAACCGGCTACAGTGACATCCGCTGCAGCATGTTACTGGTGTCCACGTCGCCGATTGGTGCAACGGCATTTTTTGACCTGGTCTTTGGTTACAAGATGGAAGTGATCCCGCAAGCCGAACTCGAACAGGCTCAGCGTGAAATGGCTGCGATCAAGGAAAGTATCGAGAGCCCAGGCGGCTGGGCGGGGATCGGGGTATTGTTCGTTTCTGGAGAAAAACAGTAACTGAATGGAATCACGGGAGCATTGTATGCCTGACAAAGCCAAACCGAACTCCGCTGTACGCCAGCAAATCGCCGCCACGGCGCGGATTGCATCGAGCGCTATCCTGGAAGGCAATATCTCTATCGGAGCGGGTACCGTTGTAGGTCATGGCGCGGTCCTCGTTGCAGAAGGGGGTACGCTGATGATCGGAGAGAACTGCATCATCATGGAAAATGCGGTAATTCGCAGTACGGCCCATGATGATTGCCACATCGGTAACCATGTGATGGTAGGGCCGCACAGTCATTTGAGCGGCTGCAGGATCGACGACGAAGTGTTTGTCGCGACCGGCGCCTCGGTCTTTAACGGTGCTTGCATCGGCAAAGGCGCGGAGGTTCGCATCAATGCTGTGGTTCATATCAGAACCAGGGTAGAAGACGGCGCGACACTGCCGATTGGCTGGGTCGCCGTGGGCGATCCGGCGCAATACTTTTCCCCCGACCAGCACGAGCAGATCTGGAACGTACAGAAAGAACTGGATTTCCCCCGCTACGTTTTTGGCGTCGACCGCAACAGTGATGGTGTTGTCAGGCAAATGATGGAACGTTACGCACGCTTCCTGCGCAAGCAGCAGGTGGACGATGAATGACGAGTCCGAGCGCACCAGCGGACTAACAATTATCGATGGCCATAGTCACATTGCTTCGACGCACTTCACTCCCATGAGTTTCCTTGAAGGCGTGGCAGACAATATCGAGGTGAGACTTCGGCCGGCCGACGCCTTAATCGTATTACTGAACTGACTGCGCTTACAGCGCTCTCAACTGGCTCCCAGCTGTTGTCTAATCCTGGCCGTAGCATCAAAGCTGAAGTTGCTGCAACTCAGTACCCCTTTGACCGTAGACCTCACCAAAACCAATACGGCAAAAACTTGGGTGTCGGCTCATTGGCCAACTCCAGGTGGTAAGTAACAGAGTTAAAGAAAAACATGTCCAGTATGAGGAAGGCGACAGCACCAAAAGAGAAAATCACAAATTCACGATGTGGATGCATGCTGAAACGTGTCACCATCCAGGGCCTAACGGCAACAAGGGCAATCAACCCCATGGACGCACCGAAATAGTTCGGCTGAAGTGGAGTCGCCGCATACAGACCATGAATAAACGCGAGCAGTAACACTCCCAGGCCAAGCACTGGCAGGTTTAAGCAAAACCTCAGCAGGTTGTCTCGGGTACTTGCAAAGAGAGCGCTGCGATCCACGAAGATGTAGGCAGCCAACAAGGAAATAGCGGGTGTAATTGAAAGTATGTAACGCGCCTTCTTGGAGCTTGGAATCGTGAACAGTACGATCACCACAAGGAGCCAGCCCGAGAGATACAAGAGCATGTTCGTGGCCGGATCAGGTGAGCGTTCAAAAAAGCACTTCCCCTTCTTGACGATAACGTTCAAAGCGATAAGAGCTGTTACGCCATAGGTCAGCAAGCCGGCAGAGAAATAGAAGTAATAACGGGACGAGTGATCACTGCCAAACCGCCCCAGCCCTTGCATGATCAATACCTCTTGTAGAAACGCGTCTCCACCTTGTACGTAGGCAGCCCATGTCAGCACCGCAATGCCTGTGGCCAGGACCAAGCCCGCCAGCAAACAAAACACAACCAGCATGCGCCATTGCTTGCTCAAAAAATAATAAGCGGCGACCACACTGGCGGGGCCGATCAGACCAATAGGGCCACGAAATGCAAAGCCCAGCGCAAGGCCTGCGAGCACAAGCAGCAAGCGGAAACGTTGTTTGTATACCTCTCCCGTGTAGGCCAGATAAAAACACACCACTGTAAAAAGCGCGGGGTATATATCCAGTGCCAAGGAGTTCACGCCGTCCAGAAATGACCAGGTGAACAGGGCAAACACAACACCATATGCGCCCCATTTTTTCTCATGCAATGCACCGAGCTTGTAAACAAACACCAGCATCAAGGCCGCGGCAACACAGAAAGGAAGGCCCATTGAAAGAATCGATACACGACCAAACGGCAAAGAAACCAGATAAACAAGGAGCGTATTGATCACCGTGTAATCGGGATATGGCCGCAGATCATCCGCAATTGGAAACAGCGTCACCCCATGCGCGAGCATATATTGAGCAAAATCGACAAAGCGCGTTGTGTAATTGAGCACAGCAGGCTTGTATTGCAGCACTGCGAATATGAGAAATGTCAATATAAAAATAAATGAGCATGGCTTTTTTACAGCCATTTCCTTTAGCACTTTCATGTGGACCTGCTATCCCAAAAAACTCGCAGGCTAGCATTTTGCTTTTTGCGCCATCCAGACAAAAACAGTGAAAAGTTGTTAAACAACATGCGACCTATTGACTCAACTAATCAACTAGCATGCGAGTTCTGAACATCAGCTGAACACACTCTAAAAAGGTGCAAACAGCCCAGCATAGGTATTGACTCTCTCAAAAATAAACTCTAACGCGTTTTAGAAGATGTCCTTTACTGGTTCACAGAGTCTCAATAATCCGACATCACCACCATCACTTCAGTGTCGGCCCCTCCTCGCCTTCCGCCAGATAGATACGACCAATTGAGCTGTTGAAAGTAGCCAAAGAAACCCACGCCCTCCTGCTTCACAACAAGACGGGCTCTGTCCGAGCGCGAACGCCTGCGGCAACCATCAGGACGATGGCAGGGATAATCACCACACTGGCCGATAGCATCGCCCCCTTGAACCCGGCTACATTCAGCGCTCCTGCGCCGATAATCGCACCCAGCCCGATCGCGCTATTGAGTACAGCTGTGTGGATTGCCGTGGCCGGCACCGTGTGATCACCGGCAATCCTCAAGACCCAGGTCTGCAGGCCGGTAAACAAAGCGGAAATGGCCACACCCCAGATCACCAGCAAGATAACCACCGGCGCGATACCCAGAAGCGGACCGTAAATGCCCAAGATCATCAAAGCCAATGCCATCGCAATCAACGCTATCAGAATGAAAACGTTCAAGTAGCGATCAATAAACAACGCACTCAGCAGGTTGCCCAGAAAACCTGCGGCCCCGAAGGCGAACAGCAAGACAGCAATCAAGTACGCCGTAATCCCGGGTACTTGGCCAATGAACGGCTCGACGAAGGTGTAGGCACCAAAATGCGCAGCCGCTGTCAGCCCGGTGATGACGTAAGTGATCAACAGATCTTTACGCCGCAGCACTGCGGCAAACCCGCCCCCCTTGGCAAGCGAATGAATCTGCGTGGTGGGAAGCACCAGTGCTATCGCAGCCGCGCTGGCGACACACATCAACGCCAGGCACACAAAGGCCGTGCGCCAACCGTCGTATTGACCCACCAGATTGATCAACGGAACGCCCATGACAGTGGCGATCGTGATGCCGCCCAACACGATTGAGGTGGCTAGCCCCATGCGATGCAGCGGCACGATATGCGCGGCAGTGGCAGCCACGATTGCCCAGAACACGCCATGGGCCAATGCGCCGACGACGCGGGCGCCGAGCAGCGTCGAAAATCCGGGGGATAATGCTGCCAGGCCGTTGGATAGGGCCAGTATCAGCATCAATGCGACCAACAGCATCTTGCGGGGAATCCAGCGGTTCAGCCAGTTGGAGAGCAAGCCGCTGGCAGCCCCGATCCATGCGTACAACGTCACCGTCAGCCCGACGGTGGATGGAGGTTGACCGAGGGCGGATGAGATCTGCGACAACAAACCAATGGGGGCGAACTCGGACGTCACCATCGTGAACGAAGCCATACACAGCACACTGACTGCACACCATATCCGCAAGGCTGAGCTGACCATCGGTAATGTACCTCCCTGTTCACTGCTGAGTCATCGTGACCCCACCCGTGCAGCCTGCGCTGCGCGGGTGGGTCGACACCGTCTACGTTAGATATCCACAGACACATCATACTCGGCGAGTCGACTGTTCATATTCCACCACACTGCTCATACGGTCCTTGCGGTCCAGCAAGGACGGGGAAAATAGCGTGATCGATTCCCCAACCCGCTCGGAGTGAAAGCGCTCGCACATTGCGACGATCCGCGTCAGCCCTGCGGTGCCCACTGCCCCGCCAAGGTTGCACAGCATCGAGAACAAGGCGCAAGCGGAACCGGCTTCATCTTTGGCCAAGCCGGACACCGCCAGCACCGAAAGCGCCACCATGATCAGCGGCTGTCCAATGCCTCGTACCACCGTGGAAGGAATGATCACATTGGCGGCGCTATCGACATCCAGGTGCGTGCCGAGGTAGCCCCCAGGACCACGATGAAAAAGCCGCTGGCGACCATCAGTTTCGGCTTGAGCCACTTCATCAGGCGCCGCATGAAAGGCGCCAGCACCAATTGCACCATGCGGTAGGCGATCAGGCTGATGCCAATTTCCCGGGCGATGTAGCCCTGCAACTATAAGCAAGAGGTGAAGCTGTTCGTCGATGAAGACCTGCTGACGTTCGACGAGATTTGGGCCGCAGCTGGCACCCCGAACGCAGTATTCAGAATTCCCGGCTGCCTGACCGACAGGCATCTCGGCACTCCAAGTGATATTGGTGAAATAAAAGCGAACCGAACATGCCCACCCCCTACCTGAGCGACAGCTATCGGAAATTCGCCCTACAGGTGCGCCAGCCCCTGCAGAATCAGCTTCTGCCGCTGGGATAGCCACCGGCGCGAGTGAACTGATGCGGGACATGATTTTCGACAGCGCACCTGCAAGCTGAACCGCCAACCCGGGCCTTCAGATAGCACCGAATGTTTATCCGGCACTTCGCACAATCAGCGTCTCGGAAATCAGAAAAAATCGGCACGCCACAGCGCCGCGTGCCGAACATCAATCAACTTGCGGCAGCCGCGGTACGCGTCCAGATCAAGCGCGCGGTGCGGGCTTCGCGGGTCCCTTCTTCAAGGCGCGCCGTAAGCGACAGGGTGTCGCCATCGAGTTCGGCGATACGCTGCTGGCTACCGCCGACCCAATTGGGAAAGATGCTGTAGCGCACCTTGTGGGTGATCGTGTTGCCTGCGACGTCGAAGTCACCCGCGTAAGTCAGGTAGCCGCTGTAGGCGGCCGCCTTCTCGGCATCCACAGCCGACCACTGCCCGCCCGTCAGGAATGGCTCGCGGCCTTTCTTGGCCACCACACAAAACATGCCGAAGTCGCTGTATTCAATAAAGCCTTCCAGTTCAGTCCCCATTGGGCACACCACCCGGCCATCGTCATATAACTGCTCCCAGGATTGGATGGACCAGCGGCCCTTAATCGTTTCTCGGTTCATGGTCATGCTCCTGCATTGGCCGGTGGATCGACCAGGAAGTCGACCAATAGGCGGTTGAAGGCCTGGGCCTTTTCGATTTGAACCCAGTGCCCGCATTCGCCGAACACGTGCATCTGGGAATGGGGAATAAGGCGCAACATGCGCTCGGACAGCTCCAGCGGGATGACCTTGTCTTCGCGGCCGTGGATCAGCAACGTCTGGTGTGGCAACGCGCGTAAATCCTCTTCGGCCAGCGCAAGCATTTCCACGCCTTGCTGGCGCGGTGCGGGGAACAGCTGGGCGAAGCGGCTTTGCACATCGTCGCGAATGCTCGCCTGATAGCGCATGCTGACCAGGTCGTCGTTGATCAGGCTGTGGTCATAGGCAAACACCTCCATCAGCCCGCGCATCGCCTGCAACGACGGTTGATAACCCCATACCTTGTCCAGCCCGTCGGTGATCGGGAACGACAGGCCGGCAGCGCCCATCAGCACCAGGCGCTTGACGCGCAGGGGAAACGCCTTGGCCAGTGCCAGGGCGATGGCGCCGCCGAAGGAGTTGCCGACAATGGATACCTGTTTGATCTCCAGCGCATCGAGCAAGCCGATCAGTGACTGCACCCAAATGGCAGGCTCCAGTTTCCACTGCGACGGACAATGGGTGTAGCCGAAGCCGAGCATATCGGGAGCGATGACCCGCGCCCGCTGGGACAGGCTTGGAATCACTCCGCGCCAGTTAGCCCAGCCGGTCACGCCCGGGCCTGAGCCGTGGATCAACAGAATCACATCGCCTTCGCCCTGATCGTGATAGTTGAGGGTGCATTCGCCAATTTGAATGCGGTTGGCCATTTCCGGCGAGGCAGCTTGAGAGTGTGCAGTCATTGTTTGGCCTTAGCGGTTTGCGCAGTGGTCACGACCGGGGCACGCACGCCCTGATCGGCCAGACGCTTGAGGATTTGTCGCGCTTCTTCGCGCTTGTCGTCCGGCAGCCATGTGCGGTCATGGCCCCACAGACTCATGCCTTGCAGCTCCTCGACGCCCCAGTCCGGGCCGACCGTGCGGCTGGCCCAACCCAGCTCGAACATCCAGCCGTCCGGGTTCTTCAAATAGAAGGAGGTGACGTGGTCATTGATATGCCGACCCAGCGTGACCCCGATGCATTCGGGGTTGACCAGAGCCATGTCGTAGGCGCGCCCGACGTCGTCAAAATCGTTGTATTCGAGCATCAGGTGGTAGATCTTCGCCGGACCGCCGGTGTATGCCAGGCCGAGGGTGTGATGGCGCGGATTGCAGTGCAGGAACTCGACGCGAAAGGGTGCCTGGGTGTGGTCGCTGACTTTGAAGCCCAATACGTTGCGGTACAGGTGGCTGAGCTCATCGAAGTGCTCGGTGATCAGCGCAACATGCCCCAGGCCCATATCGCCCGTGCGGAAGCCCCCCAGAGGACGCCCCGGTACAAACGCAGTCTCGGCATCGGCGAGGCTATAGGCCACTTCCAGGCGCACACCGTCCGCATCGGTGAAATGCACCATGCCCTCCACCCCCCGCAAGCGCAGCTCTTCAGCGGTCCCGGCGGTGGTCGGATAACCGGCGTCCTCAAGGGCCTGCCGGGTATTCTCCAGCGCGGCGGCATCGAGCACTCCGAACCCCATGCCCATGCTCGACTCGCCCTCGCAGGCGCTGACCAGCAAGCGCTGAACCTTCTCATCCGCACGCAAACGCACGCAGACACCGGGTTCGACCACATCGACATGCAACCCGACGTGGTGCCGGGCCTGCGCTATCCAGGCATCGAGGTGCGGGGTTTGCACCACCACGTAGCTCAAAGCATTGATCATTTATTATTCTCCTTTGGCCATTGCTGATCAGAACGGTTCATTCGGCCGACATGCCGCCATCCACCGACAGGGCCGTGCCCGTGACATAAGAAGATTGCTCCGACAGCAGCCATAGCACCGCCGAGGTCACTTCATCAGGACGGCCGATGCGGTGCATGGGAACGCCTTCGTCGTACATGTGTTCGTCGCCCGCGGTGACCCGGTCGAAACTGGGCGTTTTGATCGGGCCGGGGCAGATGGCATTGACGCGGATCCCACGCGTCGCGTAATCCAGTGCTACGGCGCGGGTGGCCCCGACAATGCCGTGCTTGGCGGCAACGTAACTGGCGATCTTGGGCATGCCCTTAAGGCCGAAGATCGAGGCATTGTTGACGATGGCGCCGCCACCGCACTCGAGCATCGCGGCGGTCTCATACTTCATCATGTACAGCACCCCTTTGAGGTTGATGTCGATGACTTCGGACATGTCTGCGATCGGGGTTTCATGCACATCATTGAAGTCGCGCTGCAGCCCCGCATTATTGAAGGCGCCATCAAGGCGACCGTAGGTGTTCATGGCCAGCGCGACCAAGGCTTGGCAATCCGCCGCACAGGACACATCGGTGGCACGAAACAACGCCTGACCACCGTCGGCGAGGATTTGCGCGACCACCGCCTGGCCAGACTGCGCCGTGCGATTGCCAATCACCACGCGTGCGCCTTCACGTGCCAGCGCCAGGCAAACATCGTGGCCTATCCCACTGCCGCCCCCGGTCACGATGACCACCTTGTCACGCCACAGACTGTCCCGACTCATGCCGCCTCCGATCACGCGCTTCAAGCCCGTGGCACTCGGCCAAACAGGCCTTCCAGCAACTGACCGATCGCCAGCAGGCGGCGGTCGCAACCGGGCGGACCATCCAACTCCATGCCCACAGGCAAACCGCTTCGGTTGCCCAGCCCGACGGGCAACTGAATGCACGGCAGTCCCGCGCTAGCGGCCGGCTCGGTGTTCTGGATCAGGCGCCCGAAGACACTTGGCTGGTTGACGTCGTCGTTGGCCAACGGCGCCACGATTGCCGTCGTGGGAAACAGCAGCGCGTCGAGTTGATGTCGTTCGAAGAGCGTCTGGTAACGCTCAAGCAGCGCCTGGCGGCCGCCGTTCTGCGCAACGTGATACGCCGGTGCAACATCCACCAACTGATCGTCGACCGGCATTTTGCGTGGCATGACCCAATGCTCATAAATCCAACGCACATCGGGGCTGTAGATTTTCTCGGCGAGCTGCTCGATGGTCTGGGCATGCCCGTAGTCGCGCAGGTAGTCGACCATGCAGTCGTAGGCCTCATGGATCACCACGGGGAAACCAACCGGCGCGTTCAGCGCGTGCAGGCCGGCATCTTCGATGGGCACCAGGGTCACACCATGGCCGCGCAGCGTTTCTGCCGCGGCCATGGCCTGCTCGTAGGTGTCTTCATCGAGGTTGTCCCAAAACTCGCTCGGCACGCCCAGGCGCAAGGCTCCCAGCAACACTGAGGGCATTGCGTACTCACCGGTGATCACGCCATCGAGCAGTGCGACGTCGGCCATGCACAGCGCCATCGGTCCGACCGTGTCGCGGCTGCGGGCAATCGGAATGACGCCACGGTCCGAGTAGCGCCCCGCGCTTGGGCGCAGCGAAGCGCAGCCATTGAGCGCCGGCGGAATGCGCATCGAGCCGCCGGTGTCGGTGCCCAACGCCGCCAGGGCCATACGTGCGCCCAATGCTGCGGCGCTGCCAGAGGATGACCCCCCTGCGATACGCGTGCCGTCGTATGGGTTGCGCACGCCCACCTCGCTGCCCGTGTTGTACGCACCGTTATAGCCAGTGGCACCGAACGCCAGCTCATGCATGTTGGTCTTGCCGAGAATGATCGCCCCGGCGTCACGCAGTTTCTGCACGCTGGGTGAATCTTCGCTCGGTACAAAACCGGCGAATGCCGGCGAGCCTGCGGTACACGGCAGCCCGGCAACGTGAATGTTGTCCTTGATGACAATCGGGATACCGCTGAGCGGCTTGAGCGGCTCGCCCGCCTGGCGTGCCGCATCGGCGGCCTGGGCGGCCTGCAAAGCGCCCACGCGGTCGAGGGTCACATATACATTGAGCGACTTGCCCGCCTCAGCACGCTTCAGGCACGCCTGGACCAGCTCGACGCTACTCAGTACGCCGTTGCGAAAAGCCTCAGACGCCTCGGCGATGGTCAGATCGGTCAAAACCTCAACGCTTGCAGATTCAAACACTGTCATGTCAGTACTCCTGGCACAGACTTCAGCGACTGAAGGCTGTGTCCTTTATCTGTTCCGGGCTTGGGTAGGCGATCTTGCTGTGGCACAGGCCCAGATCGAGCAGTACTTCGCACATCTTGTAAGCGATCAGCCCTGGGTTGAGCACGGGCACCGGCAGATGCTCGGCGAGATAGGCGTGCGCCTGGTGCATGGTGGTCGAGCCGAGCACAATCACATCGGCACCGTCTTGCTCAATGGCAAGCCTTCCCGCGTCCAGCAGTTTGGCGAAGACCACCTCTTCCTTGCCTTCCAGCAACGCCTGCGTGTCGGGGCGCACATCAATCGAGCGGATCGACGCCAGACGCGCTTCCAAGCCGTATTCCTTGAGGGTCTTGCGGTACAGCGGGTACCAGCGCGGCCACATGGTCAGGATGCTGAACTTCTGTCCGAGCATGCAGGCGGTATGGAACGCGGCGATACCGGGTGCCAGCACCGGAATCGACAAGCGCGAACGCAGCGCCGAGAGGCCGGAGTCACTGACGGTATTCACGCACACCGCGTCGTAACCTTCGTCCTCAGCCTTGATCCCGGCTTCGATCACCGCCAGTTCCATCAGCGCCATGTCGTAATAACTGTCGGCCAGGGTCATCACCTGGCCCGCGCCCACAAAGCTCACGTCGATGTCGGGCCGCATCAGCGATACGGGCAGTTGGGATTCCACCAACGGGCGCGTGGCTTCACTCATCGGAACCGGGAAAATCATCTTGATGCGCTTTTTCATCATTCGCTCCTCATGCTCACAGACCCAGTTCTTCACGGGGACGCGTGAGGGTGTCGATCAACGCATAGAGAATTTTCTCGGCGCAGGGCATCAGGTCGGGGACATAGGTCGCGCCCATGCCGCCCAACCCCTCGGCCACCGGCAGCGGTGCGCCGGTCGCGGGCCAAGGCCAACCGATACGCGCGGTCGGCACGCCATACCGGCGTAGCGCGGCACCATCGGTTTGACCGGCGAGCATGTCGGGCATGCCGTGAGGGCGTTGCTCAATGAACTCCCAACCCCGCTTGCATGACTGGATGATCCAGTTCTGCGGATCGGTGGTCCCGCCCGGTACCGAGCCGTACATCTCCCAGCCCAGATCCAGCGCAGGAAAGCGCACCCTCAGGTCGTCGATGAATTCAGCGAACTGCGCCCTCACATCACCGGGGCTGACGCGCGGATTGATTCGCACGTCGAAAAATATTTCAGTGACCGCGCTCGGGAACGCCGGGCGTTCGACGTCACCAGAGCGCACCCCGCTGATCCAGCCGTGGGGCTCGATGACACCACTGGTGTTGCGCTGGGTGTACGCCAGGATCCATTCCTGCAACGCCTGGATAACCGTGGCTGAAGGCACCACGGAGCTGCGGAAACCCGGCGTGTCATGGGGCACGCCTGCATAGCCGAGGGTGCCGTAGACCTTGAGCTTGAACCAGGCCATGCCCGGCTCCTCGTGGTACACCCAGTTCCATGGCTTCATGATGATGGCGAAGTCCGGGTACAGGCCGCGATTGAGCAGGTGGATCACCCCATTGGACATCCCCGCGTGACGCGCACTGATGTCCACCGGCATGCCGCCGTCAGCCATCCCCAGCAGCAAGTCACCACGTAGCGGCACCTGCGCATCGATCAACGCGGTGGCGACTTCGGTCAAGGTCGCAATCATCGCCTTGGGGTTCGACGAGCCGAGGCCGAACACCCAGTCATCGACCCTCTGCGCGAAGGGTTGCAGGTCGGCTTCCTGACCTTCGCCGGTGAGCACCTCCTCGCCGGGCGTACGGTCCAGGTGGGTGTCGATCGGCGCATACAACAACACCGTCGCGCCCCCGCCACTGCCACGGAATTCACCGACCACGTTGCCGGTGATGTCGCTCATCGGGTAGTAACGCGACTTCATGCCGATGCCTTGCAAGTGGCGATTCATGAACTCGCTGGCCTGGCGGGTCGCCCCGGTCGGACTGTGGATATTGCTGATATCAAACAACAGCTGCTGGAGACGCTGGGGATTGAGTCTGGCACGTGCCTGCTCGTACCACTGCGCCTGCTGGGCCGAAAATGGCAGTGAAATCGTAGGTTTCATGCATGCTTCCTCAATGACTGGCGACGAACTGTTCGGCAAAAATGTTCTGCGACTTCATGCCCAGTTCGATCAGGCGCTGGGTGGCAGCGTCGATCATGGGTTGTGGACCGCACAGGTAGGCCACAGTGTCGGGATGGCTGACATCACCCTCGCGCAGCGCACTGACCGGGCTGCCCTGATGCAGGCCGTCGGTGGCTTCACGGTCGACACAGATGCGCGTCTCGAGGAACGGCAACCATTGCTGACGCAACTCGATGTCCTCAAGCGAGAACAGCGCTTCGGGCACCGCGCAGCCGAAGGTCAGGAGCATCGGAGGCTTACGCCCGCCGCCCTGCCGCAGGGCATCGATCATCGACAGGATCGGCGCCAGGCCGGTGCCGCCCGCGACAAAAATATGCGGCGCACGTTTGTGCTCATCACGCAGGAAGAACGCGCCATACGGGCCGCTCAGGCTCAGGATCTGGTCAGACTCGGCCAGGGTTTCCAGATACTCGGACATCGCCCCACCCGGTATCAGGCGGATCAGGAACTCCATCTTCGGCAAGTTCTGCTGGGTACTCGACGGCGAGTAGCTGCGCAGGACACCCAGGCCAGGCACGACAATCTGCATGAACTGGCCCGGGCGGAACTCCATCCATTCGCCCTCGGCCAACTCCAGCGTCACGCGCATCACGTTGCTGGCGATACGTTCGACCGAGTCGATAAACGCATGCACTTCATGCGCCGCACTGGCGCCGACTTCACTGCCGTAGCCGAGATCGAAGGTGCAATCGGACTCGGCCTGGCAGACGCACAGCAGGCGCTGGCCGGCGGCGAACTCACTGGCCAGCAAGGTCGAGCTGGCGCCCGGACGGGTGAGCGCCTCGCCTTTTGTCAGGGTGCTGATGCAGCTTGAGCAACTGCCGGAGCGGCACTGGAAGAGCACCGGCATGTGCGCCTCGATGGCGGCGTCGAGAATATTGCTGTTCGGTGCGACGCTAAAGCTGCGGGTGACGCCATCGGCAAAGTTCAGGGTGACTTGATGCACTGGTTCATTCATAAACAGGATTCCACCGGAGTACGGGAATTGCGTGGTTCTGGCGAAGCCTTGCTGAAGCGTGGTGGCAGCAAACCACCAGCGCTCCGGAGGGGCTGGTCATGTGCTCGATATTAGGAAGTAGCCACCGCTGACTGCGCTCCGTTGAGCTACGCGGTTATCCCAAAAGCGCAGCTTCTTGCAAAAACGGCAGCCATCGCTGGCTGCCGTGAACGCGCTGAATGCCGTCATCCCCTGGGCAGCGCATCCAACCCGGCGTAGCGCCCGCGATGGAACAACAGCGGGCGGGCGTCCTCCGCCCCCAGCGCCATGCGCAGCACCCGCCCGACCAGGATCTGGTGGTCGCCGCCGTCATAACGGTGCTCGATACGGCACTCGAAACGCGCGGGACAGCCATGCAGCAGCGGCACACCGCCAACGCCTTCGCCGAAGTCCAGACCACTGAACTTGGCTTCCGATGCCCGGCCGAAACGGTTCGACCACGCCTGCTGTTCGTCACCCAGCACATGGATGGCGAAGTGTTCGGCCATTGAGAACGCCGGGTAACTCAAGGCATTGCGGCCGATACTCCAGAGCACCAGCGGTGGGTCTAGCGAGACCGTGTTGAAACTGCTGGCCGTCACGCCGATGGGCTCCCCCGCGACATCCCGCGTCGTCACGACAGTGACGCCGGTGGCGAAGTGGCCGAGGGCCTGACGTAAAGTTGTGGCGTCAATCATTCGCACATCCCCCTTAGAACGTCAGGCCGTAGCTGAGCGACAACCAATGCTGGCTCATGTACGGCGAGCTCACGGCATCCGGTCCCTGGCCATTTCCTGCCACCTTGTCCATGAACGATCGCGCATAGGCGAACGACACTTCGTTGCCACCGCCCAAGCGGTAGGTGGCACCCAACGTGACGTGACGATGGTTGGCGGAGGGTGCCAGCGTGCCGAGGTAGCCGTCGCGGCTATCGAGCAGCTGGTTGGCGTCGTTGTAGCCCACGCGCAGGGTCAGATCACGCGTGGCGTCGTACGCCACACCCACGCGGTACACCGTCTGGTCACGCCAGCCGAAACCCGGACCATCGCTATCGCCCGGCGCCCCCGTGGCGCGGCCTACGCCGGGGTTGCCATAGGCCTTCACATCGCTCCAGAGAATTTTTTGCACGTCGGCAGCCAGCGTCCAGTCACCGCGCTGGTAGCTCAGCCCGACGCCATAGGTGGAGGGCATATCGAGGTCTCCCCCCTCCGCCAGCAGCTTGTCGAAATGCTTCATTTTCGACATGTAGCCACGCGTCGCGTAGCTGGCACCGACGCTCAGCTCATCAGTGATGTGCCCCAGATAGCCCACGCGCACACCGCTGCCGTAGGACTCGTCGCGCCCTTCCGGCAAGCCGATGCTGCCGGTGCCGTCGATATCAAGCTGCTGCCTTATCAACAGCAGGCCGATGCCCAGGCTGTGTCGCTCGGTAATCTTGCGCGCATAGCTGAGGGTCGCCACCATCTGCTGAAGCGTGGAGCCGGGACTCTGCAGGCCACCCACGTTGCTCTGGCGGCTATAGTCCGTGCCGACACCGTTCCCCACCACAGAAACGCCGACACTGCTGACCTCATCGAGCATGTGGTTCGCACCCAGCTGGGGAATGATGTACAGATCATTGTCTGCGCTGCCGCTGTTTTTTTTGCCCGCGAAGTCCACGCCGTTGTCGACCTTTAGAAAGGCCGCGCCCACATCCAAACGATCACCGACCCACACCATGCCGGCCGGGTTCGATGCGCCGACCAGTGCATCCTGAGGCAAGGCCAGCACCACGCCGCCCATGCCCTCGGATTTGACCCCATAGCCATGCGGGAACGTGCCCTGGGTGGCCTGGGCGAAGTGACAGGGGACCCCCGCTAAAAACAGCGTCGTAGCGATGCCGGAGACACGCCGTTTACCAGCGATGAAAGCCGCCATCTCAGACGCCCTCCGCCACGGCGAAACTGTCGATGAAGCGCTCGGCTTCCTGCAGGTCGTAGTACCAGGGCCGAAGGCTCTTTGGATCGTCGAATGCGTTAGCCACGGTCGAGGCGATTTGCGGATTTTGCGCACAGGCGGCGAACACCCGCAGGATGGATTCCGATGGAGGCAACAGATGGGTATTGGTGAAGCGCGCGACCCACTGGGCATAGTCCCAGTACCGTTCGAATGTTGCCTGCTTCCAGCTATCGTCAAAGTTCAGTTCGCCGCGTTCGAGAATGGCCTGCATGTACACGTTGGCGCACTTGCTGGCGTTGTTCGACCCCTGCCCTGTGATCGGATCGTTGAGCACCAGCACGTCAGCCATGCCCAGCACCGTGCGCCCGGAAGGCAGCACACCGATCGGCTTGCGTACCGTGGGCGTCAAGCGGCCGACCAGCGTGCCGAGCTCGTCGGTCAGGCGCAGGTTTTCGCAGCGCGGTGCCTCCCAGGGGAAGAATTCGCGGATCAACTCCACCGCCAATTCGAGGTGTTCGGCCGGGGTGCTGACCTCCCCCCAGCGGTCCATCGGGCCGCCTTCGATGCATTCCAGGTTGATAATGTCGCCGGGGCCGGTATGGGTAATGCAGGGGAAATTGACGTACTCGCCAACGCCCGGATTGATGTTGATATTGAGCGCGCTGTAGTCGCTGCGTGGAAGCATGCCATGCACGTAGGTCAATGAAATGGTGCGCTGCGGACGATCAAATACGCTACGTTCGGCGTCACGCTCAAACAAGGCGCCGATCTCGCCTTTGCCGCTGGCGACGATGACCAGGTCGCTGCTCTCGGCATAACGTTCCAGTTCAGCCAGACCGGCTTCTTCGATGATCAGGTTGCCGCCATGGCGCTGAAACTCCGTCATCCAGCGTGGCATCTTGATGCGCTGGTCGACCGACTGACCAGGCGCCTGCATACGGGCCCGCCAATCCACGCCCAGGCCTTCGCCATTCCCCGCGCGCATATGCACGCCCATGGTGGGCGGGCAAATGTCATCCCACAGCGCCAGGCCCAGCTCACGCTCAAAACCCAGCGCCATGTCATACATGGATTGACTGGACAGCACCCTGCCCGCCGCGATTTGCTCGCCGGTACGGTTGGACACCAGGTTGACGGTGTAGCCCTGCTGCAGCAAACCAATGCCAAGTTGTAGACCTGCCTGCCCGGCACCGACGATTGTGATCGTTCTCATGAGGTTTCGCTCCGTTGTGGTTATGCGGACGACGCTATGCAGTCCGTACAGCCAATGTGGAGCAGCGCAGGCACAGGCAATATGCGCATTGCGCAGCGGGTATGCGTAAAGTGCGGAAATTAACGCCGAGGGTCCCGGCCCTGCATGACCCCCGACCCTCGCGCGCGAACCAGTGTTTCCCTGGGCGTCTCGGCGTAACGCCGACGGTAATCGGCGGCCAGTCGCCCCAGCTGGAAGAACCCCCAGCGCGTGGCGATTTCGGTGACGCTGTGCGACTGCCCGGGGTCGAGCAGATCCTGGCGCACGCGCTCCAGGCGGATGTCACGCAGATAGCGCATGGGGCTCAGACCGAGAAACTTTTCGAACCCGGCAAATAGCGTGCGTCCGCTGACCGCACTGACCGCCGCGAGGGTCTCGATGGTGATGGGCTGTTCCGGGTAAGCCTGCATGTAATCGACTGCCGCTTTGACATGACGCGGCAGCAGACGATGCAGGGCCTGCGCCTGCTCACAACGCAAACTGTGGGGCTGCCAGCTCAGGAGCGTGGTCATCAACGTCTGTTCGAACTGGGTACGGATCAGCGGCAGGTCAAACAACTGCGGCGAGCGTTGCATCTCGGCAAAGATATGTTGCGCGCTGCTGCTCCAGGCCGCACAGGCCGGGTGATCCAGGCTCATGGTGGGGTGAAATTCCACGGGCTTGTGCAGGCAGCGTCCGAACATGCTGGCTGCGTGTTGCTCCAGCGCCTCACGGTCGAAACGCACCACCAGCTTGCGGCAGTCGCGGCTCCAGTTCATTTCCAAGGCTTCGTCCGGCGCATGCACAGAGCCGTAGCGATGGTTGCTGTACAGCTCACGACCGCCAATGAATTGCAAGTCGTTGCCCGCCAACGGTAACTGGACGAGGTAGAAATCCCCCAAGTTACCGGGCTCGACGTTCACTTGGGCACCGTAGCTCATCTGGCTGAAACTCAGGCGTCCCGTGCGCAGGTGCGCGTGGCGGTAGTTGAGCTGCTCCCCTCCCTTGGCCAGCAGTTGATGTTCGCAAAACATCGACGACACCATCTCGCGCACCTCGTCGAGATCGTGCGAACGCAGCGCCTGCAAGTGCTGGTACTCGAGCAACTCGGTCGAGGGCATCACATCAATACACCTTCGCTCATACCCGCTCCTCGCGAACGCCGATGGCGTAGCGCTGATCCGAAAAACTCAGTGAGTGGACAAGGGATCGTTGCACCTCATGTCAGTCGCTGCGGTCGTCGGCGATGCCAATCGCTGACCCGCTGCACCGCCATACCCGCGCGGCACAGCGTGGCTTCGCCGCCCTTGCGCCCGATGAACTGCCCGCCCATCGGCAGACCGCCTGCGGTCAGGCCAATCGGCAGGCTGATACAGGGATGACCACTGACGTTAAAAGGGGCGGTGAACTGGATCAGGCGACGGTTGGCCTCAGGGTCCGATGCCAGGCTGGACAGTTGCTCGTGGGTTGGCGCGGCATAGGGTTGAACCGGCGCCAGCAGCAAGTCCAGTTCATACAACAGCACCTCGAGCTGCCCGGTGAATCGCTGAGCGTCCAACAGGATTCGCTGATAGTCCATGCCGCTCAACTCGCGCCCGCCGTCGATCAGCCGCCGCAAGGCCGGGCCGTACTGGCTGGCGTGCAGCGGGTAGGTATCGGCATGCGCCACAGCAGTCTGTACGCCGCAGTGGGCCTCCCAATTCTGGCTGACGGCGCGCGTGTCGGGCATCCGAATGCTCAGCAACTTGCCGCCACCGTCACGGATCATCGCCATGACCTGCTGCAACGCCTGCTGGATCACCGGGTCCACGCCATCGCTGAGCCAACGCTCGTCAATCCCGACGCGCAACCCGCGAAAGCTGTCGTCGATGCCGGGAACCTCCAGGCACACGCTGGGCTGGGAGGTGGGATCGAGCAGGTCATGGCCGGCGATCGTAGACAGCAGGAACAGCGCATCGCGCGCACTGCGAGTCATCGGCCCGACGTGGTCGAGGCTGGCGGCCAGTTCAAAGGCCCCCTGGCGGCTGACTCGCCCCCAGGTCGGCTTCAATCCGGTCAGGCCGTTGGCGGCACAGGGGAAACGAATCGAGCCGCCGGTATCGCTACCGATCGAGGCGTAACACAGTCCCGCCGCGGTGGCCACGCCGCAACCGCTGGACGACGCACCGGCCCAATGCCCAGGGTGCCAAGGGTTGTTCGGTGCAGGAATGTCGGGATGGTGCAGAGCAAACGCGCCCTCGGTCATTTGCAACTTGCCCAGCATCACCGCGCCGGCGTCACGTAACCGCGAGACGACGGTGGCATCCTGATCAGGGATGCGCGACGCGTGCAACGGCATGCCTGCGGCGGTCACCACCTGGGCAGTGTCGAACAGGTCCTTGTACGCCAGGGGAATGCCATGCAGCGGACTGCGGCAGGTACCGTCAGCCAACTCTTGCTCCGCCGCTCGCGCTTGTTGCAAGGCCAGCTCCGGCGTCACCCGGGCGTAGCTGTGCAGACCTGGGTCCAGTTCGGCAATGCGTGCCAGTTGCGCTTCGGTCACCTCCACCGGCGACAACTTGCGGCTACGGATCAACAGCGACAGCTCATGCATTTCCAGGTAATGCAGATCGTTTGGCAGGTTCATTCATGTGCTCCGATAAAGCTCGAGGCCAGGCGATTGAACTCATCCGGGCACTCGCTCTGCAGGTGGTGGGCAGCGTTGCCGAATACGTGC
This sequence comes from Pseudomonas sp. K8, assembly GCF_014889455.1. Classification (NCBI taxonomy): domain Bacteria; kingdom Pseudomonadati; phylum Pseudomonadota; class Gammaproteobacteria; order Pseudomonadales; family Pseudomonadaceae; genus Pseudomonas; species Pseudomonas sp. K8. The sequence goes on from NZ_VJWO01000002.1 coordinate 134,092, forward strand.
AGGCAGGCGTTGGGCAAGCGATTGAGCATCATCATCGGCACGTCGACACCGCCAAACCAGTCATGAAGCCCCCAGCACAGTAAGGTGGGAGCCTGAACCCGATCCAGCACTGGCAGCAGGTTCTCCCACTCGCCGAATGCACCAGGGGTTTGCAGCAGTTGGATAAAGCCGGCGTTATCACTGGCCTCGAAACGCAGGCGCAGGTTTTCATCGTCCAGCCGTTCATCGCGGTGTAGCTCATAACGTCCCAGCAGCACACGCATCTTGCTGAGGCTCGGACCGTCACCCGCGAGGTAGTAGTCACTCATCAACGTCGCCGCTTGCTTGCTGAACAGCGGCAACGGTTGCAGGACACCGCGATCGACGGGCTGCGCACCGATACTGATCAGCCGACCAACGCGCTGCGGAGCGTCCACGGCCAGACGCAAAGCCACCGCGCCGCCAAGAGACTGGTTGATCAGATGCACACGCTCCAGACCAAGAGCGTCCATGAAGCCCAGCAATTTACGTGCATGCCAACTCAACACAGGCCCGTGAACCGGCACCATATCCGAGCGGCCGAACTGGGCAAAATCGAGGAAATAGCACCGATGCCGAGCCGAGAACGTCTCGGCACTCAGACGAAAATTGCTCCAGGCCGTGCTGCCCGGACCACCACCATGGGTAAATATGACGGGCAATCGAGGAGTGTCTTGGCCAACGACTTGGTAATGCAGACGAACGCCATCGACCGATAAAAACTGGCTGACTGGCGGGTTTGACTTGGGCATAGAGGGCTCCCCCGAAAGTGAGCCGGCGCGGGATGAAAAACGCCGGCTCAGTCACCTCAGTCCTCGATCTGACGGACTTTGTAGCCTGGGCGATGACCGTCGGCGGTGTCCTTGAAGATCAGGCTGGAATCCTTCACCGAACCGGCAACACCACGTCCCGGTTTAGCGATCCCGCGATTCCAGCGCGAAGCCACCTTACGCCAACTGATCGGAGAGATATCGGTCGCCACCAGTTGCTCATCGTCCCAACCGGTCCCATCGGTGTAGAAATTCTGCATGGCTTCGCGGGCATACAAATCGCAGTCGTTGAAACCGTGCAGGCAAAGAGGCTTGTACACCCGGTCGTAGCGATACTGGTTTTTCTCACGCTCTTCATCGGTGTTACACACTCGCACGAGGATTTCCCAATACTCGTGGGTGTCGTCGGTAATCGGCACATACCACTCGTACTGCGTCATGTGCTCGCTTGGCCAGTTTTCCACCATCAGCACGCCCGGCAGCACCACAGAGGTCCGGTAGAAACGGCCCTTGAGGCCATCCACTTTCAGCCCCAGAAGGTCGTTTTCCAGCACCGGCGTCCACTTGTCGGTGAACATCCATTGCATCAGCCCTTTGGGTCCAGTTTCGTTCTCGACTACGGCGATGCAGTCGTCGGAGGCCGGCAACAGGCCCAGGGGCAGCACCCAATCCATGGCGTGAACGATGGTGTTGTCCTTGTGCACCAGGATGTGAGCGTTGTCGAAACCGTTTTCACATGCGATGCGCCAGTTACCGTAGCCGGTGCGGTGCATGCCCAGGGCCACGGCATTTTCATCCAGCACGCTCGGCGAAGCCGGCCACAGCGGGTGCGGGAAGACTTCGCTGTTTTCCGGGAAGCGGAACGGCAAGTCATCGGCCAGCGGCGGCACATCTTGATCAGGGAAACTGTCTTCGCGCACGAATACGAAAATCATGCCGTTGATTTCATGCACCGGGTAAGTCGTGAGGCCGGTGGTGCCAATCAGTTTGTCGTCCGGGTTGGCGACGATGGTCACCAGGGTGCCACTCTCCAGATCGAAGGTGAAACCGTGGTACCAGCAGGAAATAGTGCTCTTGGTGAAGCACATCGGTTTTTCGGAAAGACGCACACCACGGTGCAGACACTGATCCTTGAGCGCATAGACCTTGCCGTTGACGCGACGCAAGACAATGGGCACGCCGCAAATCTGGATACCCTCAACCTGATCCTCGGCCAGCTCATGGGTGAACAGGGCCGGATACCAGTGATTGATAAAGCCCCAGGCCGCGTCTTTGTAAGGTTGGTATTGGCTTTGGGTCTTGGAGTTGTTGACACGGGCATCACTGATACCGGTTTTGACGATGCGCCGACGAATGATAGGTTGCTCGGACATACGGATTCCCTTGCTAACAGGATCGGCGCCGCCCTGTGCGGCGCTGTTGCAATCATCCTAAGAACCTCCAGGAAGACTGACGATCCCGATACCGTTTCGCCTATCCTTGCAGCGCAAGAAAGATGCAGGGCCTGCCGGATGACGGCGCGCTCAACGCGCCAGGGTTGCAGAAGGACTTTCGCCGAAACGGCGTTTGTAATCCGTCGTGAAGTGCCCCAGGTGATTGAACCCCCAGCGAAAGGCAACCGCGGTGACCGTTTCGTTGCCCGAACTCAGCCGCAGCAGCTCTTCATTGACGCGACGCAGACGTATTTCCTTGAGGTACAGCATGGGCGATGTATCGCGGTAACGCCGAAAGCCCGCGAACAACGAACGACTGCTGACGCCCGCGTGCTCGGCCATGTCGATGATGGTGATCGGTTCGTGCGCGTGGTCCTCGATGTAGCGTTCGACACGCTTGACGAACGACGGCGCAAGCGAGGGCGCGTCGGCCAAAATCTCCGCCGAATAGTTGTGCGGTTGATTGGTCAGCAGCATATGCACCAGACCGCTTTCCAACTGGGCAGACATCAAGGGCGACAGCTCGTCATCCAGCGAAAGGCAGTCATACACCCAGCTCACCATACGCAACCAGCGTGCGCCCGATTCGCTCGCGATCGGGATGGCAGACTCGAATTCAATGTTTTTCGCCAGGGTGCGGCCCAGCAACTGCTGGCAATGCTGCTCGATCAGGCTGCGCTCGATACGGATGATCAGTTTTTCGGTGTTGGGACGGTGGTTGATCAGTGATTTCGTGTGGGCGTTGATCACCGTGCCCATGCTGGGGTTGCACACCACTTTCTGATCGCCTAACTGAATCTGCTCCTCACCGCGGATCGGCATCTGGATCAAGGCAAAGGTATCGAGTACGCCCGGCTTGATGGTCAAGGCACCGCCATAACTCATTCGGCCAATGCCGATCCCCCCCGCCCGACGGTAAAAAATGCTGGCGTCTAGCGAGGTTTTGGCGTCCAGGTTACAGAGGTGGTTTTCGCAGAATATTTTTTCGCCACATTGGCGGGCCTCTTCAATGTCACGGGTCCGACAAATTTCGTATCGCGCCAGTACGGCCTCAGGAGCAGTGACCGGGCGGAAACTAAGCTGTTCCATGAATAACCCTCTGCGACCTGGCCAGGCATCCAGATCGCACTAACACACGGTTTATAAGATCGACAGTACATGCCGCCGATCATTCTTGTTATCGCAGTCGTTGGCTGAACCCTTTGCCACCCATCCTGCGCCAATACGCACGGTTTCAGTGCGTAGCGAGGTGCAATCGTCGCAAGGCACGAGGCAATCACCTCGCAGGAACCCTGTGCGCCTCACCGTTTGAGTATCACTTGGCTCAGGTTTGGATAACCACCCCTCGAACCAAGCATTTAACGTGCCTGAACGCGCAAATATCAGTATTGAGACGACCGATGAAACACCCACTTCAGAACTTCACGCGATTGGCGCCGAGCCTAAAAATAGCCCCACATAATCAAACAGTTATAGACACCCCAGAGAACTGATCGCCCCTGACGATCTGCCCTTGGGAATGACCTGCGATCACATCAACAACGAACGGCAGCGACCATGACGAACATCACCCGTGCCGGACTGTTACCGGTGTTACGCCAGGCGTGTCGCGTCCCCATCTGCACCACCACATCACCGGCTTTGAGCAAGGCACTTTCCCCGTCATCAAGTAGCAAGGTCAGCTCGCCGTCGACAATGACGCCGTAATCAATGGTATCGGTGCGGTGAAAACCCGGCGCATCCGCCTCGAAGGTCTGCGCCAGACCCGGAACGCGCCGATTCATCTCATCGGCAGCCAGTGGATCGGCCTCCACCGACCTCTTGGTCGATTCCGGCGGAAAGCTCACGAGAATGAAGCTGGTGCCCGCCACGGCAGGCAACACCGAAGTCACATGGCTGAGAGGATCCGGCGCCTCGCCACCGACTTGCGGCTGCGCATCGGCCTTCCAGACCAGAGCGGCGCTAAAGCCCGGGATATGGGTGAAGGACTCGTCCCCGGCAATCGGGCCGTGACTGACGACGCAGGAACGACCCTGGGCGTCATGCCCAGTCACTACACGCTGTGCTCGCATCATGGCGTTCTCCACTGTGACGGGGTGACGTACACCACTGTGCCGCCCCCACTTGGATTATTGGTAAGCGATGTGAAAATTGCTGAAGCCATTGCCCTGGGTCTGGATATCGTCCAACGCATCGTTGAGGCGCTCCAGCGGATAGGCGCGCGACTCGAGCAGCGACAGATCGAGGATGCCGGACTCGACCATGCAGGCCATTTCCTCGGCCTCTGCGGTGGTGAACCAGAGTGAGCCGATGTAGTGCAGTTGCGCACACATAAAGGGGTGAGGATCAATCGGGATAGGACCGGCGACGCCGCCAATCTGCACGATCCGACCGCCACGGCCGACGGCCTGCATGGCATCCACCGACAAGTGCGCAGGAGCCTTGGCCCCAAGGGTATCGAGCATCACATCAACGCCGCCCGGTACCTGCGCCAGCACTTGCTCATGGATCGCGCCGCCCCCTATCAGCACCGGTATGACACGCCGTGGATCAAGGGTCTTGAGCCGTTCCAGGGCGTCGGCATCGCGGGCGACGACCACGACCTTCGCAGCACCGAATGCCAGGGCAAGAAGGGTCGCACCGACGCCGAGGGTTCCACTTGCCCCAAGAATGAGAACGCTCTGCGAAGGGCGCAGGGCCGCCTTGCGAATGGCCGAATACGCAGTCCCCAGATAGCCAAAGCGGGTAGCGTGGGCAAAGCTCAGACACTCGGGCAGACGCACCAGGTTGTTCCCATGGGCCGTCATGTATTGGCCATAACCGCCGTAGGGATAACGCTTGAAGACCTGCTGCGAGCCCGGCCCGAATCCGAAGTAACCCATGAAGGTATAGGCCTGGCAACGCGGCGCATCCCCTTCACGACACCAGCGACACTCGCCACAGCCGATGCCCGGATTGACGTAGACCCGATCCCCGGGCTTGAACACCGTGACTGCCGAACCGACCGCCGCCACCGTTCCGGCCGAGTCCAGGCCAAAAATGGCGGGCAGTTCGGGCAGTGGTAAAAAGGGATACCACTCAGGGAAATGGGTGGTGACGTTTTTCAGGTTAGGAATGACCCCACTGGCCGCGACCTTGATCAGCACATCGTGAGGACCGGGAGAGGGCACAGGGATACGGTCAAGTATGAATCGGCCGCCTATTTCGTGAAGACGGGCTGCTTGCATCAAAGGCACACAGTACTCCTCGGGTCGCAGGAACGGCGCAAGGCCGAGGCGACCCCGTCATTATCGTTCTATTAGTAATGAACCAGGGACTCATCCATTACCCGAACCGCCAGGGGCGCGGGCAACGGACGCAGATAAAGATGGAGGGTCAGACGTCAGTGACCCGCGCCCTGCAATGCCTGCAACGAAAAGTCGGTGGGCTTGGCGACGAAGTTGGTCCGCCAACTGGAGGTGTCAATCAGCGAGACCGTCGCGTGGTTGCGCTGGTAATCAATGACTTCCCCGGCGGTGGTGCGGATATCGCCATCAGTGACGTTGGCATAGGACTGAAACTCCATGAACTTCCAGAACTCGCCCTTGCGGTTGTAAGCCTCACCGTAGTGAATACGCGGGTATTTCACATCGATGTACAGCACCTTTTTGCTGTAAGGGTGGATGGACGGCGTAATGGCTTCGATGACGTAGACTTCACGCACTTCATAGTTGTTGCCGCTCATGTTCCAGTAAGGGGGTTCGTTCTGCAGCACCGGATAACGCTCGGCGAATGTTTTACCTTCCTTGTTCCAGATATCGGTCCCGGTCTTGCTCGCAGTCACCGCCAGAATGCTGCGTTTACCCAGCAGTTTGTACTCCGGGTACCAGCATGGACGTGCGTTGAAGATTTCCAGATCGTCCTGCAACTGGTCGGATGAGCCTACCGGATCCATCCAGGCACCTCCCGACAGCTGGCGCACGCGGCGGACCGCCGGGATATAAGCCCACACGCTGTTCACTTTCGCCGAGTCATACATAACCGTGTAAGTGCCCAGCCCCTTCATGTCGGACGGCGACTTGAAGTACAGCAACTGCCGACCGCGCTCGCTGCCATCCCCTTCAACCGTGCTGCCCCCTGTCAGACGCCCCCTCATGGCGTAGCGGGTGAACTCAGCCACCGGCTCTGCGTGTACGCCTTTCTTGCCATCAATCAGTACTTGGGTGTAACCCGGCACTTGCGAGACATCGCCCACCAGTTGCCCCAAGTGCCAGTTCCAGACGATCTTCTCGGCGGCCTCCGGGTCCTTCATGTCGATGTTCGGGAACGGTGCGCCCGCCCCCCAACCGTCGATACGGCATTCCTGACGGTTGATCGAGGTCTTGCCTGCGTTGGCATTGGATGCTTTGACCCAACGGGGGTCCAGCGGCACTTCCTTGGAAGCGGCCAGCGGCAGTTTCCAGCCATCGTTGCGGATGCGCCATTCCATCTTCTCGGTCAACAGACTGGCGATGGTGTGACCTTCGAAGGTATTGCCTTTGATATGATCGAGGTTGGCCGCCGAAATAACCGTGCCCACCGGTACTTCAGCAGCCATGGCCAGGCTGGCGAGGCTGCCGAAGGCAGTGATCAGGCCGGCCAGGAACGGGGTGCGTAGGGCATGACAAAACATAGCCATCATGGAGTCTCCGATTGGACTTAAAAGAGGTAGGTCAGGCTGGTGTACAGCTGATCGCGGTTATGGAAGTAGCCAAACAGCGTGGTGGTGTCACACGTCGCCAGATTGCCCGGCTGACAGTTCTTGGAATCGTGAGACCCGCTATCCCAGAAAGCATCGTATTCGACTTTCCAGCGGACTTTGCTGGACAGCTCGAAGGTCACCGATGGCACCGCAAAACCACCGCCGTTGCTCAGATCGGCACCGAGCACGAGCTGTGGTCGAACACGCCCGTTTGCGTAGCTAAGATCAAAGATCGTGGTGCCCATGGCCGAGTGCTCCTTGACCTTGCCACCCCAGCCCACGCTGTACAGCAGTTGGTCGTCCTTATCGAAGTTCTGCACCCACTTGTCGAACAGTTGCACGGAGAAAAACATCGGTTTTTCGGTGCCCAGCCAGGTTTGCGTGGCGGCGATGTTCTTGTCCATGCGCAGCATCATCGCAACGACATCTTTCTTGGTATAGCCATCAAAACCCGGTGCGATGTACTGGCTGAGCATGGTCGGCGTCTTGGCTTGAAACTGGTACGGCGCGTCCTTGATATAAGCCACCTCGGTACTGAACACCGCGTCGGCCAGATCGGAGTAACGGCTGGCGGTGAAGCCGAAGATGTCGACGAGCGGGTAGATGATTTCACCCGCCAGGCCACGTGTCTGGTCAGTGCCTTTGGAGGTTGCGCCTGAAGAGACATCTGGCATGCCAAACAGGGCGAGGTTGTTCGACGGGTTTAGAATCGGCGCGTTGTAGTAGGTTTTCAGGTACGACAACGAGTAGTTTGCGTCGCCGTAAAGTCCGCTCCAACGAATACCACCGGTCACGTCATTGACGCTGCCTTCGTCGCTTTTGTAGTTGTACGGGTCGATATTGCGAAAATCCACGCCCGCATAGGGCTGACTCGACCAGCGCCCCCCGTAGATGTCGATTTCGGTACCGATGTCATTCTTGCGGTCCCAGCCCGGACGCACGAACAGTTCAATGCCGCCGTTGTACTCCGGCACATCGATGTTGAACTTGGCCATGATGTTGGTCTTGCGCAGCTCTTCGTTGGCCGGCTCCAAAAACGAGCGCCAGGTATCGTCGAAGCCATGCACCAGGTCGTTGGCGGCAAAAAAATCCGTCTCGCCCCAGGCGATCTGCTGTTTACCGAAGCGCAGCCTGGTGCGTTCGCCCAGCGGCAAATCCACGTACAGCTCACGGATGTCGGTTTTGTCGTAGAGGTCGGTGATATCGCCGGTGCCGTCGGCCTCGTGATAGTTATTGGCGCCCATTTTCTCCAAGTGCCTGAGGAAGTCGGTCTCTACCTCCCGCACCCCGCGCAACTTGGCGACGAAAGAGACGTCGTCGCCGGGTTGCCACTGCAAGTTCAGGCGCGCGGTGCTGCGCATCATCGACAGCTTGCCGCGGTCGTTATAACTGGGGGTGTCCTCCCAGTTTTTCATGTTCCACGACATTTCCTGGCGCAGGTAACCGTCGTAAGTGAAGGTATCGTCAGCGAGCGCGGACGTGGCAACCACGCCCAGTGCGATAGCCGTCGCGATGCTGTTGAACGAGGTCAGTGGTTGCATGCCCCGAATCGGATTGCCCATGGATGTACTCCCCAGTAAGTAATGGCAGCGGTTGAATGAATGCTCTTGTTTTTGTTTTTCGCCTCAACCCAGCTCAATCCTTGTGTTCGGCTGACTGGCGGCTAGCGACTGTCCGCGCTCACCAAAAATGAAGTGAGGACGGAACACGTAGATCAGCGATGGCATCACGAACAGCGCGCAGAACGCTGAAGCGCTTAGCCAGATCGCCATTAGCAGGCCCATTTCCGCCTGGAAGCGCAGCGACGACGCCCACCACAACAGGGTGGCCAAAATCAGCACGCTGGCCGTCACGATCACGCCCATACCGGACGAATGCAGGGAAATACGCACGGCCTCCTCGGCGCTTTTTCCGTTGGCGATTTCTTCCTTGATGCGATCGGCGATGTAGAAGGCGTAATCCACGCCAAGCCCAATCCCCAAGGCCGCGACCGGCACGGTATTGATGCTCATGCCGATGCCCTTCCAGGTCATGAAGGCAAACGTCAGCATGTTGGAAATGATCACCGGCACCATGAACACCATGCCCGCCATCGAGGAGCGGTACACAACCGTGCAGATCAGGGCCAGCACCATCAGGGCCAGCGCAATGGCTTCGATCTGGCTGGAGAGGATGATCTCGTTGACCGCCGCCATGACCCCGATCAGTCCGCCCGCCAGGTGCCACTGCCCCTCGGCAAGCGGGTTTTGCGCGATGAACGCTTTGATCCGGGCCATGGCGGTCCGGATGGTCTCGCCCTGGCGATCCCGGAACATCACGGTGACGGCACCGTTGGCATAGTGGTCGTCAGCAAAACGCGAGATATCGCCCGGCTCGGACACCGAGTCGAGCATGGCCACCAGGCTGCCGTTGATCGCGCTGGTATCGCCCAATTCCAGGTAACGCGGGTTGCCTTCGCGCAGGCTGACGTTGACTTGTGGCAGCACATCGGCCAGTGAAAGCGAGCCGCCGATCTCAGGCTGCGCCTCGATAAAACGCTGAAAGCCATTCATCGCGTGCAGGGCTTCGTTGCTCTTGATCAGCCCTGGATGACCGTCTTCCCCCAGCACCACAAACATGCGGTCCACGCCTTCGAAGCGCGCGTTGATCGCCGCCGAATCGACGTTGTATTCCGACTTCGGCCAGAGGATCGGCGAACCCGGATTGGCGTCACCGATTTTCAGGTTCAGCGAATAAAGGCCCGCACACACCACCACCACGAAGGTGCTCGCCAGCACCCCGTAACGAGCGCGCGACAAGGTCACGCAGGTCGCCAGGTCAAGCACCTTATTCAGCAGCGGAATACAGTTGAGCGGATGCACCACCCCGTGCGGCCTGCGGATGAACGAGAGCATCACCGGTGTCAGGATCACGGCGCTGACGGTCAGGGTCAGCACCCACACCACCGCAAGCACCGTGAGTTTCTGCAGCATCGGGATCGGGCTCAGGGCGACGACCGCCATGCACGCCGCGTCAGCGATGACCCCCAGCATGCCGGGCCTGAACAGGTCGGCCAGGGCGACGCGAGCTGCGATTTTTGCCGTGTCCGCGTGCGCCGGCAAAAGCTGCAACTCATCATCGAAACGGTTGACGATCTGCACCGAGTGCGACACGGCACGCGAGGTGATCAACATCGCCACCACGATCACCAGGGGCTCGAAACTGATGTTCAGCAGATGGCAGATGCCCAAGGCCCAGGATGCACTGACGGCACCGGCGAGCAGCGGCAACAGCACCCCGCGCCACGTGCGCAGAAGGACGAACAGCATGACCAGAGTGACCAGCAGCGCGATGCCGACCAGCAGGAACGTTTCCGAAAGGTAGTGGCCTACCCAGCCATACAGTATGGGATCGCCCACCACGCGGATATGCACCGTGCCATCATCGACGCGGGCAATCAGGCTGTGGATTTCCTGGAAGACCTTGCTGTAGTTGACCTGATTGTCGATGAAGTCGACCGTGATCAACGTCGCCTGCAGATCCTTGGACACATAAGGCCCATAGACCAAGGGGTTGCGCAGCACGGCCTGCTTGAGCGCGGCCATGGCCTCGGCGTTGGCCGGCAGGTCCGGCCACATCAGCGGCAGGCTTTCGATCCCCGCCGTGGACGCCCGGACTTCCTTGAGTTTCTTCGAGGCCAGTGAGGTGATCTGGTACGGATTGACCGCCGAGACTTCACGCAGCCCCAATGTCACTTCACGGACTTTTTCCAATACCGAGGCCTGGAAAATATCGCCCTTATCGACCTCGAACATAATGGTGACGATGTTCGAGCCGCCAAAGGTGTCTTTGAATTTTTCGTGGGTCTGCACGTATTCATGCCGTGACGGCAGCATGTCTTCGAATACCGTGCGAACCTCGATGTGCAGGGCGAACCAGCCCAGCACCAATGTCATACCTAACAGGCCACTGGCAACCCAGGCACCGCGCCGGATGCAGAATTCGGCTATACGCTCGATCATGGAAAGCTCTCGTTTAGACTACGCAACTAGGGGTTCAGGGCTTCAGCAGGGACCAGACCTTGCCGTCCCAGCGACCGATATCGGCACCCGCCAACCAAAGGCCGCCGGCCACGGGCAGCGCCCGCACATGCCAGGACAGGTTCTGTGCATCGAGGGTCCCGGATTGCCAACCCTTGGCATCGCCACTGGCCCAGCGCCCCAACGCGCCGGTGACAAACCAAACGCCTTGCTCTTGCAGCCAGGCCACATCAAACAGGTGATCGCGCAGGCCGACGTCGATAACGTCCCAGTGCTGCCCACCGTCGCGGGTTTCCATGACAGCCCCCTCCAGGCCGACCGCCATGCCGTGCTGCGCATCGCGGAACGTCAATGCCATCAGCGAGCGGGACAGTGGCGACTCAACCTCTCGCCATTGCCCGGTCTCGAGGTTGCCGAGCAACACGCGTCCGAACTCGCCCACCAACACCAGTTGGCCGTTGTCGAGAATCGCCACGTCGTTCCACGCCACATCCTCCTCGTCACGCAGACGCTGCCAGTGGCGGCCAAAATCGCGGCTGATCAACACCGCGCCCATCTCGCCAGTGGCGATGGCCAGCCCGTCAGCGCCGAGGCGGACACGGTTGAGCTTGTTAGCCGTTTCCGAGCGCGGCACATCGACCGCCTGATCCCAGTGCAGCCCGCCATCAACACTGAACAGGATCACCCCGTCATTACCGACCGCCACCGCATGCTCGGCATCCCAGACAGCGATGTCCTGCAGGGTGTTACGGGTTGGCGTGTTCACGCGGCGGATCTGGCCATCGCGACTGATCGACAGGATCTTGCCGTATGAACCGCTGGCCAATAGCGCTCCGCCTGGCAACTCTGCCAGGCCATAGAACTGATCGCGGCGCTCGAGGGCGGACGCTGCGACGGTACCGCCCACCGGCTGTGGATGAATGAAGAGCCCGGCCCACAGCAGCGCGGCGATGATGGTCCAGGGAAGCAGCATCACGATGAGCTTCAACGGACGCGCGCCCACGCTTGGTGCGGGAACCTGCGTGAGGATGTGTTCATGGGTAGAAAGGTTCGACATGAGACGGATCCATACGTAAATCGCTATCCGGAAGCTGATAGCGAAGCTAGCGATCACATTAGGTGCCCACACCCCTACGAACTATCCGTCTACTGCTGGGCTTATCCGTCCAGTGCATGTTAATGATCCGAGTCAATTTTCAAGGCGGCGCACAGGCGTGCGAGCGTCACCCATGGACGCTCGTGCCTATTTATTTTTTGTTTTTAATCAATGACTTGAACGAAACCTCGGGAGAGGTTGCGGCGACGCAGTATACCGCGCCACCGGGCGGATTCAGAGCTTGAAACGACTGACCAACGCGTTGAGTCGCGTGGCGCTTTGATCCAGGTCGCCACTGCGCTGATTGACCAGGCGAGCGCTCTGCGAAGCGCTTTGCGCGGAATCGGCGATCGTCACCAGGCTGCGCGACAGCAGCTCGCTGGTGGTCGCCTGCTCTTCAGTGGCCGTAGCGATCTGCTCGCTCATATGCCGCATTTGGCCGATCACCTGCGACAGCGTCTGCAAGGCCTCACTGGCCTCTCGCGCACTGACAACGTTGGCGTGAGAAGCTCCGCGACTCTTAACGATGATATCGACCACCATACGCGTGCGCTCCTGAATCAAATTGACGCTGCCGTTCACCTGCTCGGTCGAGATGTGGGTGCGCTGCGCCAGCGCCCGTACTTCGCCAGCCACCACGGCAAAACCGCGGCCTTGCTCGCCGGCTCGCGCCGACTCGATGGCCGCGTTGAGCGCCAGCAAGTTGGTCTGATCGGCAATCGTGTTGATCACCGCAACGATGGTGCCGATCGACTGGCTGGCTTCGTCCAGTTGCGTGGCCAAGCCGGACACGTGTTCGAGCGTTTGCGCTTCCTGGTTGATCGCCTCCACCAGCCGGGACACCGTGGCCTGCCCGCGCGCGACGGCCTGGTCGCCCTCGCCACTGGCCTGGGCCGCCTGCCCGGCGTTGCCGGCGACCTCCTCGATCGTCGCTGCCATCTGCTGCATGGCAGTCGCCAACTGCTCCACTTCATCGCGCTGCGCATCCACCGTCAGGCCAGAGGTGCTGCTTTCGTCCTTCAACTCGGAGGAGGTTTTCTGCAACGCGAGACTGGTGCCCTTGATCTCAAACACCAGATCAGCCATGGCACTGAGAAAATGATTGAACTCGCGCGCCAGCGTTGCCAGCTCATCATCGCCCTTGGCCGGCAGGCGCAAGCACAGGTCAGCCTCGCCGGATGCCAGTTGCTGGATGGCCTGCACCACGGCTTCCAGCGGCCGCGACAAGGCCCGCCCGAGCCAAAACACGGTAACGCCCAACACCAATGCGGCAAATCCGCCGAGCAGCATAAGCTGCAACGCCAGGGTCTTGACCCCGCCGAGCAGCGCCGAGCTGGGAAACGCGAGCCCCAGCGACCACGGCGTGCCGGTATCGCCGATCGTCACCGGCGTCACTAGCATAAAAACCTCTTGCGCCATCGCCGGCGAGATAAAACGCAGGGTCACGGCGACGCCACTGCGTACCGCGTCGGTGGCAACCTTAATATGATCGCCCAGGAAGTCGCCCTCGCTCTCAGCTTGCGTGCGCCCCACCCGGCTCGGGTCCGGGTGGGCAACCAGGGTCGTGTCATTGGCAAGCAACACCGCAACTCCGACCTCCAGTGGATGCAGTTCGGCAACCCGCTTCTGCAACTGTGCCGCATCCAGGCCAATACCCAGGCTGCCGACTACCCGTCCGTTGTCACGCACCGGAACCAGTACCGCGATCATCACCTTGTCCTCACCGGCGCTCCTCAGGTGCAGCAGCGGGACCACATTTTCCCGCTCGCCGGCGCTCTGCCCGAGAGCCGCGATCAGGGCCTGGCGCTGATCCCCCAACGCCGGGTTGAGGGATTGGCCGTCGCGCAGCCAGAGCACCGCCTGGTCGTCCGGCGAGCCGCTCGGCACCCACCAGATACCGGTGGCCTGGGGTGTGCTGCGGAGCAAGGACTCGATCATCTGGTCAGCGATGCGCCGATCCTGCAACTGGCCGTCGATCAACTCGGCCCCCAGCAGTCGGGCCGTGTTACGCGCCGAGTACAGAGAAACATTGAAATAGTCGCTGATCTCCGTCGCCTGGCGCTTTGCAATCGCGTCTACGGCGACTTCGGCAAGCGCTTCGGTGGACGCTTTGCTCGACTGATAGACCAGCAACACGGTGGCCACATAAATCAACAAGGTGATGGGCAGGACCGTCAGCAAAAGCTTTTTCGTCATCGTCAAGTTGGACAGCATCAGGACACCTCCTCTCGACCGGGACGGAACCACTGCGAGTGTCTGTGAAAAATTCTCGAAAAAAAAAGCCGTGACGAGCACGGCAAAAAGGAGCGGAGGATCAAGCGCTTCGCTTGAGAAGATCCAGAGCGACATCCACGATCATGTCTTCCTGGCCGCCGACCATGCGCCGGCGTCCCAACTCGACAAGGATGTCGAGGGTCTTCAGGCCATATTTCGCGGCGACCACTTCGGCATGGCGCAGGAAACTGGAGTACACACCGGCATAACCCAACGCCAGGGTTTCACGATCGACCCGCACCGGACGGTCCTGCAATGGACGCACCAAATCATCCGCGGCATCCATCAGGCGATAGAGGTCGGTGCCGTGATTCCAGCCCAGACGCTCGGCGGCAGCGATGAACACTTCCAGCGGGGCATTACCGGCCCCCGCGCCCATGCCCGCCAGGCTCGCATCAATGCGATCGCAGCCCTCCTCCACCGCCGTAAGGGAGTTGGCCACCCCCAGGCTGAGGTTGTGGTGGGCATGCATGCCGGTTTGAGTCTCGGAGTTCAGCACGGCCTTGAAGGCACGCATGCGGGCACGAATATCCTGCATGTTCATCGCGCCACCGGAGTCGGCCATGTAGATACATTGCGCGCCGTAGGACTCCATCAGTTTGCCCTGGGCGGCCAACTGCTCGGGCTCGATCATGTGGCTCATCATCAGAAAGCCCACGGTATCCATGCCCAGTTCCCGGGCGAACTCGATGTGTTGCCTGGAGACATCCGCCTCGGTGCAATGCGTGGCCACACGCACCGAGCGCGCGCCGGCGTTATAGGCGGCCTTGAGGTCATGCACGGTGCCGATGCCGGGAATCAACAGCACGGTGATTCTGGCGTTTTCGATCACGTCCGCTGCCGCTTCGATCCATTCGAGGTCGCTGTGGGCGCCGAAGCCGTAGTTGAAGCTCGAACCCTGCAGCCCGTCGCCGTGAGTGACCTCAATGGCATCGACATGGGCCTGATCCAGGGTGCGGGCGATGTCCTGCACGTTCTGGATGGAGTACTGATGACGAATGGCGTGGCTGCCATCGCGCAGGGTCACATCGGAAATATAGAGTTTCTTGTCAGTCATGCTCATCTCCTCAGGCCTCGCCGCTCAGCATGCCTTCAGCCATGCGCTCGGCTGTCGCCATGCCGGCGGAGGTCATGATGTCGAGGTTGCCCGCATACGCCGGCAGATAGTGGGCAGCGCCCTCGACTTCCAAAAAGATGGATGTCTTGAGCCCGCAGAACCGGCCCAGGCCCGGAATGTTCAGCGGCGCGTCTTTGGGGATCACGTCGAACTGCACCTGCTGCTTGAGGCGATAACCCGGCACGTAAGCGTTGACCGCCTGTTCCATCGCCAGGATCGAGGCTTGCACGGCGACCTGATCGGCGGCCTCGGACAGCACGAACACCGTGTCGCGCATGATCAGCGGCGGTTCGGCCGGATTCATGATGATGATCGCCTTACCCTTGGCGGCACCGCCGATCACTTCGATCGCCTTGCTGGTGGTTTCGGTGAACTCGTCGATATTGGCCCGGGTTCCAGGACCGGCGGATTTCGAGGCAATGGACGCGATAATCTCGGCGTAATGCACCTTGGCCACGCGCGAGACGGCCGCCACCATCGGAATGGTCGCCTGGCCGCCGCAGGTGACCATGTTCACGTTGAGCTTGTCGACATGCTCCGCGCCGTTGACCACGGGCACGCAATACGGGCCGATGGCCGCCGGCGTCAGATCGATCAAACGAATGCCCGGCTTGATCGAACGCAGGAACGCGTCGTTCTTCACGTGGGCCGAGGCGGAGGTGGCATCGAAGACAAAGTCGATGTCTTTGAACACGTCCATTTGGGTCAACCCGACCACCCCTTGGTGGGTCGTCGCGATCCCCAGGCGCGCAGCACGCGCCAGGCCATCGGAGTTGGGGTCGATGCCGACCATCGCCGCCATTTCCAGGCGCTTGCCGTGGCGCATGATCTTGATCATCAAATCGGTGCCAATGTTTCCCGAGCCGATAATGGCAACCTTGAGTTTCTTCATGGTGATGTGCTCTTAACGTTGAGCCTGCCGATCACTCGGCCGAAAAATTGACGGCGACCTGACCAATACCTTCGATCACGGCCTCGAAACGATCACCCGCGCGGACCCCGACCATCGGCCCGAGAGCGCCAGTGAGGATGATGTCGCCGGCTTGCAATGGCTCGCCCAGACTCGCCAGGGTGCGGGCCAGCCACACGGCGGCATTGAGCGGATGCCCCAGGCATTCGGCCCCGCTGCCACTGGATACCGGTTCGCCGTTACAGCTCATGTGCATGACCGACGTGCGCAGATCGACGCCTGCCAGGCGCACGGCTGGGCCGCCTAATACGAAGCATCCGCTGGAGGCGTTGTCAGCAACGGTGTCGACGAAGCGAATGTTCCAGTCCTGCACCCTGGAACCCACGATCTCCAACGCGGGCAATACCCAGGCGGTGGCATCGAGTACATCGGCAAACGTGGTATCGCTGCGTGGCAGCGCCTTGTCCAGGATCAACGCAATTTCCGCCTCGATCTTCGGCTGCAGCACCGCGCCAAGCGATACGGTTTCGTTGTCGCCATAGCACATGTCGGCAAACAAGGTGCCGAAGTCCGGCTGATTGACCCCAAGCTGAACCTGCACCTTGGGGTTGGTCAGGCCGATCTTGCGCCCCACGACTCGCCGACCTGCGGCCACTGCATGGGCGACGTTCAGACGTTGAATGGCGTAAGCCGCCTCTCCCGCGTCTTCACCGATCCGCTCACGCAACGGGGCAATCGCCTCACCCGTGCGTTCGGCCGCGCGCAAGGCACCCGCCAGTTGCTCAAGGGTTTGTTGGGTCACGCTCATATTCACCTCGCGCTCAGTTGTCGGGTGATGTTAGAAACACGCCAGCGGGTCAGCGCTCCCGGGAGTTACGCCGCTATCCCGCCAGCGCTGAAATTTTGATTGGATGTTTGTGGGGAGGGGGGGAATGACGTCTCTACCGGCAGCGTCGTTGCCATCGCCGAGGGGGGGCGACGCTTGATCATCCGAAACAATGGGATGGACGCCGGCTCGGCAGCGACGAAACTACCGAGCCTTGAGCCCCCCTTTCAATGCCTCATGGCCTTCAATTCAGCGCCTTGAACTGCGCCTCGATGGTTTGTGCCTCAACACGCCACGCCTGGAAGCGCTGCTGGCGTTCGTTTGCGCTGCGCGTCACCGGTTTGTGGCGGCGCCGCCTGGTTGGTGACATACAGCACGGCGTGGGCGGTTTGCACGGCTTTCTCGATCTGGCTGACCACCAGCCCTTCGTTACCCTCGATGCCAGGCACATCCAGCAAGGCGAAGGGTTGGTCGTTCAGCTCCAGATCGTAGCGCTGGGTTTGGCGGGTGAAATCGGCACGACCGTCGCCGATGATTTCACCGTCACCCAAGGTCTGCAGGTGGGCCAGTGTGCTTTCGCAGTCCTGCGCGAGTTGTGCGCGCTGTTGTATCAGCGCGTGTTTGCCTTGCTTCGCTTCGCCGTGTTGGATACGCAACGCTTCGATAGCGCTGTCACGGGCTGTAGCCACCCCTGGCAACCGCTGCTCGGCGAGTAGCAACTGCGATCGTGAAAGTGTTCCACTCGGCGTTTGCTTGAAGCGCCTCGAGCTGTGCCGCCAAGGCGGTTTGCTGTTCGCGCAGCAGTTCTCGCGCATCTTGTTGCGCCAGATTCAATGCCGGATCGGTCGACGGGGTGTTCAGCGACTGAGTGATACGCGCCAGCTCGTCATTGACGCGCTGGTAAATATCGCTGGGCGTTTTGAGGTCGAGCGTCATGGGGCAAAATCTTTCAAGCTACTGATAACCAGACGCCCGCCGAGTGAATGACCGATCAGGTTGACCGTGTCGATGCCAAGGTGGTGATCACGCAGGTATTCGTTCAGTTGATCGAGTAGCGACTCGCCCATCTCCTCGGCTCGCGAGCGTATTTTCCAAGAATGCGAGCCCCGATCGACAGCCGCCACGGCCGCGCCGACCGGCAAAGACACCCGGCTTGAAGCGTGAAGCAGTGTTTTTGACGTGCGATTGAAACGGGAAAAATGGCTGGACGGCCAGAAAGCGAAAATGTTCGTGTGGTTCCGAATGGATTCAGGAATGCTCGCCAACAAGGTTTGCCGGTCTTCGACATTATGGCCGGCGCTATAACCGTGAATGAAGATATTCGCTTCATTCGATCCATCGCTGTCATTTCGTAGGCTGCTGAACGTAAATCGCCTGCTCATCGAGTTCTCGATATCCCTGCTGCTACAGCCATCGCTTAGCGATGACGATGATCAAGTGCGCGCACAGCGCCACACCGACCAATACCGCCAGCACTTTGGCGGCCATGAAAAAAATTCCCTGCACATCGCTGGACAAAAAACCCAGTAACAACCCCATACCGGCAATCACGCCGGAGATCAGCAACAAGCCGATATAGGGACGCAACATCCGCGAAGCGGCGCCCCGTTCAATCAGGCCGGCGAGCACCGCAAGCACCACCAAAAAACCCACAACGCCCACTATCAGGCCCATCCTTCACCCTCCATGATCCAACGACAGCGATTGATGTGGCTGCGGTCCATTTATCAAGACAGCCACAAATAATGCCATATTGACATGATCGACCACAGCCCACGTTGTCGACGCCTACCGCCGCGCCACAAACTCCGCCACCGCCGCCTCCAGCCACCCGGCCGCGCGCATTTTCAAGGCTGTGCTACCGCACTTCGGACAGCTCGCGAACCAGTCGCCAGGCATCAGCGCGTCACTGCGCGGCGCAATGGTTTTCTTCCACTTGCAGTCTTCACACACAAAGGTGAAGGGTCTGGGTTTTATCGGCATAAATGGGTTCTCCTGGATGGCGATACTGCGGATTATTCTGTGACCGGGAGCAGCGCTTGCAGCAATTCCAGCTTGCGCTGCAACTGCGCGACGTGTTCTCGCTCGGCGCGCAACGCCGACCGCAGCTCGCGGTTTTCCACTTTCCAGATCTGCGCCAAACGCAGATCTTTTTGATAATGGGCAAGCATTTTCCAAAGCTCGCTCAACTTCAAACAATGCTGGACCAGCACCAGCAGGATGATCCCCATCACTGCCAATGCCCCCGTCGAAACCACTTCCGACATACTCATGTTCACATCCTTCCATCCCTTCGAGATATTCCGAAGACAGCGACACGATATGTAGTGATTTACGACAGGTCTAGAATGTAGACTTATACAGGTAAAGTATTCACGCACATGGAGCAGGTATGAAACGCAAGCAATCCATCGAACACGTGCGCTGGGACCTGGCACTTCGCTATCGTTTGATCGAGACCGTCGCCTGGTGGGAAGGCCGCCTGACCACGGGGCACTTGATCCAGAGCTTCGGCATCAGCCGCCAGCAAGCCTCCAAGGACATCAATACCTACATCAATGAACATGCGCCCCGAAACTTGACATATGACAAGCAACGCAAGGGCTATGTACCGAGCAAACACTTCAAGCCGCTGTTCATCGATGACAGCGCCAGTGCCTACCTGCACCTGCTTTACCAGAACAATGAACGGGCGCCGCACATCGAAGGCCTGGCCCTGGCTTATGCCCATACCAAGGTGCTCGAAGTGCCGGACCGGCCGATCCGGCCAGAGATCCTGCGCCCCTTGCTCGCGGCATGCCGCGACGGTCTGCGCCTGGAGACCGAGTACGTATCGCTCAATACCCCGAACGTGGAAATCCGCCTGATTGCCCCCCACACCCTGGTGTACACCGGGATGCGCTGGCATGTGCGCGCTTACTGCGAGAAGAATCGGCAGTACCGCGACTTTGTGCTGAGCCGCCTGCGCGGTGAGCCGGACCTGCTCGACGCGTCGCAGAACACACGGGAACTGGACGAAGACTGGAATACCGAAGTGCCGATCATCTTCGCCCCCGATGGCCGCTTGAACGCGGCGCAGCAGGCCATCATCGAAACCGACTTCGGCATGACCGACGGGCAACTGGTGGTGTCCAGTCGCAAGGCACTGGTGAAGTACGTCTTGCGCCGCTATCAGGTCGACCCGCGCAACCAGGCGACCAACCCCGAGGCCCAGCAGATCGTGGTCACCAATCTCAAAGAGTTGAGACCGTGGTTGATGCATGATTGAGGCGCATGTCCTGCCAGAGGCGCAGCGCACGCAGGCAATTGTCGATCTCGGCCGCGAGTAAGCGCTGTGCCAGTTCATGCTGGCCGTTGAGCTGAGCAATATTGCGCAGCGTATTGCCCTGGTGATTCTTCGCGCCCAGATCAAGACCGAACGTCATGGCGCGGTCGATGAAGTACTGCGCGGCCTTCAAGTGGCCATTGAGCAGCAGCCAATGCAGTGGCGTGTTCCCCAGCCCATCGCGGTCATTGAGGCTGGCACCCAGGCGGTAGCGGGCTTGCAGGGTTTTGACATTGCCGTATCGCGCAGGCAGGTGGATGTACTTGTCGTGGGGCATGAAGCTGCCCAGGCCGGCCCAGCCGCGAATCTGCGGGTTGCCCTGGGCGCCGAGTGACTCCAGCGTGTCGATCAGGCCGCTGCGGTTCAGCCGGTAAGCCATGTCCAGTGGCGTGTCGCCCGCCAGGTCACGCTGATTCAAGCCGGACGGATCGAGAGGCGGCGCCTCATCGAACAGCACACAGAGGTGCCAGTCGCTGAGGCCAAGCTCGGCGCGATCATCGATGCGCTCAAACAGAGTGATCGGCCGCCCCGCACACAACGTCGTGAGCGTCACGCCTCGAGCGAACATGCGCCGAAGAAACGCTCGAAGAGCGGCGTAGGCAAATGCTTGTCGTCCAGCAGACCGAAGTGCTTGCCCACGTTGCGCCCCAGGGCCATCAGTGTGTTTGCGCTGTTTTTCGTGCCGGCGTACCCGGCGCTCAAGATCGACTCGACGCGCGCGTCACCGGTCGACTCTCGCTGATACGCCCGCCCCGTGATCATGACGTCTACCAGACACACGCTGACGCGCTCATCGCCCAAGGTGAAAGGCTCCAGCGCCTCGCTCGCCAAGACGGCACGCAAGCCGTCCTCGCCACCGGCGACAATCCGCTCCAGCGCTTCGAGTGAGCGGTCGAAGAGGTCGAACTCCTGCATCGAAAACGCAAAACAGTAGTCCTGAGCGGTAGCCCGCGAGATCGGACGCGCGTGGTGCGGATGAGTCGACAACCAGTCAACGAACGAGGCTTTATCGCTTTTTCCACCCTGGCGACGGAACAGCAGATAGTCGTTGATGACCTGACTGAAAGGGTTCCCCGTCGGCACCCAGCCCGTGCTGTCACGTTCTTCGGGTTCCGGCAGGTCAACCACAGGCACGGCTGACTTAGGCGTCCACCCAAAGCACCGCAGGTCATAGCCAAGCACAAACAGGCTGGCCTCGAACGCATGGCACCGCGCAGGCAGCGCGCCTTGCTCGGCGAACCAGCCGGTGCGCTCGAGCACGGCGCGGATAATCCAGCCCAACCGCACTTGCCAGCGGGCCCATGTCTCATAGCTGATCGAAGAGAACTGAGGCGCGGCCAGGCCGTTCAAAAATGCTCCGGGGTTGCGGATCTGGCTGCCACGAGCGGCTCCGGACGGGAAAGCCAGCAAGGGTTTGCCGCTCCCGGTCCATTGCTGGCGAAACAGTGAATACAGCATGCCTATCGCTGCGCCGACGCGGCTGTCATAGATGGGGGAGCCCGACGAATCAAACAACGCATGAATCTTGGTCAGGCCCGCATCGAAACGCTCGACGCTGATCGCATCGAGATCATCCAGGTCATTTTTGCCATCGAGCGACATCAGCCCGGCCATCTTTTGCAGATAGCTCGACAGCTTGCCGTTTGCGGCCAGCCGGTGCAAAAACGGAATGGCGCCCCGCACACCGCCCCAACGAAGAATCTGCAGGCAGGCCTGAAGCGCTTGCTGGTCATTCCCCTGATTGACCGCACTCGTCAGCCATTCGCGAAGTTGCCCGAGAGAGCGTTGGGTTTCAGCCCAGGTGCGTGAATCCACCGAGCATTGGTGAGCATCCTGCCAGCTTGCCTTCCAGCGATAGTGCCCCAGCACCTGCTCGATGCCCTGGACATCAGTCGTCAAACCGCCAGGCACAAATTTGCTCGACTTGAAGCGCAGCTTGAAGGTCAGCGTCGGCAAGTTCGCTGCAAGCCATGCGATGAAGGACTCAATTTCAGGTTGCGCCAGGAACTGTTCGCGCTGCATGCAGACCACCTTGCCAGTAATATCGAATGGCCACACCCTAAGCAAAATCAGCGACCCCGTCCACGATGTTTGTCCGTACAGGTAAACAAATGGAGCAGGTTCTCAGGCCCGGGCTAGACGCTTCTCGACCATCGCCAGGGTTCGGCCGAAACAGACATATGAACGGTTCAGACACCCCGCTTCTGTTTACACGCGGCCCATCGACTTATGCAGCGACGTGCCTTTGCAACGCATGCGCGAGATCGATGTGCCCGGCACCCGCAAGGATCATCAGCGGCGGTCATGCCTCGACTCCGACTTGGGCTATATGAATTATCGAATGTTGCAGATCATCTAAAACCTTCGATCTAAATCATTCTCAACAATAACAAACAATAAGTTAGCCAACTAAGCATTTAAAACAACTGTGCGAAAAGACATTCACCTGACTTCATATCGTTTTAACGACAAACCCTGGCATTCTTTTATTTTCACATATATTTTACATCCCCCTACATATGCTAATGTCATTACGACATCAGCGCTGTTCAACCAGGTTTAAGGAGTGTGTATGACCGGTGTACTGGCCTCCGTTAACAGCCGCACACAACTGGTCGGGCAGAACAGGCTCGAACTGTTGCTGTTCCGCTTCAACAATCACCAACTGTACGGGATCAACGTATTCAAAGTTCGTGAAGTTATCCGCTGCCCGAAGTTATCATCGATACCAAAGTCCAATAACAATATTTGTGGCGTGGCCAATATCCGGGGTGTCTGCATCCCTATTCTTGACCTCGCCATGGCAACGGGACTGCCCGGAGTCGAGGATCAGGAAAGCGCTTTTATAATACTTACGGAGTACAACAATCGCGTTCAGGGTTTCCTCGTCTACGCCGTCGAACACATCGTCAATCTGAACTGGGAAGACATCCATCCGCCGCCCAAGGGCAGTGGTGAGAACAATTACCTGACGGCCGTCACCCGCACGGACGACCGCCTGGTCGAGATCATCGATGTTGAAAAGGTGCTGACAGAAATATCGCCATCGTCCGAGGAAATATCCAGCGGCGTAATCGATCACGAAGTCACCCAGCAGGCGCGACACCTGCGGGTGTTGACCGTGGACGACTCGATGGTCGCGCGCAAACAGGTGACCCGCTGCCTGGAAACCGTGGGCGTCGAGGTAGTGGCCTTGAACGATGGCCGACAAGCGCTGGACTACCTGCGCGCCATGCTCGACGAAGGGCGCAAGCCGGATGAGGAGTTTCTGATGATGATCTCCGACATCGAGATGCCGGAGATGGACGGCTACACCTTGACCGCCGAGATCCGCAACGACCCGCGCATGGCCAACCTGCACATTGTGCTGCACACCTCGCTCTCGGGGGGCTTCAACCAGGCCATGGTCAAGAAAGTCGGGGCCGACGACTTCCTGGCCAAGTTCCGCCCCGATGACCTGGCCGGCCGCGTCGTCTCACGTATCAAAGCCGTCAACACGAACTGACGCTCTACGACAACAACACTCAAGCCAAGGAGGCTGTAAGGAAACGAATAAGAACAAAATCAACAGAGGGCAAATCATGTTGAAATGTAATGAGCTCTATCATCTGGCGCCAGACAGCGGCGAGGCCAGGCCCTTCTGGCAAGGCCGCGCACGCGACGCGCAGGCGGATATCCAATGCGCCATGGGCTGCGGCGCGCAACTACCCGAGACACCCCAGTCAGCAGAGCCGTCCCCTGCGCCCGCAGCGGCGACGATCACTCCCACCTGCATGAACGACGAGCTCGTTGCCGCCCAGGAAATCTGTGCCCGCGCCAAGACCGCCGTGGTCGAGATGTTCAGCCATGTCCGCATGGGCCGCGCCCTGGAGTTGGAGAATATCAGCGCACTGGTCGACGACATTTCCGCGTCGATCGCCCGCCATCCCAATGCCTTCATCAGCCTGGCACGCCTGAAAAGCCTCGACGATTACACCTACATGCATTCGGTCGCCGTGTGTGCATTGATGATTGCCCTGGGCAACCAGTTGAACCTGCCTGCCGTGTTGATTCGCCGGGTCGGGATGGCCGGCCTGCTGCATGACATCGGCAAAATGGCCATACCGGGCGCGATCCTCAACAAGCCCGGGCGCTTGAGCGGTGACGAATTACAACTGATACGCACGCACCCGCTGGAAGGTGAGAAAACCCTGCTGGCGACTTCGCAGATGTGCGACATGGTCGTGGATGTCTGCCTGCATCATCATGAGCGGGTGGACGGCAGCGGCTACCCCCATCAGTTGGTCGGCGACCAGATCAGTCTTTTTGCGCGAATGGCCGCCGTTTGCGATGTCTACGATGCAATCACCTCGGATCGTTCCTACAACCAAGGCTGGGACCCCGCGGTCGCCATCCAGCAAATGTCGACATGGGACGGGCATTTCGACGATGAGGTGTTCCGCGCGTTTTTGAAGTCCGTGGGTATTTATCCGGTGGGGTCTATCGTTCAGTTGAAAAGTGGCAGTATCGGCGTGGTGATCGAACAACACCCCGACTCTTTATTGACGCCAAAGATTAAGTTGTTCTTCGTGCCGGTGTTGAATATTTATATCACCCCCAAAATAATCGACCTGAGTGATCCCGAACAAACCGATCGCATCATTGCGCGCGTGCCGTCACAGCGTTATGGCTTTAAAAACACCGAACGTCTCTGGCTCGACGATGAGGCGTCCGAGCAGAACTAAGCGACGCCCCAGCTGTACTGCATTTATATGCTCAAGCAGCCCATGATCAAGCAGTAAGCCTTGCGAACAAAAAAAACTGAAATGCCGCCATCCAATTATGTCGGCAACTACTAGCGTGGGCAGGAAATACCATGAAATTCAACTCATTACAGACTCGGATTTGCTTCACCGCCGGACTCTGCCTGTTAATCTCTTGCGCGAGCCTGGTGTTATATGGGTTGTACTCCTCAACCGCCAATCAAGCCTACGTGGGCACCGAAGTTTCAACATTGATCGAAAGCGGCACCATCCGCGAAGTACAAAACCTGGCGGAGTCCCGTGCCAATGCGATCAGGGCGAAACTGCAAAATGCCTTGGACTCGGCACGCACGCTGGCCAATACGCTGGGCGCGAGTAAAAGTGCGCAAAGCCCGCTGGCACTGGGCCGCGATCAAATCAATACAATGTTGCTCAGCGTGCTCAAGGACAACCCCGACTTCAACGGCACGTATTCGTGCTGGGAGCCGGATGCGGTGGACGGCCAGGACCAAGCGTTTCGTAACAACGAAGGCAGCAACAACCCCTTGACCGGCCGCTTCACGCCTTATTGGACACGCGGCTCGGACGGCCATATCGCCGTGCAACCGCTGGTCGAATACGACTCCGATGCACGCCACCCCAATGGCGTGCTCAAGGGCGGCTGGTACAGCGGCCCCCGGGACACCCTGAAAGAAAGCGTGCTCGACCCCCTTCCCTACGTGGTGCAAGGCAAAAATGTGTGGCTGACCACGCTCTCGGTACCGATCACCGCCAATGGCAAGTTTTACGGCGTGGTCGGCGCAGACTTCGACATCTCGTTTATCCAGAAACTCAGCGAGCAAATGTCCGCCGACCTCTACGGCGGCAAAGGTTCGGTGTCGATCCTGAGCAACCAGGGCTTGGTGGTCGCAGACAGTAAACGGCCGGAACTGATCGGCCAGTCATTGAAGGCATTGCTACCCGACACCTGGGATAAGGTGCTGGCCAATGTGCAAAAAGGCCAGGGCGACAGTCGCCTCAACCAGGACTCCCAGGAAATCGAAGTACAGATGCCGATCATCCTGGGCCGCACCGAAAAACCCTGGGCCATCTTGATCCACCTGCCCAAGGCGGTGGTCATGAGCCAGGCGATTGCCCTGGAGAAGGAACTGCAATCCCGTGGCGTCAGCAGCAGTATCTGGCAGGTCTCGGTCGGCCTGGGTATCTCGGTACTGGCATTGCTGGCGCTGTGGTTCGCCACCGCAAAAATCGTCGGGCCGATTCGTGAAGCCGCCGCCTTGGCTGCCACTATCAGCCTGGGGGATTTCTCGCGTCGCCTGGTGCAAAAATCCGACGATGAAGTCGGCCAGTTGTCCTTGGCCTTGAACGAGATGTCCGAAAGCCTGCAGCGTCAGGTCCGTGTGGCTGAACGTATCTCCGAAGGCGATCTGGACCTGGAAGTGCGTTTGTCTTCCCCCAACGACACGTTGGGCAAGTCCCTGGAAAAAATGGTCGGCAACTTGAACACCTTGATTTCCCAGGTGCAGGCCAGCGCCACGCAAATCACCGGCAGCTCCGCACAGGTCACCGAGTTGAGCCAGTCGTTGTCCGATGGTGCGTCCAACTCGGCGTCGTCCATCACTGAGATCAGTGCCGTCATGACGCAAATGGCCGCGCAGACCACCGACAACGCCGCCAACGCGAAAAAGGCCGACGAACAATCCCAGGCCTCACGCGCCGACGCCGGGGAAAGTGACAAGCTGATGAGCGAACTGATCGCCGCCATGACCGAAATCGATAACTCGGGCAAAGACATCACCGCGATCATCACCACCATCGACAACATCGCCGCCCAGACCAACCTGCTGGCCTTGAACGCGGCGATCGAGGCGGCACGTGCCGGCGAATTGGGCCGTGGTTTTGCCGTCGTCGCCGATGAAGTCAGGAGCCTCGCCGCCCGCAGTGCCGAAGCGGCCCAGCAAACCGCGGCGCTGATCGCCGACTCGTCGACCAAGACACAGCGCGGCATGGTCATCGCCGGTCGCACGGCCGACTCGTTGCGAAACATCGTCACCGGCACCAGCACCGTTTCCAGCCTGGTGTCGTTGATCTACCAAGCCTCGAGTGAACAGGCGTCCGGCTTGCAGCAAGCCAGTATCGGCCTGGAGCAGATCGACGAAGTCACCCAGCAGAATCAGGCCAACTCCCAACAATGCGCGGTGGCTGCCCGCGACCTGTCGGAACGGGCCAGCTCCATGCAACAAGGGTTGAGCCGGTTTAAAGTCAAAGCGACATAACCCCCATCCGCAATGAAGCCGGGGCGGAAATAAATCACCGCCCCGGTCCCGCTGCACAAACCTCGTACCCATTCATGAAATATTAAGAATCGCCCCCCTATACTCACCGATTGCGAGCCGTTCCCTCGAACGGCCCCCTGCCCCGGTAACCAGCCCCCATGACGCGTCCCGTTCCTCTGCTGCTCCTGCTTGCTGGCCTGTTGTTCTTCTTCGCCCTTGGTAACCATGAACTGCAAGGCTCCACCGAAGCCCGCGTCGGCGGGATCGCCATGGCCATGCACCTGGACAACGACTGGGTGGTGCCACGGCTGTTCCGTGAGCCGTTCCTGGAAAAACCGCCCCTGAGCCTGTGGCTCGACGCCGGCGCGATCCGCCTGTTTGGCGGCTCGCCCGGGGCCGTGCGCCTGGCCTCGGCGTTCGCCGGGTTGTTCAGCGTGATGCTGCTTTACGGGATGCTGCGCACGTTCGGGCGGCCAAAGACACTGGCGTTCTGCGCGGCGCTGATCCTGGCGACCATGGCCAGTTACTGGAGCAATGTGCGCGGCGTCGGTGAAGATGCATTGCTCAGCCTGGGTGTGACCACCGCGCTGCTGGCGTTCTACCAGGCCATGCGGCCGGCGGCCGAGCGCCAGGGCTCAACCGCCTGGGCGTGGGCCCTGTTCACGGCAGGGATGGTGATCGCCACCCTGAGCAAAGGCGTGCTGGGCCTGGCGATGCCGGGCATCGTGATCTTTGTGTACCTGGCCTGCACCAGTTGGATGGACAAACGCCTGCGCATCGGCGACTGGCTGCGGCCGGCACTGTTTACCCTGCTGGCCTTGGTGCCACTGCTGATCTGGCTGGGGTTTCTGTTCCAACGCGGCGGGCTGCAGGCGGTGGGCGAAGTGCTGTGGACCAACAGCGTCGGGCGGTTCAGCGGCTCGTTTGTCGAAGCCGGGCACTACGAACCCTTCTACTACTACATCGCCAAACTGCCCGAAGCCTTTTTGCCGTGGAATATCCTGGTGTACCTGGGGTTGTGGCACTTCCGTAAAAGCCTGGTGCGCAACCGCTACCGTCTGTTTTTCTGCGTCTGGCTGGTGGCGCAATTCACCCTGCTGACCCTGGCCTCCAGCAAGCGCACCGTATACCTGATGGCGCTGACGCCAGCCGCCGCCGTACTGGCTGCGGAATATGCGCAGGTGCTGCTGCACTGGCTGAAAGATCACAAACCGGCGCTGTATAAGCGGCGTAAAATCGTGATTGGCGGCGTGTTCACCGTGCTCATCGCCTGCTACCTGAGCGCTGCTTTCTGGTTCGCGCCAAAAGCCGACAAAAAACAGTCCTTCGTGCCCGTGATGAGCCAGATCCAGGCGCTACAGGCCGAAGGTAAAAAGGTCGCGTTGTTCCGGCCCAACGAGCGCATCGACGGCGCCAGCGTGTTCTATCTGCAGGCCTACTTGCCGATTCTGCAAACCGAACCCGAACTGCACAGTTACCTGGACGCCGCCCCCGGCAACGTCGCGCTGCTGGATAACACGGAGCAACTGACCGGCAAGGTCACGGTGATCAAGGAGATGGCAATCAATCGCCAGCCTTACTACTTCATCGGGCAGTAAGGCCGGCGCGGGGATCAGTGCTTGGTGAGCTTGTCCAGGTAACCCATGGCGAACGCCGAGACCACAAAGGTCATGTGGATGATCACGTACCACATCAAATGCTGCGGATCGACGTTCTTGGCATCCATGAAGATGCGCAGCAGGTGGATGGAGGAAATCGCCACGATGGAGGCGGCCACTTTCATCTTCAGCGAGGAAGAGTCCATGGTGCCCAGCCAGTTGAGCTTTTCCTTGTTTTCATCGATGTCCAGCTGTGAGACGAAGTTCTCGTAGCCGGAGATCATCACCATCACCAGCAGGCCGCCGACCAGTGCCATGTCGATCAACGACAACAGCAGCAGAATCACTTCCGATTCGAGCATGCTGAAGATATTGGGAACGACGTGAATGATTTCCTGGAAGAATTTCAATGCCAGGATCAACAAGCCCAGGGACAACCCCAGGTAGATCGGCGCCAGCAACCAGCGCGAGGCGTACATCGTATTTTCGATAAAGCGTTCCATTGAATCTCACACAGCGTGGTTAGAAATGACGGTGAGTATACCAGCCGCTACCCAACACTTGTGACCGCGAGAAAACTGACCTGAGTGGCATCTGTAAGAGCGTTTTTCTGCTAGTGTCGAGGCCATCAACTCGGCTCAAAGACGTCGGACAGGAAAACTCAAGATGATGGATGTGCGTTCCCCTTGGGCCAGCATCGGCCTGTGTGCGGCATTGCTGCTGGCCGGTGGCTGTTCTCCCAGCGACGAGCAAAAGCAGACCACCCTTGAAGAGAAAACCAAGCAGTTCGAACAGTCGCTCGACAGTATCCAGGACCCCAAACTGCGCGACGCCATCACCGACCTCGGCGGTTCGCTGTTGTTGCTGGAACGGGCGCGGGTCAAGCTCGCCAGCAAGCCCATCGAAGCCGAATACGGCGAAGACAGCCTGGCCCTGCTCAAGCACTACCCCACGCCCCAGGCCCTGGTCGACACCTACATCAACGGCCTGTTCGTGCTGCGCAAGACCTCCCACTCCGACTACCTGACCGATCTGCAGCCGGTGTTCCCGTTCAACTTCAATACGCCCGACCAGTTCCCGTTCCCCCATGGCCTGGAATGGCAGTCGGTGACCTTGAGCAACAGCAAAGTCATCCCCTTCCAGCCGGAATGGTCGGAAACCGATCCCGGCATCCAGTTGAGCCCCAGCAGTTCCAACCTGACCAACCCCGATGACCTGACAGTGACCTACCCGTTCATCGACGGCATCGAGACCGACAACAAGAGCCAGCCGCAGCCCGTCAGCCTCAAAGGTACGGTCGAGGTGGTCGCGCCGGGCAAGGTGCTGACGTTCGACCTGTCGAAAAAAGACCTCGGCCACCCACGCACCGAGGGCAATATCACCCTCAACCTGCTGAGCCTGGAAAAAAACTACGCCGAGATCGAACTGACCAACCACGAACCGCTGGCGGCGGAGGTCGGCGACGAATCACCGGACCCGTTGCTGGTGCAGGCCCGCGACAGTACCGGGCAGTTCCTCACGCGCTCGGGCTCGATCAACGAAAATGCCGCGCAGGTGGCGTTCTACGAGAAACAACTGGCGCAGATGCAAAAGCAGAAAGCCTGGTCGGACGCGTTTGAGAAACAACTGACGGACGAGCAGAAAGCCTTCGAACACCAGCAAAGCAGCCATTACGCCAAGGTCTACTTCAATGGCCTGATCGACACGCTGCAGGTCGACGTGCTGGACTTTTCCAAGGCCACGCTGACCCGCAAGGACCTCGACCTGCCCGTATTGCGCTTCGACAAAAACAGCCTGCAGAAAACCGTGCAAGCCTTGCCGATGGCGGTAACGGTGTATGACGACAGCACCGCCAGTTGGCTGAAAACCGCGACGATGACCGAGGACCAGCTGAAAAACAGCGTGACCATCAGCCAGTCCGTCGAAGATGCCAGCGCCGCGCATATCGTGTTTGACCACCCCTACACCTTCAACGACGAATTGGCGGGCACCGAACGCAACAGCGACGAAGCCCCGGTGACGTTTTTCACAGCCAATGAAAAAGGCGAGCGCGGCGAGCCCATCGAGTTGCCGAGCGAAGCCTTCGAGCTGAACCCTGCACGCGGCACGCTCACCTACGACCTCAACCTGTTCCCGGAGAACCCGGCGTTTGTGGTGGGCTCGATTCCGCTGTTCCTGACCAGCATCGACCAAGCCACGATCGACGTGGCCAAGCTGCCCAAGGGCCTGTCGCTCAAGGACAACGCGCTGATCGTCGACCAGGCGCAGTTCCCGTCCGACAGCTGGCGCTTCTATGCCAAGGACGCCAGCGGCAACTACCTCAAGGAAATCCTCGGGGTCAGCCACCACGCCGAGGAATACGGCACGGCGTTGTTTGATGTGCACTACTTCTACGGCCAGCCGACCCAGTTGGAAAGCTACCAGCGTACCAACCTGAGCACCGTGCAATACGGCTTCGAGGTCAAGCTGGACAAGCCCGAAAGCAAATAACCGGGCCTACAGGGCCAGGCATTCCTGCCCGTTATTGAGCTGGCGCAGGTGGGCCTGCAGATGCAGGCACCAGATCTGCGGCTCCTGCGCCAGCTCGTAGCCTTGCTGGGTCAGGTTTTCGACGATCGATTGCAGGAAGGTTTCGGCCACGAACGGCCCGGGAAACGGTCCCTGGGATTTGATGGTCGAAGGCTGCTCACCGGTCATTCCAGCGGCAAACAACAACGTCCACATCCCGTTATCCCCCGCGAGAGGGCGAATGGAGCATTCGATGCGAGTGCCCAGGCCCAGACACTGGCGGGTCAGGCAAAGGTTGCGCGGCATGGCGGCGACCCTCGGTAGATCGGCGTTCAGCCTCAAGCACGGCGAGACTGTTTCTATCCTGCGACTCCGGTGGATATCCCTAGTGCTCAGAATAGAAGAAAAACGCGATAAACCAAGGTTGTAGAGACCAACGGGCGTTGGCCCCCAACCTGGAGTCAATTTAGTGGCGGGCTAACCGATCAGCTCGGTTTGGCTTCCGCCTGCGCGTGCAGCGCCAGTTCCTTCTCAGCTTCCTTCAAGTCTTCCTCGCTGATCATCTCGGCAATCGCGCGCAAACGCTCGACCACACGCGCATTCACCGTGCCTTCGGGGAATTGCCCTTCTGCGTCCGGCTCACCGGCCGGCTCGCCGACCAGCAGGCTCAACGCCTCATCCGCCTGGCGCACCGCATAGATATGGAATTGCCCGGCGCGCACGGCCTGCAACACCTTCTCATCGAGCATCAGCGTGGCGACGTTGGCCTGCGGAATGATCGCGCCTTGTTCGCCGGTCAGCCCACGCGCTTCGCAGAGGCGGAAGAAACCTTCGATCTTCTCGTTGACCCCGCCCACCGCCTGCACTTCACCAAACTGGTTGATCGAACCGGTGATGGCAAAACACTGTTTGAGCGGGGTTTTCGACAAGGCCGAAATCAAGGTACAGGCCTCGCCCAGGGACGCGCTGTCGCCGTCCACATAACCGTAGGACTGTTCCAGCGCGATACTCGCCGAGATCGCCAGCGGGAATTCCTGGGCATAACGGCTGCCCAGGTAACCGGTGAGGATCATCACGCCCTTGGAGTGAATCGGCTGGCCGAGGTTGACCTCACGCTCGATGTCGACGATGCCGCTGCCGCCCGGGTACACCGTGGCGGAAATCCGCGCCGGCACGCCGAACGCCGAATCGCCGACTTCCAGCACCGTCAGCCCGTTGCACTTGCCGACCGCCGCGCCGGCGGTGTCGATCAGGATCACCCCGGCGAGCATGTCGTCGAGAATCCGCGCCGACACCCGCCCGGTGCGCGTGGCCTTGGCCTTCAGCGCACGTTCGATGTGGCCGGCGTCGGTCATTTCGTCGCCCGCCAGGTGGCGAATGAAATCCGCCTCGCTGACCAGTTGGAACAAGTCGCCAATGCGCGCCGACAACCGCCCCTGGTGTTCGGCCAGGCGTGCGCTGTAGGTGGCCAAGCGCGCCACCGCGTCCGAGGTCAGCGGCGCCATGCCCTCTTCCGAGGTGCGGGTTTTCAGCAACTGCGCGAACTGCTCGAGGCTTTCGTCGACCATCGGGATGTCTTCGTCGAAATCCACCAGCACGCGGAACATTTCCTGGAAATCCGGATCGGCGTCCTGCAACGCGTAGTACAGCTGGCGGGAGCCGATGATGATCACCTTGACCTGCAACGCAATCATCTGCGGGTTGAGCGTCACCGTGGCCAGGCGGCCCAGTTCGCCCAGCGGCGACTCCATCTTCAGCTTGCGCGACTGCAGGGAACGCTTGAGGGCGTCCCACACAAACGGCTCGCTGAGCATCTTCTCGGCTTCGAGGATCAGGAACCCGCCGTTGGCCCGGTGCAAGGCGCCCGGACGCAACTGACGATAGGTGGTGTAGAGCGCGCCCTGATCGGTGCTGTATTCGATCCGGCCGAACAGGTTGTCGTAGGTCGGGTGCGGTTCAAACACCACCGGGGCGCCGCCGTTGACCGGATGGCCGACCACCAGGCTCGGGCAGTACTGTTCTTCGAGCAGCTTGCGGGCCTGGGCGTCGGTCTTGGCGTCGTCCACCAATTGCTCGACCACGGTTTTCAGCAAGTACACCTGCATGGCTTGCAGGTAACCGCATACGGCGGCGTTTTCTGCGTACTTTTCCGACAACGGTGACAGCAATGGCTGTAGGGCCAGGGTGATGGTTTCTTCGTTGAACTGACGCAGTTGGTTGTTCGACTCACGCTTCCACTGCGGCAGGCTGGCCAGCTCTTCGTTGAGGCGTTCTTCCAGTTCGGAAATATCGGTGTGGAAGCGCTCGCGATCGACTTCCGGCAACTGCGAGAACTCGGCCTCGTCCAGCGCCTTGCCGTCGAGCATCGGAGTGAACGCGATGTTGGAACTGTCGCGGTACAGCGCCACGTCCTTTTCCAGGGCCAGGCGTTCGATCACGTCCAATGCCTTGTCGTAACGCTGGTTGAACGCGCGGTCGATAGCGCTTTTGCGTTGTTGATACGTCGGGTGTTCGAACACTGCCGGGAAGGTCGCCACCAGGTTGTCGATCAAGCCGTTGATGTCGCTGATGAACGCCGCGGCGCCGCCTGCCGGCAGTTCCAAGGCGCGGGGTTCGCGGGGCTCATCGAAATTATTCACATAGACCCAGTCCGACGGGGTCTGCAGGCGTTTGCCTTCGGCCTTCAGGTAGCGTTTGACGAACGAAAAGCGGCCGGTGCCCGGCTCGCCCATGACAAACACGTTGTAACCGGGGCGTGGCATGGCCACACCGAACTGCAAGGCTTCAACCGCACGTTCCTGGCCAAGCACACCGCGAAAGGGCTCCAAATCATTGGTGGTCGAGAAGCTGAACTGTTCAGCGGAGAAAGGGCGAGTCAGCGCTTCGGGCGCTAGACGCAAGCTGGCAGCAACAGGATCAGGCATCGGGCTTCCTTACATCAGGCGGGGCAGATGGCGGCATTCTGGCTCTCTGTTACGCGCTCTGGCAAGGCGCGCCTGAGGTAAAGCATAGACACGGGCTGCGTCCTACAAAAAAATCGAGATATCTCTGATTGTTTTATTAAAAATCACGGAACCCCTGGAACCTGCCTAAACTCCAAACTGCGCGGGCTGGACTAATAACCGGCCCCTAAGGCGCGTTACTGCGCCTGAACCCTTGTCCATTGGTTTGCACACAAAGAGAACAAAGCTATGAAACGGATCCTTCTCGGTACTCTCTTCACCGTCGTTTCCCTCAACGCAATGGCTGAATCACCCGGTGGCCCGAACTGCGGTTGGGGCAACATGCTGTTCGAAGGCCAGCGCGGCACGCCGGCGCACTTCCTGGCGTCCACCACCAACGGCACCTCGGGCAACGCTACCTTCGGCATGACCTCGGGCACCAACGGTTGCAGCACCAACAGCGCCCTGACCTACGGCGGCAAATCGTGGATTGCCATGAATGGCATGATGAACGAGCTGTCCGAAGACATGGCCAAAGGCAATGGCGAAGCGCTGACCACCTATGCCGTGGTACTGGGCGTTGCACCGGAAGATCGCGAGCACTTTTCTGCCGTGACCCACGAACACTTCCAGCAAATCTTCAGCAAGGCCGACGTGACCGCTGAGGATGTCCACAACAACACCCTGGCTGTACTGAAAAGTGATGCCCGCCTGGCGAAATACGCAACCCAGGCTTAAGCTCGAGCCGCCCGCGCCCTCCAAGGCGCGGGTCTTATTTTTGGACCCGCCTCCCCGCTTGGGTCTCACTTTTTCCGACTTAAGTTGCCCCTATGCTCAAACGCCTTGCCTGGATGGCACTCTTCGCCTGCGCCCCGTTGTATGCGGCGCCGCATCTTGATGATCAACGTTTGCAGCAATTGGCCAACGATCCGTTCTGGTTGTCCTTGGGCCATTACGAAGCCGGCAAAGTCAGTGGCTGGCGCAGCTATGTCAGCGACAAAAAATTCTTCCTCGCCGCCGATGGTGCCCATCACCCGGATGCCGAACTCAAGGCCACCGTCGACGCGCTCTACGCGCCGGCCAGCCTGGGTGAAAAACACGCACAATGCGTTTACCCCGCACGTACCCGCTGGCTCAAAGACCGGTTGCAACTGACCGACCTGCCCGCCGTGGGCTGCAACGAATTCAAGCAATGGTTCAAGGACGTCGCGCCCCATAGCGCGGTGATGATCTTCCCGGCGGCCTACCTCAACAGCCCTTCATCGATGTTCGGCCACACCCTGCTGCGCATCGACCAGGCCGACGTGCAGAGCAACAACACCGCGCTGCTCAGCTATGCGATCAACTTCGGCGCGTACATCGAAGGCTCGGACAACAGCATCCTCTACGCCTGGAAAGGCCTGATGGGCGGCTACCCCGGCCTGTTCGCCCTGGTGCCCTACCAGGAAAAACTCTCCGAATACCGCAGCCTGGAGAACCGCGACCTGTGGGAATACCGCCTGAACCTGACCCAGGTCGAGACCGAGCGCATGGTCGAGCACGTATGGGAACTCAAGCAGATCCAGTTCGACTACTTCTTCTTCGACGAAAACTGCTCCTACCGCCTGTTGGAGTTGCTGCAAGTGGCCCGCCCCGGCCTGCGCCTGACCGAGCAATTCCCGCTCACTGCGATCCCCACCGACACGGTCAAGGCCGTGAAAGACGCCGGCCTGGTCGAGAAGATCGACTATCGCCCGTCCCGTGAGCGCGAGTTGCTGGAACGCGCCAAACCGCTGGACAGCGACGAGCAGCAATGGGTGCTGAAAGTCAGCGACGACCAGAAACAACTGCAGGCGCCCGCGTTTAAAGCGTTGCCGCGCGAGCGCCAGGCGCTGATCATCGACGCCGCCTACCGCCTCGGCCGCTACCGCGCCAATGGCCTGGAGCGCGACACCGAACGCTCCCAACGCAGCTTCGAACTGCTGCGTGCGATCAACCAGAACCCCGCGCCCGACCTGAAGATCACGCCCCCAGGCCTGCCGGAAACCGGCCATGAATCACGCACCTGGCAAGCCGGCATCGGCACGCGTGGCGCCAAAGCCTTCGGCGAATACGGCCTGCGCATGGCCTACCACGACCTCAACGACAATGCCGAAGGCTTCCCCCTCGGCGCGCAGATCGAGATCCTGCAAATGAAACTGCGCCAGTACGAAGGCAACCACTGGCAACTGCAGCAACTGGACCTGGCCACCATCCGCTCCCTGACTCCGCGCAACGCGTTGCTGCAACCCTGGTCATGGCAAGTCACCGGCGGCCTGGAACGCGTGCCGGGCAAACACGACGATGAAACCCTGGTCGCCCACGTCAACGGCGGCGCCGGCGGCACCTGGCAACTGCGCGACGACATGCTCGGCTTCGCCCTCGGCACCGTGCGCGTGGAACACAACAACGACTTCAGCGAAGCCATCTCCCCCGCCGCCGGTTTCAACACCGGCGTACTGTGGAAAAACCCGCTGGGCAACCTGAGCCTGGAAGCCAAGGGAGATTTCTTCACCAATGGCGAAGTACGGCGCAGCATCAGCCTGAACCAGCAGTGGGAATTGTCGCGCAACCTCGGCCTGCGCCTGAGCGCCCAGCGCGAGTACAGCCACTTGTCGACGCCGGTGAATGAGGTAATGCTTGAGATGAAGTGGTATCACTACTGACCAACGCCCAACCAGAATCAGGAGTTCACTCAACATGGCCGTTACCTGCACCACCCTTGAAGAAGTCCGAAGCAACATCGACCGCCTCGACCAGCAAATCGTCAGCCTGTTGGCCGAACGCGGCCACTA
Source organism: Pseudomonas sp. K8 (assembly GCF_014889455.1). Lineage (NCBI taxonomy): Bacteria > Pseudomonadati > Pseudomonadota > Gammaproteobacteria > Pseudomonadales > Pseudomonadaceae > Pseudomonas > Pseudomonas sp. K8. Next base: position 171,479 of record NZ_VJWO01000002.1, read on the forward strand.
CGTTTCCCAGGCGGCACGCTTCAAAAAAGACACCGACGGCGTCAAGGCACCACAGCGCGTCGAACAGGTGATCAGCAAAGTACGCAATCTGTCCCAAACGGTCGGCGCCAATCCCGACGTCACCGAACAGGTGTACCGCGCGATGATTGCGGCGTTTATCCAGCAGGAATTGGCTGAGCATGCTGCGCTGGCAGGAGTTGACAGATCATCCGCCTAGACTATCCGTCTACCTATCCAGAATTTTCAGACTTTTTGTCCTGCACACACAAATTTGTCGCACACCTGCAACCTATTGATAAATAGATAAGAAATTTACGAACTTTTTTAGCTTTTTTTCAATTAAAGACAAACAACCTCTTACCGCATTTTCTTTATGGTTTTTTGTGTCTAGTATCAGATGGCTGTCAATTTGCCACCACATCTATACACGGAACCGAATAGGTAAGAGGTTTATATGGAATTTTTTGAAAAGCTCACCAGCCTGGCAGCCAAAGTTCGACTGCAAGGCCCCGCCATCCAAACAGAAGAAGCTACAAAAAATGCTTTTGTAATGCCTTTTATCAACACCGTGCTGGGCTACGACGTGTTTGATCCACAGGAAGTGATGCCAGAATTTGTCTGCGATATCGGGACAAAGAAAGGTGAAAAAATCGACTACGCCATCATGAAAGACGGTGAGGTTCAGATACTTATCGAATGCAAAAAAATCGGTGAGTCATTGAGCATCAATCACGCCTCTCAGCTTTTCCGTTACTTTCACGTCACAAGCGCAAGAATATCAATTCTCACCAATGGTCAGGTCTATAGATTTTTTACTGACCTAGATGCCCCGAACAAAATGGACGAGAAACCATTTTTAGAATTGGATCTGCTAGACATTGATGAGTACTCCGTGCCGGAGCTGATAAAGCTGACTAAGTCGGCCTTCGACGTCGACTCAATCATCAACGCTGCGGGAGAGCTGAAATACGTTAGCCAACTCAAGAAACTCATCGGCGCTCAAGTCAGCAAGCCAGAAGATGACTTCGTAAAATTCTTCGCATCCCGCGTTTACGAGGGAGTAATCACGCAGAAAGTGCGTGAGCAATTTTATGAGCTGACTCGAAAAGCCTTAGCCCAGTTTCTAAATGACCAGATCAACGATCGCCTGAAGTCAGCGATGAGCGGCACGATCCAACCGATAATGACATCGATGCCCGTCACAAACAGCGCAAACGCAGATACGCAGGATAGAGACGAGTCAGGAGACAAGATCCTGACTACGCTGGAAGAACTGGAGGGTTATCACATCGTTCGGGCCCTTGTCCGATCAGTGGTCGATGCCAAACGAATTGTTCAGCGAGATACCCAAAGCTATTTTGGGATATTGTTGGATGACAACAACCGCAAACCAATTTGTCGTCTTCACTTCAACCGAAGCCAGAAGTACCTCGGGATTTTTGACGAAGAAAAAAACGAGACACGTCATGCGATCTCTTCCATTGATGAGATATACGAATACGCAGATCAGCTGAAAAAGACCGTGGGTTATTACGCTTGATGGTTGCAGGGTGATAGCGGGAAGCCTCTTACAAGGCTATCGATAAACCTGTGGCAAGTGGGCTTACCCGCTCGCCACAGGAACAGTGTCTACCTTTAGGCTGCGGGTGTTAGCGCCTGAGTCAGATCATCCACTACAGCCTTGCCCATCTCACATAAAAAATGCGCAGCCCAGGCATATTGTTCGCCACGGACATCCATGGCGGCTTCCATTGCAAGTTTCTTAGAGTAGTAAAGCAGGGTGGAGGCGTGCTCTAGCGCTTCATCAATGGGCATGCCGGCATTGACGCGAAACAACGGTTTTTCGTTTTCGCCGTAGTCGCCGAACGTAACGACGCCTAGGGTAGTGATTGAGGACTGTGGTGGATCGGGCACGACTTTAGTCATGATGCACCTCTAAGTGAAATAAAGGACCACCACAACACGTCGCTAAACATGAAGGGGTGGCAGCTGTACGCAGGTTAGCGAACCGGTCACCTAGACACCCGGCAGATCCGAAGATCTCCCACGCACAGCCGCCATAACACGATATCGACGAACGTAAAAACCGCCGGCCTAATGTGTACAGAGGATGCGTCTCGGTGGTTCGGGTCGCTAAACCCGGTCACTGTTTTCACAGCGAAGTCAGGAGGCTAGTGATCCAAACCCTAAGGCGCAATAGGGCAGAGATTCTCTAGGAATCGTCCTGCAATTTAAAGAGAATCGTCATTGATGGCCCTTTAACCCAACACCTTTCTCACCCCCCTTTCACATCCCCCCGACGAATCCCCTTCTAGACTTCCCCTATCAGCCGTGAAACGGCCAGGGAGCGAGTAATGTGGCGGTATGCAGTAATGCTGTGTGCGGTGCTGGGGTTGTCGGGTTGCCAATCGACCCATCAGGAGTTGCTGGCCAAGGGTTATCCACCGGCGTTTGCCGATGGCTTCGATGACGGTTGCAGCAGTGGTCGCCAGGCAGCGGGGGTGATCACCGGGGAGTTTCGTAAGAATGTGCCGCGTTATCTGAAAGACCGCGTATACGCCGAAGGCTGGGAAGATGGCTTTCGCCAGTGCAAGGCCATGCGCGAAAACGAAGAGTTGCGCGACTACAAAGATCGTCACTGGGACGAGCGCGAGCGCGCCTGGCAGCAGGAGAAGGATCGCGACGCAGCCAAGGCTTATCGCTCGCAATAGGTCGCTTTCAGACATTCGTCGAAACTTAAGTGCGGCGAACATGGCCCAAACGCTATAGAGGGAGCCTGTCATGAGCCGAGCTTTTGTGAATGAAGACAGCGCCGCCGCCCAGGCCGACCCACCGGTCGAGCGTCAGGTCAGCGAGCAACCCAATCGCCTCACCGCGCGCGGGTTGGCGCAGTTACAGGCCAAGGTCGCGCAGTTGCAGCAGGAATACAGCGTCGAATCCGCCAAGGGCGAACAGGCCGACAAACAGCGCCAGGCCGACCTTGAGCGGGATTTGCGTTACTTCAACCAGCGGCTACAGAGTGCCCAGGTGGTGGCGCCGGCCGTGTCCACCGACAAGGTGCAGATCGGCAGTTGGGTGACCTTTGCCAATGAGCAGGACGAGCAACAACGCATTCAGTTGGTCGGTGAAGACCAGGCCGATGCCGGTGCGGGCCTGATCAACTGGGGTTCGCCCCTGGGTCGGGCGCTGCTCGGGGCCCGGGTGGGCGACGAGGTGCTGTGGCAGCGCCCCGTCGGCGATCAGTTGATCGAAGTGCTGCGCATCGAGGCCGAGACCTAGACGATGCCTTGGGCCAGCATCGCGTCGGCGACTTTGACGAAGCCGGCGATATTCGCGCCTTTCACGTAGTTGATCCGGCCGTTTTCCTCACCGTAATGCACGCACGCGTGGTGGATCGACTGCATGATGTTGTGCAGTTTGCTGTCCACCTCACCGGCGGTCCACAGCAGGCGCATGGCGTTCTGCGACATTTCCAGGCCACTCACCGCCACGCCGCCGGCGTTGGACGCCTTGCCCGGGGCGAACAGAATGCCTGCGTCGATAAAGATATCCACAGCCTCCAGGGTGGTCGGCATGTTGGCGCCTTCGGCCACGCAGAGGCAGCCGTTGCGCAACAGGGCGCGCGCAGCGTCGGCGTTGAGTTCGTTCTGGGTGGCGCATGGCAGTGCGATGTCGCACGCCAGTTCCCACGGGGTTTTACCGGCGCGGAACTCCAGGCCGTAACGGGCCGCCAGTTCGCTGATGCGACCGCGCTGGACGTTTTTCAGCTCCAGCAACGCCGACCATTGCTCCTCCGTCAACCCGTTCTCGGCGTACAGGGTGCCTTCGGAGTCGGACAACGAAATCACCTTGCCGCCCAGGTCCATGACCTTGCGCGCCGCGTATTGCGCCACGTTGCCGGAGCCGGAGACCGCCACGCGCTTGCCCTCGACCCGCAGGCCATCGCGCTTGAGCATTTCTTCAGCGAAGTACACGCAACCGAAACCGGTGGCTTCGGGGCGGATCAAGCTGCCGCCGTAGGTCATGCCTTTGCCGGTCAGCACGGAGGTGAACTGGTTGCTCAGGCGCTTGTACTGGCCGAACAGGAAACCGATCTCGCGGGCACCCACGCCGATATCGCCGGCCGGGACGTCCACGTCCGCGCCGATATGGCGGTACAACTCGCTCATGAACGCCTGGCAGAAGCGCATCACTTCGGCGTCGCTCTTGCCCTTGGGGTCGAAGTCCGAGCCGCCTTTACCGCCGCCCATGGGCAACGAGGTCAGGGAGTTTTTGAAGGTCTGTTCAAAGGCGAGAAATTTCAATACGCCCAGGTTGACCGACGGGTGAAAGCGCAGGCCGCCCTTGTACGGGCCGATGGCACTGTTCATCTGGATACGGAAACCGCGGTTGACCTGAACCTTGCCGTGATCATCGACCCACGACACCCGGAAAGTAATCGCACGTTCCGGCTCGCAGATGCGCTCAAGAATGCCCGAGGTCAGGTAGTGAGGATTGGCTTCAAGAAACGGCCACAGGCTGCGTAGGACTTCTTCTACGGCCTGGTGGAATTCCGGCTGGTCGGCGTCGCGTTTCTTCAGGCGGGCAAGAAAGGATTCAACGGATTCGATCATGAAAAGTCTCGGCAAATTTATTGTCGTTAAGGGCGATTGAGCCGGACTTTATCAATTCATGTCGCACCGCGACAGGGCAAAATGTCGCCTTTGTGAATTTAAATGGTGCATTGGATATAAATAAACCTGAAAAACAGGCATTTGTCGCACCTAAAAGGGGATTTCAAAACGGCGCCATGCACCAACTGAAAAACCGCTATCGGAGGCAAGCCTCCTCCCACATTTGATCGATGTTCGTCAGGAAGTCATGGGCAAAAAAAACGGAGCCCGAAGGCTCCGCTTTTCCAAACCGACCCGAATCAGGCCAGTTTCTTGTGCCGTACACGGTGCGGCTGGGCAGCGGCTTCGCCCAGGCGTTTCTTGCGATCCGCTTCGTACTCGGTGTAGTTACCTTCGAAGAACACCGCCTGCGAGTCATCTTCATACGCGAGGATGTGGGTCGCGACGCGGTCGAGGAACCACCGATCGTGAGAGATCACAATGGCGGCGCCCGGGAAGTCCAGCAGGGCTTCTTCCAGGGAACGCAGGGTTTCAACGTCGAGGTCGTTGGACGGTTCGTCGAGCAGCAGGACGTTGCCGCCCTCTTTCAGGGTCAGGGCCAGGTGCAAGCGACCACGCTCACCACCGGACAGGTCCTTGACGAACTTCTGCTGGTCGCCACCCTTGAAGTTGAAACGGCCGACGTAGGTGCGCGACGGGATTTCATAGTTGCCGATACGGATCTGGTCGGAACCGTCGGAAATCTGCTGAAACACAGTTTTGCTGCCGTCGAGGTCTTCGCGGCTTTGGTCCACGCAGGCCAGTTGCACGGTTTCACCGACTTCGATGGTGCCCGAGTCCGGGGTTTCCTTGCCCATCAGCATGCGGAACAGTGTGGATTTACCCGCACCGTTACCGCCGATAACGCCGACGATCGCGCCTTTTGGCATGGAGAACGACAGGTTGTCGATCAACACGCGGTCGCCATAGCCTTTGGACACGTTCTTGAATTCGATGACCTTGTCACCCAGGCGCGGACCGGCCGGGATGTAGATCTCGTTGGTTTCGCTGCGCTTCTGGAATTCCTGCGACTGCATTTCTTCAAAGCGTTGCAGACGTGCCTTGGATTTTGACTGGCGGGCCTTGGCGCCTTTGCGCACCCACTCCAGTTCTTCCTTCATGGCTTTTTCGTGGGCCGATTGCTGCTTGGATTCGGCGGCCAGACGGTCGGACTTGGCTTCGAGCCAACCGGAGTAGTTGCCCTCGTAAGGGATGCCGGCGCCACGGTCGAGTTCGAGAATCCAGCCGGCGACGTTGTCCAGGAAGTACCGGTCGTGCGTGATCGCAACCACGGTGCCCGGGAAGTCGTGAAGGAAATGTTCCAGCCAGGCGACGGAATCAGCGTCCAAGTGGTTGGTCGGTTCGTCGAGCAGCAGCATGTCGGGAGCCGACAGCAGCAGGCGGCACAGGGCCACACGGCGCTTCTCACCACCGGACAGGTGTTCAACCTTGGCGTCCCACGCCGGCAGGCGCAGCGCATCGGCGGCGACTTCCAGCTGGCGATCGAGGTTGTGACCGTCGCCAGCCTGCAGGATGGCTTCGAGCTTGGCCTGTTCGGCGGCCAGCTTGTCGAAGTCGGCATCCGGTTCGGCGTAGGCGGCGTAGACTTCGTCCAGGCGGGCCTGGGCGTCCTTGATCACGCTGACGGCTTCTTCGACCACTTCGCGCACGGTCTTGGCCGGGTCCAGGATCGGTTCTTGCGGCAGGTAGCCGATGTTCAGATCGGGCATCGGGCGGGCTTCGCCTTCGAACTCGGTATCGACGCCGGCCATGATTTTCAACAGGGTGGATTTACCCGAACCGTTGAGGCCGAGCACGCCGATCTTGGCGCCGGGGAAAAAAGACAGCGAAATATTTTTCAGGATTTCCCGCTTCGGCGGAACAACTTTGCCCAGCCGATGCATGGTGAAGACGTATTGAGCCATGGTGAACCTAGCGTCAGTGACTGATGAATTGAGCGGGCGAAGCCCGTGCCAGACCATGCGCCGCGCGGGCCGTTGACCTTGATCAATGCCTGCGAGCGGAAAAAGCCTGATTGTCTGGGGCTGGAACGCCCCCGCGTAACCGGCAAAGCTACCTGAATGCGCCAGGGCAGTCCAGCCAGGCAGGACTGGCACTTTGCCACAAGTCAAGGCATGCTAGCCGCCCTCCGGGCGCCCGGCTTATAGTGCATGTCGCGCGCCAGTCCAGCCAAACCGCAGGATCACAGTTTGTCCAACGTCACGCCGCCTACTCCCCTGCGCGCCGCTCACATAGCGCCGGGAGCGCCCCTGCACGGCACCCTCAAAGGCGCATTGGCGACGCTTGTCCTCATGTTGCTCGCGTTATTGTTCTGGCAACTGCTCGACCAACTGCAGCAGAACCAGAAAAACCAGCAGCAATACACCATCGACTACAGCGCCGACCTGGCGGAACAGATCAGCCTGAACATGGCCCTGAGCGCACAGATCGCGCTGAATCTGTTGCCAATGGTCGAGCCGCCGCGCAACGACGAACAGCAACAGGCGTTGATGCTCAGCTTGCAACGCTCTCTGCCGGAACTGCGCAGCTTCGCGCTGCTCGCCCCGAGCGGCGCGATGATCCGCGACACGGCCAAAGACAGCCAGGACAGCGACTTCCTCGAGGAACTGGTCAAGCGCAGCCATTCCCAGCCCTACTACCTGAGCAACGACAACAACGGCACCATCATCTATCTGCTGCTGCATCAGCCCAGTGGCGATTCGAAAATGTACTGGGCGCTGCGCCTGGCGCCGAACTACCTGGCCAACCTTACCCGCCAGGATGGCCAGGGCCAGCGGCCGATGTGGGCCGTCGAGAATCGCCTGAACCACCATGTGGTCAGCCGTGATAGCGGCATGCCAACACAATTGGCCGCCGCCCTGACCCCGGACGAGTTGAAAAAAAGCGTGCTGGTCACGCCACTGAGCAAAAGCGACTGGCAACTGCGCGGCCTCTTCGACCGTAACGCCGTGCTGGAACAATTGCTGCCGGCGTTTATCGGCAAGTGCCTGCTGGGCCTGGCCTTCTCGTTGGTGCCGGTGATCGTGCTGTTGAATATGCGCCGCCGCCAGCGCCAGGTGAACGAAGGTCGGCGGCGTTATCAGGATATTTTCGAAGGCACCGGCGTGGCCCTGTGCGTGCTTGACCTGTCGGGGCTCAACGCGTTCTTCGACAAGGCCAAGATCCGCACGCGCGAGCAATTGCACGGGTGGCTGCAGGGCAACCCCGAAGCGCGTCGCCAGTTGCTCAAGGAACTGCGCGTCACCGAGGTCAACCAGGTGGCGGTGCGCCTGTTGAACGTCAGCTCGTGCGAGCAAGCCTGGGAACGCCTGATCGATGACTGCCCACGCAACGCCACGGCTATCGGCTATCAGGTGCTCGAGGCGGTGCTGACCCAACAGAACCAGTTGGAACTGGAAATCCAGCTCAACGATGTGCTCGGCAACAACCAATACCTGTGGCTGGTGATGCGCCTGCCGGAACAGCGCGACGACTTCAAGGCGGTGATCCTCAGCATCAGCGACATCACCAGCCGCAAGCTGATCGAACTGTCGCTGGTGGAGCGCGAAAGTTTCTGGTCGGACGTGGTGCGAACCGTGCCCGATCACCTGTATGTGCAGGATGTGATCAGCCAGCGGATGATTTTCAGCAACCACCACCTGGGCCACACCCTCGGCTATAACAAGGCCGAATTGCAGCAAATGGGCGAGTACTTCTGGGAAATCCTGCTACACCCCGAGGACGCCGAGCATTACCACGACTTGCGCCAGCAGCAGCGCCAGGCCGGTTATTCGAACCAACTGCAATGCCAGTTGCGCTTTCGCCACCGCAACAATCAATGGCGCCGCTTCGATATCCGCGAGCAAGCCCTGGCCGGGGACAAGACCGCGCAGGTCACGCGCATCATCGGCGTGGCCAAGGACATTACCGATCAGATCGAGGCCAGCGAATCCCTGCGTGACAGCGAACAGCGCTACCGCATGCTGGCCGAAAGCATCAGCGACGTGATCTGCTCCACCGACAGCCGCCTCGCCCTCAACTACATCAGCCCCTCGGTCAACGCCGTGCTGGGGTATGACGTGGACTGGGTGTTCAAGAATGGCTGGCAGTCGATCATCGCCAACCCGCAGCAATTGGCCGGCATCTACAGCCTGGTCGAGCAAGTCAGCCGGGCCTTGGGCGACGCCGAGGCGCTGGCCAAGCTGCGCGATGACATCCACACCCAACTGTACCTGTTCGACTGCCTGCGCGCCGACGGGCGTAAAGTTCCGATCGAGCTGCGCCTGGTGCTGGTGTGGGACGAACACGGCGCCTTCGAGGGCATCCTCGGCGTCGGCCGCGATATCAGCCAGCAGCGCCGCGCCGAGAAAGACCTGCGCATGGCCGCCACGGTATTCGAGCACTCCACGTCGGCGATCCTGATCACCGACCCGGCCGGCTATATCGTGCAGGCCAACGAGGCGTTCAGCCGCGTCAGTGGCTACGCCGTGGCGGACGTGCTCGACCAGTTGCCGAACATGCTCACCGTCGACGAGCAGCAGGAAGCCCACCTGCGCTATGTGCTCAAGCAGTTGCACCAGCACAGCACCTGGGAAGGCGAAGTGTGGCTCAAGCGCCGCAACGGCGAGCATTACCCGGCCTGGGTCGGCATTACCGCCGTGTTCGACGATGAAGGCGACCTGGCCAGCTACGTCTGCTTCTTCAGCGATATCAGCGAGCGCAAGGCCAGCGAACAGCGCATCCACCGCCTGGCCTATTACGACGCCCTGACCCACCTGCCCAACCGCACGCTGTTCCAGGACCGCCTGCACACCGCGCTGCAGTCGGCCGAACGGCAGAAGTCGTGGGTGGTGCTGATGTTCCTCGACCTCGACCGCTTCAAACCGATCAACGACTCCCTGGGCCACGCCGCCGGCGACCGCATGCTCAAGGAGATGGCTACCCGCCTGCTCGGTTGCGTGGCCGAAGACGACACCGTGGCGCGCATGGGCGGTGACGAGTTCACCCTACTCCTGCAGCCGCGGATCAGCCGCGAAATGGCGCTGAACCGCGCGATTCACGTGGCCGAGCAAATCCTCGCCAGCCTGGTCAGACCGTTCGTGCTGGAAGGCCGCGAGTTTTTCGTCACAGCAAGTATCGGCATCGCCCTCAGCCCGCAGGACGGCAACGAGCTGAGCCAGTTGATGAAAAACGCCGACACTGCGATGTATCACGCCAAGGAGCGTGGCAAGAACAACTTCCAGTTCTACCAGGCCGACATGAACGCCAGCGCCCTGGAGCGCCTGGAGTTGGAAAGCGACCTGCGCCACGCCCTCGACCAGAACGAATTCGTGCTCTATTACCAGCCGCAATTCAGCGGCGACGGCAAACGCCTGACCGGCGCCGAAGCCTTGCTGCGCTGGCGACACCCGCGCCGTGGCCTAGTGCCGCCAGGGGACTTCATTCCGGTGCTGGAAGAGCTGGGCCTGGTGGTGGACGTGGGCGACTGGGTGATCAGCGAAGCCTGCCGTCAGCTCAAGAGCTGGCACCAGAACAAGGTGCGGGTGCCGAAAGTCTCGGTGAACATCTCGGCGCGGCAATTCTCCGATGGTCAGTTGGGTGAGCGCATCGCCAGCATCCTCGAGGACACCGGCCTGCCGCCGGCGTGCCTGGAGCTGGAGCTGACCGAAAGTATCCTGATGCGCGAAGTCAACGAAGCCATGCAGATCCTCGCCAGCCTGAAAAACCTCGGCCTGAGCATTGCGGTGGACGACTTCGGCACCGGTTATTCGTCGCTCAACTACCTCAAGCAATTCCCCATCGACGTGCTCAAGATCGACCGTACCTTCGTCGACGGCCTGCCGTCCGGCGAGCAGGATGCGCAAATCGCCCGCGCGATCATCGCCATGGCCCACAGCCTCAACCTGGCGGTGATCGCCGAGGGCGTGGAGACCCATGAGCAACTGGACTTCCTGCGCGAGCATGGCTGCGATGAGGTGCAAGGTTATCTGTTCGGGCGGCCGATGCCGCCGAATCGGTTCGCGGCGCAGTTCAGCAATGATGCGCTGTTCATGTTCGACTGAGATTTTGTGGTGAAGCCGGCGGCCCCATCGGGAGCACGTCGAATCGTCGCACCGCCCCTCCCACACTTCGATTTGTGAATACATTCAAATGTGGGAGGGCGCTTGCTCCCGATGGCAGCGGCACAGTCCCCCCCGCCAGATGAACACCACTTGTCCGCGACATGACGTCCTTTCATATGCCATCTAAAACCCATTAGGTTAGAATGCCTTCCTTTTCTGCCCCCCGATCCTTGAGGACCGCCATGTTCAGCCGTGATTTGACCATTGCCAAGTACGACGCCGATCTCTTCGCCGCCATGGAGCAAGAAGCCGTGCGCCAGGAAGAGCACATTGAGCTGATCGCTTCGGAAAACTACACCAGCCCTGCGGTAATGGAGGCTCAAGGTTCGGTTCTGACCAACAAGTACGCCGAAGGCTACCCAGGCAAGCGCTACTACGGCGGCTGCGAATACGTCGACGTGGTTGAGCAACTGGCCATCGACCGCGCCAAGCAACTGTTCGGCGCCGACTACGCCAACGTCCAGCCACACGCCGGCTCCCAAGCCAACAGCGCCGTGTACCTGGCCCTGCTGCAAGGCGGCGACACCATCCTGGGCATGAGCCTGGCCCACGGCGGTCACCTGACCCACGGCGCCAGCGTTTCGTCCTCCGGCAAGCTGTACAACGCCGTTCAATACGGTATCGATGCCAACGGCCTGATCGACTACGACGAAGTCGAGCGCCTGGCGGTCGAGCACAAGCCAAAAATGATCGTGGCCGGTTTCTCTGCCTACTCGCAGATCCTCGACTTCCCACGTTTCCGCGCCATCGCCGACAAAGTGGGCGCGTACCTGTTCGTCGACATGGCCCACGTGGCCGGTCTGGTCGCCGCTGGCGTCTACCCGAACCCGGTGCCGTTCGCTGACGTGGTCACCACCACCACCCACAAGACCCTGCGCGGTCCGCGTGGCGGCCTGATCCTGGCGCGCGCCAACGCCGAGATCGAGAAGAAGCTCAACTCTGCGGTATTCCCAGGCTCCCAAGGCGGCCCGCTGGAACATGTGATCGCCGCCAAAGCGGTCTGCTTCAAAGAAGCCCTGCAGCCTGAGTTCAAGACTTACCAGCAACAAGTGGTGAAAAACGCCAAGGCCATGGCCGAAGTGTTTATCGCACGCGGTTTTGACGTGGTCTCCGGCGGGACTGAAAACCACCTGTTCCTGCTGTCGCTGATCAAGCAGGACATCTCCGGTAAAGATGCTGACGCCGCCCTGGGCAAAGCCTTCATCACCGTGAACAAAAACTCCGTGCCGAACGACCCACGTTCGCCGTTCGTCACCTCGGGCCTGCGTTTCGGCACCCCGGCCGTGACCACTCGTGGCTTCAAGGAAGCAGAGTGCAAGGAACTGGCCGGCTGGATCTGCGACATCCTGGCTGACCTGAACAACGACGCCGTGATCGACGCGGTCCGTGAGAAGGTCAAGGCCATCTGCAAAAAGCTGCCGGTGTACGGCGCTTGATTGCAGTTGCTTGAATAAGAAGCCCGGCTCTTGAGCCGGGCTTTTTTATGCAGATCAGGATTTGGAATACCGGCCAATGTGGGAGGGGGCTTGCCCCCGATGGCGGTGGGTCAGTCGACACATGTATGGCTGACACACAGCTATCGGGGGCAAGCCCCCTCCCACATTTTTGATCGTATTTCCAAGTTAGGCTTGATAGACCTTCGCAAAACCCTCGCGAATCTTGTCTTCCGGCAACTCATCGGCAATAAACACAATCACACTCTCCCGCGTTTCGCCCTCGGCCCATTCGGTATCCCAATCGAAACCGTAGAGCTTCAGCACGCCCTGGAACACCATGCGCCGGTCTTCCCCGGCGATGTTCAGCACGCCCTTGTAGCGCAGCAGTTGCTTGCCGTGGTCTTCCAACAACTCGTTCATGAACTCGCTGAGGCGGTCGATATCCAGCGGCTGTTCGGTGCGCAGCACCAGGCTGGAGATGCGGTCGATGGACGGCGCGGCGCTGACCGGGCGCAGGTTCATGCCGGCGTTGAGGTTGAAGCCGCGCACGTCGAGCAGCTCGGCCAGGTCGATGGCGCCGTGGTCGACCACGCGAATCGGCGCGCGGCGGTTGATGCGGGTCAGGCGCTGGCTGAGGGCATCGAAGCTAGCGTCGTCCACCAGGTCGCGCTTGCTCACCAGCAGGCGGTCGGCAAACCCGATCTGTGCCTGGGCGATGGTTTGGGTCAGGTGGTGCTCGGCGTGGGCCGCGTCCACCAGGGTGATGATGCCGTCGAGGATGTAGCGCTCGCGCAGCTCTTCATCGATGAAAAAGGTCTGGGCCACGGGGGCCGGGTCGGCCAGGCCGGTGCATTCGATCACCAGGCGGTCGAAGGCGATTTCGCCGCTGTCCAGGCGTTCCAGCAGCAGGTACAGGGCTTTGGTCAGGTCGGTGTGGATGGTGCAGCACACACAGCCGTTGGACAGGGTCATGACTTGCACGGGCTCGTTGCCCAATAGCTGGGTGTCGATACCGGCGTCGCTGAATTCGTTTTCGATCACGGCGATTTTCAAGCCGTGCTCGGCTTTGAGCAGGTGACGCAGCAACGTGGTCTTGCCGGCGCCGAGGAAACCGCTGAGGACGGTGACGGGAATGGGAGAGGACAAAGACAGTTCTCCTGAAAATGGGGAGGTAAAAACAACTGTAGGAGCGAGCTTGCTCGCGAATAACGTCAACGATAACCCGTGCTATCTGGATGCACGTGGTGTCCTTGCGTTGTTCGCGAGCAAGCTCGCTCCTACAGGTAAAGCGGTTTTACCAACTTAACAGCACTTGGGCCCACCCTTGCCGCCGTAACGGGCTTCCTGGCGTTCCCGGAAGAACGTCTTGTAGTCCATCATCGGCTTGTCCGGGTGTTTGGTTTGCATATGCTCGACGTAAGTGTCGTAGTCGGGCATGCCGACCATCAGGCGCGCGGCCTGACCGAGGTATTTACCGAGGCGACTGATGTCATTGAACATGGCTGCAATCCTCGATCATGCGTCCGGTACGGCCTGGAACGGGGCTTCTTTATCCGTGCGCTCTTTGTTGCCCCAGGCGGCGACGCCGACTTTGAGCGCATAGAACAGGATACTGAAGACCACGAACAGGAACAGCGCCGTCAGCGTTGCGTTGGTGTAGGCGTTCCAGATCACATGCTGCATCTGGTCGATGCTCTTGGCCGGGGCGAGGATCTGGCCGTTGGCCAGCGCATCGCTGTACTTCTTCGCCAGCGACAGGAAGCCGATCGCCGGGTTGGCGTCGAACAGCTTGATGAAGCCCGCCGTGGTGGTGCAGATCAGCAGCCAGACGGCCGGCAGCATGGTCACCCAGATGTAGCGTTGACGCTTCATTTTGATCAGCACGACGGTCGCCAGCATCAGCGCGATACCTGCCAGCATCTGGTTGGAGATACCGAACAGCGGCCACAAGGTGTTGATGCCGCCCAGCGGGTCGATCACGCCTTGATACAACAGGTAACCCCACATCGCCACACAACCGGCGGTCGCGATCAGGTTGGCCGTCCAGGACTCGGTGCGCTTGAGCGCCGGCACGAAGGAGCCCAGCAGGTCCTGCAGCATGAAGCGCCCGGCACGGGTACCGGCGTCGACTGCCGTCAGGATGAACAGCGCTTCGAACAGGATCGCAAAGTGGTACCAGAACGCCATGGTGTTTTCACCCGGCAGCACACTGTGCAGGATCTGCGCGATACCCACCGCGAGCGTCGGCGCACCGCCGGCACGAGCCAGTACGGTGGTTTCGCCGATGTCATGGGCAACGGCCGACAGCGCCTCAGGCGTAATCGCAAAGCCCCAGCTGCTGACGGTTTGAGCGACGGTGACCACGTCCGAGCCGACGATCGCCGCCGGGCTGTTCATGGCGAAGTACACACCCGGCTCGATCACCGAAGCGGCAACCATTGCCATGATGGCCACAAACGACTCCATCAACATGCCGCCATACCCGATGTACCGGGCGTGGCCTTCACTGGCCAGCAACTTCGGCGTGGTGCCTGAAGAGATCAGCGCGTGGAAGCCCGAGACCGCACCGCAGGCAATGGTGATGAACAGGAACGGGAACAGACCGCCCTTCCACACCGGGCCGGTGCCATCGATGAACTGGGTCAGCGCCGGCATTTTCAGGTCGGGCATGGTCACCAGGATACCGATGGCCAAGGCGACGATAGTGCCGATTTTGAGGAAGGTCGACAGGTAGTCACGCGGGGCCAGGATCAGCCACACCGGCAGTACCGCCGCGACGAAACCGTAGCCGATCAGCATCCAGGTGATCTGGATGCCGGTGAAACTGAAGACCTTGGCCCAGACCGGGTCGGCGGCAATCTGCCCACCCAGCCAGATCGAACCGAGCAACAACAGCACGCCGACGATCGAAATCTCACCGATACGGCCCGGGCGGATGTAGCGCATGTAGATGCCCATGAACATCGCGATCGGGATGGTCGCCATCACCGTGAAGATGCCCCACGGGCTTTCGGCCAGGGCCTTGACCACGATCAGCGCCAGCACCGCGAGGATGATGATCATGATCAGGAAGCAGCCGAACAGCGCGATGGTCCCGGGAATGCGGCCCATCTCTTCGCGGACCATATCCCCCAGGGAACGGCCGTTACGACGGGTAGACAGGAACAGCACCATGAAGTCCTGCACCGCACCGGCCAGTACCACGCCGGCGATCAGCCACAGGGTTCCGGGCAGATAACCCATTTGCGCCGCCAGCACCGGGCCGACCAAGGGGCCTGCACCGGCAATCGCCGCAAAGTGGTGACCGAAAAGGATGTGTTTGTTGGTCGGTACGAAGTCCAGACCGTCGTTATTGACCACTGCGGGGGTGGCCCGTCGCGGATCGAGTTGCATCACGTTGTTGGCGATGAACAGACTGTAGTAGCGATAGGCAACCAGATAGATCGCCACTGCTGCGACGACGATCCACAAGGCATTGATCGCCTCGCCGCGGCGCAGGGCCACTACGCCCAGGGCGCACGCACCTACTATGGCCAGTACCAGCCAGGGTAAGTGGCGTAGCAGGCTATTATTATTTTTCATTTTTTGTATTCCAGCCAGGGTGGACAGAAAGGACAACCAGCTCGAGTTTAGCGCTACTGGCCTTAAAGGCCAGCCCCCTACATTGGTCTAGAGCCTTCCCATGGCAAAAAAAGCAGAAATAAAGCCTCAATAATGGCGTAGGGCTACAATCCCTTCATCCACAGAGGGTTTCACCATGACCGAACATGCGTCTGACCGCCGTCGTTTTCGCCGGATTGCCTTTGATGCCAAGACTGAACTCCGGCAGAACGGTCGGAAATGGTCGGTGCAACTGGTGGACTTATCGCTGAAGGGCTTGTTGGTGCAGAAACCGACGCCCTGGCACAGCATCGGCACCGAGTCGTTCGATGTGGATATCCACCTGGACGCCAATACCGATGTGCAGATGCAGGTCAGGCTGACCCATGACCAGAACGGTCACCTGGGGTTTGAATGCGAGCACATCAGTCTGGAATCGATCAGCCATTTGCGACGCTTGATCGAGTTGAACCTGGGGGATCAGGCAGAACTGGAGCGGCAGTTGGGCGCTTTGCTGGAGCACTGACCACCGGTGGGAAGGGGCTTGCTCCCTCCCACATGTGTATTGCGGTGTTGCGGGCTACTCGAAAAGTGCATCCAACGCCTGCTCCAGCCGCGTCACCGCGATCACCTGCAACCCCGGCGGCGCTTCCTTCGGCGCGTTGCCCTTGGGCACGATCGCGCGCTTGAAGCCGTGTTTGGCCGCTTCCTTCAAACGCTCCTGACCGCTGGGCACCGGGCGCACCTCGCCCGACAGGCCAACTTCGCCGAACACCAGCAGGTCGTGGGGCAGCGGCCGGTTGCGCAGGCTGGACATCACCGCTGCCATCAACGCCAGGTCGGACGCGGTCTCCAGCACCTTGACCCCGCCCACCACGTTAAGGAACACGTCCTGGTCATGGGTCGGGATGCCGCCGTGCCGGTGGAGTACCGCGAGCAGCATCGCCAGGCGGTTCTGGTCCAGGCCCAGGGTCACTCGACGCGGGTTGGCCAAATGGCTGTCGTCCACCAGCGCCTGCACTTCCACCAGCATCGGGCGGGTGCCTTCCCACGTTGCCATCACCACACTACCGGGGACTTCTTCCTGGGCACGGGTCAGAAAAATCGCCGAGGGGTTGGAGACTTCTTTCAGCCCGCGGTCGGTCATGGCGAATACGCCCAGCTCGTTCACCGCGCCGAAGCGGTTCTTCACGGCGCGCAGCAAACGCAAACGGCCGTCGGACTCGCCTTCGAAATACAGCACGGTGTCGACCATGTGCTCCAACACCCGTGGCCCGGCCAGCGCGCCTTCCTTGGTCACGTGACCGACCAGGAAAATCGCCGTGCCGCTCTGCTTGGCATAGCGCACCAGCAGCGCCGCGCTCTCACGCACCTGGGACACGCCGCCCGGGGCCGATTGCAGTTGCTCGGTGAAAATCGTCTGGATCGAGTCGATCACCATGACCTTGGGTTTTTCGATCCGCGCGGTGGCGATGATGCTTTCGATGCAGGTTTCGGTCATCACCCGCAGTTGGTCCTGGGGCAAGCCCAGGCGGCGTGCGCGCATGGCCACTTGTTGCTGGGATTCTTCGCCGGTGACGTACAACGCCGGCATGCGGCTGGCGATGCTGCACAGGGTTTGCAACAGGATGGTCGACTTGCCGATACCGGGGTCGCCGCCGATCAGCACCACCGAACCGTCCACCAGGCCACCGCCCAGCACGCGGTCGAGCTCACCGGACGCGGTGGAGAAACGCGGGACTTCCTCGACGCTGACTTCGGCCAGGGTCTTGATCTGCGCCTGTTGCCCGGTCCAGCCGGCACGGCCGCTGGGGGCCGCGGCGCCGCCGCTTTCGATCATGGTTTCGGTGAGGGTGTTCCACGCCCCGCACTCGGTACACTGGCCGGCCCACTTGGGAAAGGTCGCGCCGCACTCGGTGCAGCCGTACATGCGCTTGGCCTTTGCCATTTGAGAACCTCCAACCGAAAAACCGCGATGATAGCTCAGCGCGGCGCCGGGGTCCGGATTTCACCGCTGGCCAATCGTGAAGCACTGTTGCCGATCGGGTCTTCGGCATTCAGGTCGGCGCCTTTGGCCTTCAATTCGTCGAGCAGTTCGAGACGCTTGAACAGCCCGGCGTACATGGCGGCGGTCTGCCCGGCGCCGTTGCGCTGGTCGGGGTTGCAGTCGGTGGCCAGCAGGCGCTGGGCAATCTTCAGCTCGCCCTTGAAAATCGCGCCCATCAGCGCGGTGTTGCCGCGCTTGTCCTGCACACAGGCATCGGCGCCGGCGGCGAGCAGACGTTCAACGTAGGCGCTTTCGCCGTGGTAGGCGGCGAGGATCAGTGCGGTGTAGCCCTTGTCGTCCTGGGTATTGAGGGGGAAGCCGGCGTCGATGAAGGTATCGAGCATGGGCAGGTCGCCGCGACGTGCGGCATCGAAATAGTAGCCTTGCAATTGCGCCTTGAGCGCCGCTGCGTCATTGGGCGCAGGCTGCCCGGCAACCCCGCTCAGCGACCAGCAGGCCAGCAGCGCGCCGATGAAGGTACGCATTGATTCAACTCCTCTGCAAAACCCTTGTAGGAGCGAGCTTGCTCGCGAAAAACGTCAACGATGACGCGTGCATCCTGGATGCACGCGTTGCCTGGCAGATCTTCGCGAGCAAGCTCGCTCCTACAGGGGGGCGTGGGGTTAGTCGGTGAGTTTTTGTGCCAGCGCTTTCACGCGGGCCAGGTCACCTTTGGCGACCTTGGTCACGCCGGCGCCGTATTCCGGGTCGGCTTTATAGAGGAAGGACAGGATGATGTGCTTGCTCTCGTCGTCGGTGGTGGCCAGGGAGCCGCCGAAGTTGTCGATCAAGTCCTGACGTTCTTTCTTGCTGTAGGAGCGATACAGATCACCGGCCTGCTTGAAGTTCTGCTCACGCTGGATCTTCGCCTGCTGGGTACTGCCCGCCAGCGGCGACTGGCTGTAGCGCGCGGTTTGCGGCTCTTCCCGTGGCAGCAGGCGGCTTGGCTGGTAGTTCACGCCGGTGCTGGTCTTGGCGGAATTCATCGCGCCGTCCTGGTTGCCATTGTTGACGGTGACCCGTGGCGCGTTGATCGGCAGTTGCAGGGCGTTGGCGCCCAGGCGGTACATCTGCGTGTCGGCATAGGAGAACACCCGGCCTTGCAGCAGGCGGTCTTCCGACGGCTCGATACCCGGCACCAGATTGGCCGGGGCCATGGCCACTTGCTCGGTTTCCTGGAAGACATTGGCCGGGTTGCGGTTCAACACCATCTGCCCGACTTTGCGCTCGGGTATGCCGGGCCAGATCTTGGTGGCGTCCAGCGGGTCGAAATCGAACTTGGCCAGTTCCTCAGGTTTGAGCACCTGCACGTACAAGTCCCACTTGGGGAAGTCGCCCTTGTTGATATGGGTGACCAAGTCATTCGTCATATGGCTGTAGTCACGGCCCTGCACCTCAGTGACTTGCTTGGGATCAAGATTCTTGATGCCTTGCAGGCTCTTCCAGTGGAACTTGACGTAATGCACTTCGCCCTTGGCGTTGATCAACTTGTAGGCATGTACGCCGTTGCCGTCCATTTCGCGGTAACTGGCCGGCGTGCCGGAGTCGGAGTACAGCTCGGTCAGGGTGCGGGTGGCTTCGGGAACATGGGAGAAGAAGTCGAAACGACGCGAGTCATCATCCAGGTTAGTGCGCGGGTCGGGTTTGAAGGCGTGGACCATGTCCGGGAACTTGATGGCGTCTCGGATAAAGAACGTCGGGAAGTTGTTGCCGACCAGGTCCCAGTTGCCGTCGGCGGTGTAAAACTTGGTGGCGAAGCCGCGAGGGTCGCGCAGGGTTTCCGGGGAGTGATTGCCGTGTACCACCGCCGAGAACCGCACGAATACCGGGGTTGCCTCACCGGCGGCGAAAACTTTGGCCTTGGTCAGGTCGCTGAGGTTATCGGTGACGGTAAACGTGCCGTGAGCGCCGGTGCCACGGGCATGTACCACGCGCTCGGGGATGCGTTCGCGGTCGAAGCGTTGCAGCTTCTGAATCAGTTGCACATCTTGCAGCAGCACCGGGCCGTTGGCGCCCGCGGTTTGCGAGTTCTGGTTGTCGCCGACGGCGGCACCATTGTCGCGGGTCAAGTTGGCAGCTTGCACAGACAGGGAAAGCAGGCTGACGGTTGCCAGCACCAGCGCATGTCGCGCCAGAACGGGCGCGCGGCTCATTGGGTTGTTCATCGAGGTTTCCTCTGGTTTTTTTAATGCACATTCAGTTGTGCTTGCCAGAGGCTAGTGACCCGCGAGTCAGAAGATAAATAGAAAAACCCCAACGGGTCGATTGAGAAAATAATCTGGTAACTCACTGAAATCGCGGGTATTTCGCGCGCGATTGATGGCACTTTGCAAACTATTTGCGATTTAATGTGTCGATAAAAACCGACAGTGTTAACAGTTGTGTCAGGCAAGCCCGCTACGACTGACTTACACTGACTTCCACCCTTCTCATCTGTAACAAGGAATAACCTATGGGCGTGATCAGTGAGTTCAAGGCCTTCGCGGTCAAAGGTAATGTGGTCGACATGGCCGTCGGGATTATCATCGGCGCCGCCTTCGGCAAAATTGTTTCCTCGTTTGTAGGCGACGTGGTGATGCCACCGATCGGTCTGTTGATCGGCGGTGTGGACTTCGCTGATCTGGCGGTGACGCTCAAGGCTGCGCAGGGCGATGTCCCGGCGGTCGTGCTGGCCTACGGCAAGTTCATCCAGAGCGTGATCGACTTCCTGATCGTCGCGTTTGCGATCTTCATGGGGGTGAAGGCCATCAACCGCCTGAAACGCGAAGAAGCCGTGGCCCCCAGCCTGCCGCCGACGCCGAGCAAGGAAGAAGTGTTGCTGGGTGAGATCCGCGATCTGCTCAAGGCACAGAACGACAAACCGCTATAAGCCGTATCGGTTTGAACGAAGGCGCCTCCAGGGGCGCCTTTTTTGTTACCAGTAGTTCTCCACCGCCACCTGGCCGGGGCGCCGGGACAGGCTCAATTGCATATCGCGTTGTTTGAGCAACTGACGGGTGTCGTCGATCATCTGCGGGTTGCCGCAAATCATCACGCGCGAATGCTCTGGGGTCAGCGCGACGCCGGCTGCGCGCTCCAGCTCGCCATTCGCGATCAGGGTGGTAATGCGCCCGTGCAGGGCGCCGGGGTGCTGCTCGCGGGTGACCAGCGGCAGATAGGTCAGCTTGTGGGCGTACTCGGCCAGGTACTCACGCTGAGCCAGCCCCTGGATCAGCGACTGATAGGCCAGCTCCCTGGCTTCCCGGGCGCTGTACACGAGGATGATGCGCTCGAATTTTTCCCAGACCTCGAAGTCCTGCAGGATCGACAGGAACGGCGCCACTCCGGTGCCGGTGCCCAGCAACCATAAGTCACGACCGTCGACAAACCGGTTCAGGGTCAGGAAGCCTGTGGCCTGACGCTCGACCATCAACGTATCGCCGACGCGCAGACGGCTCAGCTCGCTGGTGAACTCGCCACCGGGCACCACGATCGAGAAAAAATCCAGGTACTCATCAAACGGCGACGACACCACGGAGTACGCGCGCCATACCGTGCTGCCATCGGCCTTGGTCACCCCCAGGCGCACGAACTGGCCGGCGGTGAACCGAAAGCCCGGGTCACGGGTGGTGCGCAGGGTGAAGAGGCTGGGGGTCAGCGATTGCACGTCGAGCAGGGTCTGGCGGGTAAATTTCTCAGCACTGGCCGTCATGGGGAGCTCCGTTCTACAGGTGCCCTAGTGTCCCCCAAAGTCACGTGCGGAAACACCCGTAGTCGGTAGTGGCATTGTGAATAGAGCAAAAACCCCACAAGTTGATGGCTATTTAATTGCACTACTAAACATTTGGCTATTAGTCCAAGACACATCACAACATCGCCCCATAGTGCGATTGTCAGTGACGCATAACAGACGCTAAAACCCACTAAAAAAGGGCAAAACTTCGCAAAAAGTTGCGGACGGAAGTTGCACACCTGCTTAAAGAGTCTTAGAACACGACGAACAAGAACGAAAACTTCCGCTACAAGTGTAGTCCGTGTCCTACACTAATTTGCGTGCAACATTGGGGGCCAGGACGTACCCAAGTCACAAAGAACTCCATGGAGAGCTTCCGATGGTCAACTGGCGCAATACACGACTCCCTAAACTGGAAGGCGAGGACAAGATCACCAGTGTATTTGAAATGGTAATCAACAAAACCTACGAGCTTGGCTTCCAATTCTGTTCCTTCACGATGAGTTCACAGCGACCCACACACCCATGCAAACCGATTTGCCTCAACAACTACCCAAATGAATGGAACTCCCTGTACGACCAGGCCCACTTTTTCGACGTAGACCCGGTTGTCACCCACTGCAAACGTTGCGTATTACCGATCGTCTGGGAGGAAAAAGTGTTCGGCGCCGCGCCGAATTTGTGGGAACTGGCCCGGTCCTCTGGCGTGCATCTGGGGTGGACCCAGGCGGTCCACGATTTCCAGGGCGTGTTCAGCATGCTGACCCTGGGACGCAGCAAGGGCGAGGTCAGCCCGGAAGAGCTGTACGAAAAGGCCGGCCAGGTATTGTGGCTCTGTCATGCGATGCATGCGGTGGTCGCACAGAAATATGCCGACAAGCCCAACGCGCCTTCGGCCTGCAAATTGACACCACGGGAGACAGAAATCCTCAAATGGTCAGCCCTGGGCAAAACGGCTGCCGATATCGCCGCCATACTGTGCCTGTCGGAACGCACCATTGGTTTTCATCTCAAAAGCATCTTCACCAAAATGGGCGTCAATAACAAAATCGCTGCGGTGCTCTGTGCCTCGAAAGCAGGCTTGTTTTAACCCGCTTTGAAACACCGCATGTAATCACTCCAAAAAAAAAGTAACATTTACGGCCAACTCTGAGTGTTGACGCAGCCCCTCGGTGCCGCCTCGTAGTTCACTCAGACGGTTCCGCCGGCCGCCACAGCGCCTGCCGAACACCCATCGATTACCCAGAGCCTCCCCCGCCATGCCCCTGCTCGAAAGCCCGTTCGCCCAGCTCGATCTGATCCGCCAACCCGAGCAGCACAATGATCCGCTGCAGGCCTTCGACGCCGCCGACGAGTATCTGCTCAGCTACCTGGCCGAACAGCAACCGAACGCCGCAACTCGCGTGCTGGTGCTTAACGATAGCTTTGGCGCATTGGCCGCCAGCCTTGAGGGCCATGTGCAGGTGACATCCAGCGGCGACTCGTTTCTCGCCGCCCAAGGCCTGGGAAAAAACCTGCTGCGCAACGGCAAGGCGTTCGATGCGGTGTCGTTCATCCCCGCCAGCCAAGTGCCTGTCGGGCCATTCGACCGGGTGCTGATCCGCGTGCCGAAAACCC
Organism: Pseudomonas sp. K8; assembly: GCF_014889455.1. NCBI lineage: Bacteria > Pseudomonadati > Pseudomonadota > Gammaproteobacteria > Pseudomonadales > Pseudomonadaceae > Pseudomonas > Pseudomonas sp. K8. Next base: position 194,665 of record NZ_VJWO01000002.1, read on the forward strand.
TGGCGCTGCTCGAAGAACAGTTGATCCGCCTGCAGGGCCAACTGGCGCCAGGCGCCGAAGTTGTCGCCGCAGCGATGGTCAAGCATCTGCCACGGGCCGCCGGTGAATTGCTGGAGCAGTACATCGGGCCGATGCACGCGTCCCTCGCGGTCAAAAAGGCGCGGCTGTTGATCGCCACCGTTGGGGAGCGCCCGGCCGCCGTCTCGCCCTACCCCACCCGTTACGCCTTGGACACTCCAGCCATCGCCCTGCTCAACCACGCCAACGTGTTCTGCCGCGAAAGCCTGGACATCGGCACCCGCGCCTTCCTGCCACACTTGCCCACGGGCCTTGGCAGTGCGCGAGTCGCCGACCTGGGTTGCGGCAATGGCGTACTGGCGATTGCCAGCGCCCTGCAGAACCCGGACGCGCATTACACCTTGGTGGACGAGTCCTACATGGCCGTGCAATCGGCCGCCGAGAACTGGCAAGCGGCCCTGGGTGATCGCGAGGTCATCGTCCGCGCCGACGATGGCCTGGCCGGGCAGGCACCGCAATCGTTGGATGTGGTGCTGTGCAATCCACCGTTCCACCAGCAACAGGTGGTCGGCGACTTCCTCGCCTGGCGCATGTTCCAGCAGGCGCGCGAAGCGTTGGTGGTCGGCGGCGCCCTCTATATAGTCGGCAACCGTCACCTGGGTTATCACAGCAAGTTGGCGCGGCTGTTCCGGGGCGTCGAGCAAGTGGCCGCCACGCCCAAATTCGTCATTCTCAAAGCGCGCAAATAAAAAAAGACCCCGCCCCTCCAAAGAGGGGCAGGGTCAAAAACCGTGCCGCAAGGCAACGGGATGGGATGTCAGTGCGTGGTCAGGCCGGCCGCGCTCATGAACAGGCGCATCAGGCTGGCCACGATGAACAGGGCCAGCACGCTGCCGCTCCAGATCATCGCCAACCAACCAAGGCGCCGCCACAGCGGTTGCTTCTCAGCCTGTTCAATCTCGTGCAACGAAGGTTTGCCGGACATGAAACGACCCTCCTAGTGATAACCGTCTTCATGGGTGACCTTGCCGCGGAACACGTAGTAGCTCCAGAAGGTGTAGCCCAGGATGAACGGGATGATGAACAACGTGCCCACCAGCATGAAGCCCTGGCTTTGCGGCGGCGCGGCAGCGTCCCAGATCGATACCGACGGCGGGATGATGTTCGGCCACAGGCTGATCCCCAGGCCGCTGTAGCCGAGGAAGATCAGCACCAGCGTCAGCAGGAACGGCGTGTAGTGCGCGTTGCGCGCCACGGCGCGGATCAGCCCGTACATGGTCACCAGCACCAGGATCGGCACCGGCAGGAACCAGAACAGGTTCGGCAGAGTGAACCAGCGCGAGGCGATTTCCGGGTGCGACAGCGGTGTCCAGATACTCACGATACCGATCACCGCCAGCACCACGAAGGCCAAGGGCCGCGCCAGGTTGTGCATCTGCTCTTGCAACTTGCCTTCGGTCTTCATGATCAGCCAGGTGCAACCGAGCAACGCGTAGGCCACGATCAGCGCCACGCCGCAGAACATCGTGAACGGCGTCGCCCAATCCAGTGAGCCACCGGCAAACTGGCGATCGACCACCGGGATGCCGTCGATGAACGCACCCAACGCGACGCCCTGGAAGAACGTGGCCGCCAGCGACCCGCCGATGAACGCCTTGTCCCACAGGTGACGCTTGTGGTCCTTGGCCTTGAAGCGGAACTCAAAGGCCACGCCGCGAAAGATCAGCCCGATGAGCATCAGCATCAACGGCAGGTACAAGGCCGACAGCACGACCGAATAGGCCAGCGGGAACGCGCCGAACAATGCCGCGCCGCCCAGTACCAGCCAGGTTTCGTTACCGTCCCAGACCGGGGCGACGGTGTTCATCATTACGTCACGGTCGGTCTTGCCGGGGATGAACGGAAAGAGGATGCCGATGCCCAGGTCGAAACCGTCCATGACCACGTACATCATGATGCCGAAGATGATGATCACGGCCCAGATCAGCGGAAGATCAATACCCATCTCAATGCCCCTTATGCTGGAGGTCGACGTGATCGTCATCGCTGCCGTCATCGGCCGCCGACAACGGCCGCGCCGGTGTGCGTTTCTGGCCTGGGCCACCGTGGGTTGGCTCGATGCCGTCGTGGGCCACCGGGCCTTTGCGCACCAGGCGCATCATGTAGCCCAAACCGGCGCCGAACAGCGCGAAGTACACCACCACGAACAGCACCAGGGTGATGCTCATCTGCGCCAGGCTATGCCCGGAGGACGCATCCGCAGTCCGCATCAGCCCATAGACCACCCACGGCTGGCGGCCGATCTCGGTGGTGAACCAACCGGCGAGAATCGCGATCAAGCCGGACGGGCCCATCCACAACGCCAGGTACAGGAACGGCCGGGACGTATACATCTTGCCGCCCCGACGCAGCCAAAGGCTGAACAGGCCGGTGAAGATCATCAGGAAACCCAGGCCGACCATGACCCGGAACGACCAGAACACGATGGTCGAGTTGGGGCGATCCTCAGGCGGGAACTCCTTGAGCGCCGGTACCTGTTTGTCCAGGGAATGGGTCAGGATCAGGCTGCCGAGGTAGGGAATTTCCACCGCGTACTTGGTTTTTTCCGCCTTCATGTCGGGCCAGCCGAACAGGATCAGCGGCGTCGGCTCGTTGCCGATGTTTTCCCAGTGGCCTTCGATCGCGGCGATTTTCGCCGGCTGGTGCTGCAGGGTGTTGAGGCCGTGGAAGTCACCGATCACTGCCTGGATCGGCGCGACGATCAGCGCCATCCACATGGCCATCGACAGCATCTTGCGGATCGCCGGGTTATCCTTGCCGCGCAGCAAATGCCAGGCCGCCGAAGAACCGACGAAGAACGCCGTCGCCACAAACGCCGCCGTGGCCATGTGCATCAGGCGGTAGGGGAACGAGGGGTTGAAGATCACGGCCAGCCAGTCCGTGGGGATCACGCGGCCGTCGATGATTTCAAAGCCCTGGGGAGTCTGCATCCAACTGTTGGAGGCGAGAATCCAGAAGGTCGAAATCAGCGTGCCGACGGCCACCATCACGGTCGCGAAAAAGTGCAGCTTGCGCCCCACCTTGTTCCAGCCGAACAGCATCACGCCGAGGAAACCGGCCTCGAGGAAGAAGGCCGTGAGCACTTCATACGTCAGCAGCGGCCCGGTGACGGAGCCGGCGAAGTCCGAGAAGCGGCTCCAGTTGGTGCCGAACTGGTACGCCATGACCAAGCCAGAGACCACACCCATGCCGAAGTTGACGGCAAAGACCTTCGACCAGAAATGGTAGAGGTCACGGTAGGTATCGTTATGGGTCTTGAGCCACAAGCCTTCCAGCACCGCAAGGTAACTCGCAAGGCCGATGGTGATCGCCGGGAACAGGATGTGGAACGAGATAGTAAACGCGAACTGAATTCGGGCGAGATCTAGCGCCTCCAAACCGAACATAAGTCTTCCTCTGTCAGGTAATACCGAATGCTGGCTGGAGGCCGCATCCACTGCCCCCACGGATATGGAGTGTGGCGAATTTCAATTCGTTTCTTTTTTTACCAACCACGTAGGGAGTCAGGCCTTGCGGCCGCCAGAACAAATCCTGAAATAGCTTTGATCTGGATCAATCACAGTCAAAAGAGTAGTCCCATTTTGGTAATTGGCTTGTGTGGTCTTTTGCCGCGTGACAGCTTGCCTCAGCGCAGTTTCTGCAACTGTTTGTTACAGCTTGATGCTAATCTCGGGCTTCCCTACCGCGCTGGCCCGAACTCCCGATGCCCAATGAACCCGCGTTGCTGTTGCGTCACCACCGCCCTTTCATCGCGTTCTGGCTGGCGCGGATCTTCACCGCCAGCGGCTTCCAAATGCTCACCGTGGCCATCGGCTGGAACCTCTATCAACTGACCGGCAACGTGCTGGATCTGGGCCTGGTTGGCCTGGTGGAATTCGTTCCCCGCGTGCTGTTCATGCTGCACACCGGGCATGTGGCCGACCGCTATGATCGGCGCAAGGTGGCGGCTATCTGTCAGACCGTGCAGGCGCTGATTGCCGTGTCCCTGGCCATTGGCGGCCTGACCGGCAATGTGACCCGCGAGATGATCTTTATCCTCGCCTTCCTGCTCGGCGCCGCGCGCTCCTTTGAAATGCCCACCACCCAAGCGCTGCTCCCGAGCATCGTGCCCAGCACGCTGTTCCCGCGCGCCGTGGCCTCGTCGCAATCGGCCCAGCAACTGGCAACCATCGTCGCCCCGGCCCTCGGCGGTTTGCTCTATGCGTTCGGCAGCGTGTGGGTGTATGGCCCGACCGTGGTGCTGTACCTCATTGCCTGCACGCTGACCCTCAACCTGCCCGCGCGCCAGACGCCGCTGAACAAGGCCAAGGCCACGATGGACTCGCTGCTGGCCGGGATTCGCTTTATCCGCAGCCGCCCGGACATCCTCGGAGCGATTTCCCTCGACCTGTTCGCCGTGCTGCTCGGCGGTGCCACCGCGTTGCTGCCGGTGTTCGCCAAGGACATCCTGCTGACCGGCGCCTGGGGCCTGGGCCTGCTGCGTTCGGCGCCGGCGGTGGGCGCGCTGTTGATGTCGTTGTGGCTGGCGCGCTTCTCGGTCGACCGACATGTGGGCCGTGTGATGTTTACCGCCGTCGGGGTGTTCGGGGTGGCGACCATCGCTTTCGGCCTGTCCACCTCGTTCTGGTTTTCCCTGGCGGTGCTGGTGGTGCTGGGCGCGGCCGACATGATCAGCATGGTGATCCGCGCATCCTTCGTGCAATTGGAAACCCCGGACGACATGCGCGGGCGGGTCAGTGCGGTCAACGGCCTGTTTATCGGCGCGTCGAATCAACTGGGCGAGTTCGAATCCGGGATCACCGCCCACTGGTTCGGCACCGTGCCCGCCGTGGTCATGGGCGGGATCGGCACGTTGGTGGTGACCGGGACGTGGATCAAACTGTTCCCGACCCTGGCTCACCGCGACCGCATGCATGTGCCGCTGGACGAAGCCAAGGGCTGAACCTCACCACCAGCCGGTGCGGATATCCGTGACGTTCAGGGCCATTGATCAGCGGATATTGAGCTGGGTATTCAAGGTATTTCGCGGCGCGTTGATCGACGTGTTGCTGTATTCGAACCAGCCTTGGGCTTCGACATTCAGGTCGAACACATAGATGTAGCCCATCAACGTGCCCGCGCCATTGCAGGCCTGGCTGACGTTGCCTACCTGACACACCGCAGTGCGTTGCCCGTTGAGTACCGCGCCATTGAAGCGCCCCATCGGATTGTTGCCCAGGCCAACCTCCATCACCGACACCTGGGTAGGCCCACGGTGCGTACACATCTGTGTGCTCTGGGAGCGCTCCGGAATCGTTTCCACACACCCGGCCGACTCGACCTTGAACACCCGCACCTCGCTCAAGGCCGGTGCAGTCGCGCCCCACGCCGGTGCCGCACCTAACCACGCGCTGATACAAGCGATCAGAGCTAGACTCCACCGGTTGGCTTTTTTCATGCTGTCGATGACCCTGAATTGAACATCGGCGCAGTATGCCTCAAGGCCATGATTCACAGCCATGCGCCACAAAGCCAAGCCCGTGCGCCACACGGCCTCGGCTGCTGGTATGATGCGCCGCTTTTTCCGATCCTCTCTGAAACCACAGGCGCTTGGCGCAATTTGTGCTTTGACTTAGAGGTCAACAAATAACGACGCAACATAGCGTCACAGGGAGCAGGCATGCTGGAAAAGCTGTTTCAACTCAAAGCACACAACACGAACGTGCGAACCGAGATCCTCGCGGGCATCACGACATTCCTGGCCATGGCCTACATTTTGTTCGTGAACCCGAGCATCCTCGGCGAAACCGGCATGGACAAGGGCGCAGTGTTCGTCGCCACCTGCCTGGCAGCGGCCATCGGTTCGACCGTGATGGGCTTGATCGCCAACTACCCGATCGCGCTGGCGCCGGGCATGGGCCTCAATGCCTTCTTTACCTACACCGTGGTCCTGCACATGGGCCATACCTGGCAAGTGGCGCTGGGGGCGGTGTTCATTTCGGCGGTGCTGTTCTTCATGCTGTCGATCTTCCGCATCCGTGAATGGATCATCAACAGCATCCCCCTGCCCCTGCGCTCGGCGATTGCTGCCGGTATCGGCCTGTTCCTGGCGCTGATCGCCCTGCACAACGCCGGGATCGTGGTGAGCAACTCGGCCACTATGGTCGGCCTGGGCGACCTGAAACAACCGGCGCCGATCCTCGCCGCCCTCGGTTTCGCGCTGATCGTCGCGCTGGAAGCCCTGGCGGTACGCGGCGCGGTGCTGATCGGCATCCTGGCGGTGACCATTGTCTCCATTCTGCTCGGCGTGACCCCGTTCGGCGGCGTGACCTCGATGCCACCGTCCCTGGCCCCGACCTTCCTGCAGCTGGATATCAAGGGCGCGCTGGACATCGGCCTGGTCAGCGTGATCTTCGCGTTCCTGTTCGTCGACCTGTTCGACAACTCCGGCACCCTGATCGGCGTGGCCAAGCGCGCCGGGTTGATGGACAAGGATGGCCACATGCCGAAAATGGGCCGTGCGCTGATCGCCGACAGCACCGCCGCCATGGCCGGTTCGCTGCTGGGCACCTCGACCACCACCAGCTACATCGAATCCGCCGCGGGCGTGAGTGCCGGTGGCCGCACCGGTTTGACCGCGGTCGTGGTCGCGATCCTGTTCCTGCTGGCGCTGTTCTTCTCGCCACTGGCCTCCAGCGTACCGGCCTTCGCCACCGCTCCGGCGTTGCTGTTCGTGGCCGTGCTGATGACCTCGGGCCTGGCGGAAATCGACTGGGATGACATCACTGTTGCAGCGCCGGTGGTGATCACCGCCCTGGCGATGCCCTTCACTTACTCCATCGCCAACGGCATCGCCTTCGGTTTCATCGCCTGGACCGCCATCAAGCTGCTTTCGGGCCGCTACCGTGAGCTGAACCCGGCGCTGGTGATTCTGTCGATTCTGTTTGTGATCAAGCTGGGCTGGTTCAACGCATGACTTTTGACGCCGCAAGCTACACCGTTCAACTGCAAGACAAGGTCACGCGCTTGCGTGACCTGCTGGCACCGTTCGACGCACCACAGCCTCAGGTCTTCGACTCGCCCCTGCAGAACTTCCGCCTGCGCGCGGAGTTCCGCCTGTGGCGCGAAGCAGGGGAACGCCACTACGCAATGTTCTCCCAGGACGACAAGCGCACGCCGATCCTGATCGACGAGTTCCCCATCGCCAGCCAGCGCATCAACCAGTTGATGCCGCAGCTCAAGGCCGCCTGGCAAGCCAGCGCCGCCCTGAGCCACAAGCTGTTCCAGGTGGAGTTCCTGACCACCCTGGCCGGCGACGCGATGATCACCCTGTGCTATCACCGCCCGCTGGACGAGCACTGGCACACCGCCGCGAACCAGCTGGCCGCCGACTTGAACGTGAGCATCATCGGCCGCTCCAAGGGCAAACGCGATGTGATCGGCCATGACTACGTGGTGGAAAAACTCGACGTCGGTGGCCGCACCTTCAGCTATCGCCAACCCGAAGGCGCCTTCACCCAGCCCAACGGCACGGTGAACCAGAAGATGCTCAACTGGGCATACGACGCACTCGGCGATCGCCCGGACGATCTGCTGGAGCTGTACTGCGGCAACGGCAACTTCACCCTGCCGCTGGCCACCCGCGTGCGCAACGTGCTCGCCACCGAAATCAGCAAGACCTCGGTGAACGCAGCCCTGAGCAACCTCGATGAAAACGCAGTGGATAACGTCACCCTGGTGCGCCTCTCCGCCGAAGAACTCACCGAAGCGCTGAACGACGTGCGCCCGTTCCGACGCCTGCACGGCATCGACCTGAAAAGCTACGAATTCGGCAGCGTCTTCGTCGACCCGCCGCGCGCCGGCATGGACCCGGACACCTGCGAACTGACCCGGCGCTTCGACAACATCCTCTACATCTCCTGCAACCCGGAAACCCTGGCGGCGAACATTGCGCAACTGCATGACACGCACCGGATTACCCAATGCGCGATGTTCGACCAGTTCCCATGGACGCACCATATGGAGTCCGGGGTGCTGTTGACCCGTCGATAACCTCCCTTACGGCTCCTTGCGCGGCCGACCGCCCTTCTTGCCATTGGCTCGGGCGGCGGCGGATTTGGCCGCGCTGCTTTTGCGGCCGTTGTGCGACGCCACCAGGCTCACGGCCAGATCCATCAAGGGCTGGCTGGTCGCAATCAGGCCGGTGATGGAAACATGCAGGTCGCGGGCTTCACAGCACAGCGCCTTGCCGCCAAAGCCGACCTCCAATTGCTCGAGGTCCTGCGCGGAAAACCCTCCGAACTCCGGAAGACCGGCCACCGGCAACATGATGCGACTGCCATCGCTGAAGCCGATGGAGATGCAGTCATCCTCGTAACGCACCGAGCAGGCATTGGCGTACACACGCTTCAGTTTGCGCCCCCGCACTATGGCCTTATCGATATCGGCCTCAGTGATCGGTACATCGGGCAAAGTTTTGGCTTTTACGATTTTCATAGATCAATCTCCACACAATCTGGCGCCCTGACCAGATTCAAAAGGGTTCGCTGCCCCGCCACATCGTGTCGGGCGTTTGCAATCACATAGACGCCACGCCGAATGATCAACCCCGGCACCACCTCGTCGGCGTCCCAATCCCAGGAATGGTTCTCCAGGCAAACCGTTTGCAGTTTTTCCCACCAGATCCTTCGTACACGAGCCAGGACGTGTCGCTGCATCAACGTCTGGCGAATGCCCTCCAGAATCCCGGGGGGTGGCCGCCGCCGTTCGGGGTCTACATCCCAAAGCTCCACTCGCCCATCCAGAAAGCTGAAACGAAAACGCGCATCCCATTGCTTTCCCCTGACATGCACGTGAGGCGGGCAATGCTCATCCCTGAGAAACACCGCAATCACATGTCCTTTGTATGTGCCTATTTTCATCTTAACCCATCCGTTAGGTTATTTTCCGCCGGGTAACACTTTTCCATGCATCACCCGACAACCGGCTCCTTGATCAGGGCGTTTTTCACAGCGTAGTAACAGCGGGCAAACCGTCGAATACGGTCTTGTAACGACTCATGGCAGCACCTGGAAATGCCCGGTCTCACTGATTAACGGTTCGATAATCGAACACATCTACCGCCATCGATTGACCAAATTAACCATTCAGTACATTTTATCCGCACAACGAACAATAACTGTGGAGATCCCCTTATGCCGCCCATCGTGCTGGTGCTCAACGGCCCCAACCTCAACCTGCTCGGCACCCGTGAGCCCGCCACCTATGGCCATGAAACCCTGGCCGACATCGCCGCGCTGTGTGGCCGCAGTGCCGAGCAACTGGGGCTGACCATCGAATTTCGCCAAACCAACCACGAAGGCGAATTGCTCGACTGGATTCACGGCGCCCGCGCCCGTTGCGCCGGTATCGTGATCAACCCGGCGGCCTGGACCCACACCTCGGTGGCGATTCGCGATGCGCTGGTGGCCAGTGAAGTGCCGGTGATCGAGGTGCATTTATCCAACGTGCATGCGCGCGAGGCGTTTCGTCATCACTCGTTCGTGTCGCCCATCGCCAAGGCGGTACTCGCCGGGTTTGGCAGCCACGGCTATCACCTGGCCCTGGAACATTTCAGCCGCACGGTGAAAGGATGAGCCCGATGAAACCGCGCGTCCTCGCCGGCCTGATCGGTGCCGGCATCCAGGCCTCCCGCACGCCCGCCCTGCATGAACAGGAAGGTGACGCCCAAGGCCTGCGCTACCTGTATCGCCTGATCGACCTGGAACCGCTGCAGCTGGACATCAATGCCCTGCCCGACCTGCTGCAGGCCGCCGAGCAGATGAACTTCACCGGGTTGAACATTACCTACCCGTGCAAGCAGGCGATCCTGCCTCTACTCGATGAATTGTCCGACGAGGCCCGGGGCATTGGGGCGGTCAACACCGTGGTGTTCAAAGCGGGCAAACGCATCGGCCATAACACCGACTGCCTGGGGTTCGCCGAAGGTTTCCGGCGCAACTTGCAGGATGTCGTTCGGCGACGCGTGGTCCAGATGGGCGCCGGCGGCGCAGGCGCGGCGGTGGCCCATGCGCTGCTGGCGGAAGGCGTTGAGCACTTGAGCATTTTCGACGTGGACGCCAGCCGTGCCCAGGGCCTGGCGGATAACCTCGCACACTGTTTCGGCCCGGGACGGGCCCAGGTCGGCACTCATCTGGAAAACGCCATGGCCGAGGCCGACGGGTTAGTGAACACCACGCCGATGGGCATGGCCAAACTGCCCGGCACGCCCGTGCCACCGGCCTTGCTGCACGCGCAATTGTGGGTCGCGGAAATCGTGTATTTCCCACTGGAAACCGAACTGCTGCGCAACGCCCGCGCCTTGGGTTGCCGCACCCTGGATGGCGGCAACATGGCAGTATTTCAGGCGGTGAAGGCGTTCGAATTGTTCAGTGGCGTGGTGCCGGATGCACACAGAATGTTGGCGCACTTCCAGAGCATGAACAGCTGACGGCCGAAACCGCATCCAAATGTGGGAGGGTGTTTGCCCCTCCCACCGTGAATCCGCGCCAACCTCAGGTTTGCAGGTAACGCAGCACCGACTCGCAAATCATCTGTCGATGCCGCTGCTTAACGGCCTCGTCCGACAATTCGATCTGAAAAATCTCACTGAACGTATGGCGGTTGGATACGCGGTAAAAACAGAATGAGTTGATCAGCAGGTGAACGTCCAGCGGCTCCAGCCCCTCGCGGAACAGCCCCATTTCGGCGCCACGGCGCAAGGTCGTGCCCAGCGCGTCCAGGATGTTGCTGTTCATCGCCTTGATTGAATCGGAGCGCTTCACGTACTCGGCATTGTGGATATTTTCGATGCAGACGATACGCACGAAATCCACGTTCCGGTCGTGGTGATCGAAGGTGAATTCCACCAGCCGACTGATCGCTTCGCGCGGTTCCAGGGCCGTGAGGTTCATGCGTGATTCGGTGTTGCGGATATCGCCGTAGAGCTTCTCCAGCACCTCGACGTACAACTGCTCCTTGCTGCCGAAGTAGTAATAGATCATGCGTTTGGAGGTGTGGATACGCTCGGCGATCGCATCCACGCGAGCGCCGGACAGGCCCTGCTGAACAAACTCGACAATGGCTTCTTGCAGTATGTTTTCGCGGGTCTTTTCCGGGTTGTTCTTGCGACTCTTGCGCGGTGCGTCTGACACTGCGGAGAGATCGGGAGTCAAGGTCATGGTGCGCTCACGGCCGTTTTTTATTGTGCAGGCCGCGATTATGGGCCGCGGCGCTCCCCGAAGGAAGCACCGGCCCTGCCGTCACAACCGTGCCTGGCGTACCGCACCACTGCGCGACTTGGCCATCGCCGCCAGACGCACCGCCACATTGGCCGCACCGTAGCCGGCGTAGCCATGCTTGCGCTGGATGATCTCGAAGAAAAACCGCCCTTCGAACGGCTCGGTGTACACATGAAACAACTCACCGCCCTGGGCGTCGCGGTCGTACAGCACGTTGTAGTACGCCAGCTCGCTGAGGAACTCGTCGTCGAAATCGAAGCGCGCCGCCAGGTCGTCGTAGTAGTTGAGCGGGATATCCAGCAGCGGCACACCCGCCTCCTTGGCTCGGCGTACTTCGGCGAAAATATCCGCGCAGTCGAAGGCAATGTGATGCACACCCGAGCCGCGATAGCTCGACAGCGCGTGGGAAATCGCGGTGTTGCGGTTTTCGGAAATATTCAGCGGCAAACGAATCGAGCTGCAACGGCTGCGCAGCGCACGGCTTTTCACCAGGCCATACGGATCAGGCAGCACCACTTCGTCATCGGCCTCGAAATCCAGCAAGCTCTTGTAGAACAGCACCCAGCTGTCGAGGCTGTCGGCAGGCAAGGCCATCGCCATGTGGTCGATGCGCAAAAGCCCGCCGCTGGTGGCAGCGCCCGGTTGCAGATTGAAATCGGTGTCGTATACGCCTTCGCTTGGGTCCACCAGGTAAATCAGGCTACCGTCCGGCGCGCGCACCGCCGCCAATTCCAGTTCATTCGGCCCGACCAGGCCACGATACGGCTGGCCCTTGTAGGCCACCGCCCGTTCCAGGGCCTTGGCGCTGTCCTTGACCCGAATCGCGGTGGCGCACAGCGACGGCCCATGCGCCTCGAAAAAGTTGTGGGCGAAGGAGTAGGGCTCGCAGTTGAGGATCAGGTTGATATCGCCCTGACGCAGCAGGCTGACGCTCTTGGAGCGATGCTGGCCGGCCTTGACGAAGCCCAGGCGCTCCAGCCATTGGGTGAGCTTGGCGCCGAGGTCTTCGTCCACGGCAAACTCAAGGAACTCGATGCCGTCGTATTCGCTGGCGGGCGGGGTTTCGAAGAGAATATCCAGCGGTACGGCAGGGCGTTCCTGCGCCAGGCGTTGGCGGGTTTTCTCTTCGAGGTAGAGCAGCGAGCGCAGGCCGTCCGCCGCGTTGGCTCGGGTTGGCGCGGCGCGGAAGCCGTCGTTGAAGATTTCCAGGGACAGCGGCCCGGTATAGCCGCTCTTGATGATCGGCGCGAGAAAACCCGCCAGGTCGAATTCGCCTTGGCCGGGGAAGCAACGGAAGTGTCGGCTCCACTCCAGCACATCCATGGCCAGGATCGGTGCGTCGGCCATCTGCACAAAGAAGATCTTGTCGCCGGGGATCTCGGCGATGGCGCTCGGGTCGCCCTTGAGCGACAGGGTGTGGAAGCTGTCGAGCAACACCCCGAGGCTCGGGTGATCGACCTGACGCACCAGGTTCCACACCTGCTGCCAGGTGTTCACATGCCGGCCCCAGGCCAGCGCTTCATAGCCGATGCGCAAGCCACGGCGGCCGGCGTGTTCGGCGAGCAGGCTGAGGTCATCGAGTAGAATACGTTCATCGCCCACGCAATCGGCCGAGGCGTTGCTGCACACCAGCACCAGGTCGGTGCCCAGCTCGTGCATCAGGTCGAATTTACGCTCGGCGCGCTCCAGGTTGCGCGCCAGACGGTCGCGGCGGCAGCCTTCAAAGTCGCGGAATGGCTGAAACAAGGTGATGGCCAGGCCCAAGTCAGTGCATATTTGCCTGACTTCCCGCGGGCTGCCGTCGTAATACAACAGGTCGTTCTCGAAGATCTCGACCCCATCAAACCCGGCGGCGGCAATGGCTTCGAGCTTTTCCGGCAGGGTGCCGCTCAAGGAAACAGTGGCGATGGAACGTTGCATGGGGCGACTCCCGGCAATTGTTATTTACAGTAAATTATTCGCCCCCTAGCCTAATGCAGCAATTGAAATGTACGAACCGGTTAGTTTTCAGGGCGATTATCGAACACAATGGCCATTGGCGAATTGACGATTTTTTAGCCACTGCGCACCATCGATTCCGTAACAAAACCCAGAACACACCATAAAAATTTCAAAAACGGGTAAACCCTCATGCCTTCGCAAAACTCAGTCCTGGCTGCGCGCCCGGCCAACCCGCACGCCGGCATCGGCGACAAGATCCGCGGTGCAATGGCCGTCGGTAAAACTCGCTGGGGCATGCTGGCCCTGGTGTTCTTCGCGACCACACTCAACTACATCGACCGCGCCGCCCTCGGCGTAATGCAACCGATCCTGGCCAAAGAAATGAGCTGGACGGCGATGGACTACGCCAACATCAACTTCTGGTTCCAGGTCGGCTACGCGATTGGCTTTGTGCTGCAAGGCCGGCTGATCGACCGCGTAGGTGTCAAGCGCGTGTTCTTCTGCGCGGTGCTGCTGTGGAGCGTGGCCACCGGCGCCCACGGCCTGGCCACCTCGGCCGTCGGCTTCATGGTTTGCCGCTTTATCCTCGGGCTGACCGAGGCCGCCAACTACCCGGCCTGCGTCAAGACCACCCGCCTGTGGTTCCCTGCCGGCGAGCGCGCAGTGGCCACCGGCATCTTCAACGCTGGCACCAACGTCGGCGCGATGATGACGCCGATGCTGCTGCCGTTGATCCTGCACGTATGGGGCTGGCAAGCGGCGTTCCTGTGCATGTCGGCACTCGGTGGGATCTGGCTGCTGTTCTGGGGCTTGAAGTACTACAACCCGGAAGAGCATCCAACGGTTAAGCAATCCGAATTGGACTACGTGCAACGGGAAGTCGAACCGGAACAGCCCCGCGTCCCCTTCAGCCGTATCCTGCGCATGCGCGGTACTTGGGCCTTCGCCATCGCCTACTCGCTGACCGCGCCGGTGTTCTGGTTCTACCTGTACTGGCTGCCGCCGTTCTTGAACCAGCAATACAACCTGGGCATCAACGTCACGCAGATGGGTATCCCGCTGATCATCATTTACCTGACCGCCGACTTCGGCAGCGTGGGCGGTGGGATTCTGTCGTCGTTCCTGATCGGCCGCGGGATGAATTCGATCAAGGCGCGGCTGCTGTCAATGCTGCTGTTCGCCTGCTGCATCATCGGGGTGATCATGGCCGCCGGCTCCAGCCAGTTGTGGGTCGCGGTGTTCGCCATCTCCCTGGCGATTGGCGCACACCAGGCCTGGACCGCCAACATCTGGAGCCTGGTGATGGACTACACGCCCAAGCACATGATGAGTACAGTGTTCGGCTTCGGCGGCATGTGCGCGGCCATCGGCGGCATGTTCATGACCCAGATTGTCGGCCACATCCTGACCGTGACGAACAACAACTACACCGTGCTGTTCACCCTGATCCCGGCGATGTACTTCATCGCGCTGACCTGGATGTACTTCATGGCACCGCGCAAGATTCCCAGGGTCGACGCCTGATTCAGCGCCGCCGCTGCTGCCAGGCAGCGGCCAACCCGCTCATGCAGATCACCCCGATGCCGACCACCGTGGTCAGGTCGGGGGTATGCGCAAACACCAGCCAGCCCAACACGCCCGCAAACACGATCTGGCAATAGCCGAACGGCGCCAGCAAGGCCGGCGCCGCGAAGCGGAAGGCCTGGGTCAGCAGCAAGTGCGCGGTCATCCCGCAGGTGCCCAACGCCAGCATCAACACGCCGTGCCACAGGGTTGGCACTTGCCAGAAGAACGGCACCATCGCACTCATCACCAAGGTATTGCACAGGCCGGCGAAGAAGTTACTGGTGGTGGGCGTGTCGTATTGGCTGAGGATGCGCGTGAGCAGTTGGTAGAAGCAGAAGAACAACGCCGAGCACAGCGGCAGCAGCACCGCCGGGGTGAACAGTTCACCGCCCGGGTGGATGATCACCAGCACCCCGACAAACCCGCAGATCACCGCCAGCCATTGGCCACGCGTCACGTGTTCACCGAGCAGGGGCACCGACAGCGCCGTCACCAGGATCGGCGCGAGGAAGTTCACTGCGGTGGCTTCCGCCAGCGGGATGTAATGCAGCGCGGCGGTAAAAAACAGGCTGGTACCCAACAGGCACAAGGCCCGCACCACCTGCATCCCCGGCCGCTTGCTGCGCAGCACGCGCAAGCCCGATTGCGGCAGGAAAATCCCGGCCATCAACAAGGTATGCACCAGGTAACGCGCCCACACCACCATCACGATCGGGTAGAACCCGGCCAGGAATTTGGACAAGGCGTCGTGGCTGGAGAACAGAAAAGTCGCCACCACAATCAGCAGAATGCCTTTGAAGGGATGGTTGACGCCGGAAAGTGGGGTGCTGACAGTCATTGAATTCTCTTGCGTGGCGGGCTGAACGCGGTGGTACTCAACCCGTTAATCTAGCAGTCGGGCATGCGTCTGCCCCAAGAGCATAACCAAACACCGTGCGAACAGCGCACTAAATCACTGCAATCGAGTCCAACGCTGCACGTTCGCCCCGGCGTTGCACACTTTTTAACCAAGGCCTTGCCGCTATGAAAAAAACTGTCTTTCTTCTGTCTACCCTTGCCCTGCTCACCGCGTGCAACCAAGAGTCCAAGGCGCCCGCCAAACCGGCGCCGCCTTCCGTGCAAGCGACCCTTGTGCCGCAAACCCCACCCACCGACAGCTGGGTCGGCAAATGGATCGGCGTCGAAGGCTTGCACCTGACCATCGCCAAGGACGACAGCATCGGCCGTGGCCACTACCTTCTTACCATGCAATACGGCCTCGACGCCGACGCCGCCGGCACCTTCAAAGGTGAAGCGGCCGAAGACGGCATCGCCTTCACCCGCCCCGATGGCCCGCAACAGCTGCGCGCCGGTGACGGTGCGGCAACCGGGTTGAAATGGCTGGCGGATAAAAAGAACTGCCTGATCGTCGCCACCGGCGAAGGCTATTGCCGTTAATCACGACCATAATCAATCACGCTTAGCACACAGAGGATTGCCCCATGCTATGGAAAAAAGGCCGACGCAGCGACAACGTGGTGGATGCCCGCGATGACAGTGGCGGTGGTGGTGGCGGCATGCGTTTTGGCGGCGGCAAGGGCCTGAGCCTGACCGCGATTGTGTTGATCGTCGGCATCGGCTGGCTGACCGGCCAGGACCCGCTGCAGATCCTCGGCCAATTGACCGGCCAGCTGGAGCAGGCGCCCTCGGTGAGCACCCCGTCGCGCCAGGCGCCGCCGGCCAATGATGAGCAGACCGACTTTGTCCGTGCGGTGCTCGGCGATACCGAAGACACCTGGGCCCAGGTGTTCCAGGAAAACGGCTTGGCCTACAAGAACCCGAAACTGATTCTGTTCCGTGGCCGGGTCAATTCCGCCTGCGGTGGCGCCACGTCCGCCAGCGGCCCGTTCTATTGCCCGGCGGATCAGCAGGTGTACCTGGACCTGGATTTCTTCCGGGAAATGTCGCAACGCTTCCAGGCCGCCGGCGATTTTGCCCAGGCCTACGTGATCGCCCACGAAGTCGGGCACCATGTGCAGACCTTGCTCGGCATCTCGTCGAAGATCCAGGCTGCGCGCCAGCAAGGCCGGCAGATGCAAGGCGACGGCGGCCTGCTGGTGCGTCAGGAGCTACAGGCCGACTGCTTTGCCGGCGTGTGGGCCAACCGCGCGCAAAAACGCCTGAACTGGCTGGAACCCGGCGATATCGAAGAAGCGCTGAATGCGGCCAACGCGATTGGCGATGACCGTTTGCAGCAACAGGGCCAGGGCCGTGTCGTGCCGGACTCGTTTACCCACGGCACCTCGGCGCAGCGCGTGCGTTGGTTCAAGACCGGCTTTGCCCAAGGCCAGATCACTCAATGCGACACCTTCGCGGCCAAGAGCCTTTAAATGCATACGCGATTGCGAATGCTGCTGGGTGTGCTGGTCGCCTGCAGCGCCTCCACCTGGGCCGCCGAGCAGGGGGTCAAGGCGGTCAGCCCCGAGCGCGTTCACCTGCCGGCCGGCGACCTCAGCCTCGGCTTGAGCCAGGACTGGAGTAAACCCCTGCCCAACGTCACCCGTGCGTTGATCATCGTGCATGGTCGCCTGCGCAACGCACAGACCTACCTGCAGAGCGCTGAAGACGCCGCCGAACATGCCGGGGTTGGCGGCACGACGCTGGTGGTCGCGCCGCAGTTTCTCAATGACTCGGACGTGAAACGCCATCACCTGGCCCCGCAAGTGCTGCGCTGGAACGGCAATGACTGGATGGCCGGCGAGCCCTCCACGGGCCCAGGCCAGGTCAGTTCCTACGGCGCCCTGGACCAGATTATCGAGCACCTGGGCAACCGCACCGTGTTCCCGGCACTGAAAGAGATTGTGGTGGCCGGCCATTCCGGCGGCGGCCAGGTGGTGCAGCGCTTCGCGCTCACCGGCCATGCTCAACCGAGCCTGCAAAGCGCGGGCATCCGCCTGCGCTATGTGGTGGCCAACCCGTCGTCCTACGCCTACTTCAGCCCGCAGCGCCCGGTGCCGTTCAAGGTCGCCGACTGCCCTGGCTTCAATGACTGGAAGTACGGCATGCAACACCTGCCCGCCTATGCCAAGGGGCAAAGCGCCGAGCAACTGGAACAGGCCTATGTGTCGCGTGACATCACCTACCTGCTGGGCCGGCAAGACACCGACCCGAACCACCCGGCGCTGGATAAAAGCTGCGAAGCCGAGACCCAGGGCGCATACCGCCTGATTCGCGGGCACAACTATTTCGACTACCTCAAGCAGCGCCACCCGCAACTGACCCAGAAGCTGGTGGAAGTGCCGGGGGTTGGGCATAACGGCGATGGGATCTTCACTTCGCCTGAAGGGCAGAAGGCACTGTTCTCTCAGTAACACCTGCAGAAACCGGCTCAACCTGTGGGAGGGGGCTTGCCCCCGATTGCGGTGTAACAGTCAGCAATTTTTTAACTGACAGACTGCTATCGGGGGCAAGCCCCCTCCCACATTTGATCTTTATTGCCCGGGCTGGATCATCCGGCGCAGTACCGCGCAGTCTGCGGCATGCCAATCAGCCAGCTCGGGCCACGGGTTCTCCGGCAGGTTGACCAACACTGTTCTGGTCCCCGCTGCGCGGCCGCAATCCAGGTCAAAGCGGTAATCCCCCACCATCACCATCGCACTGGGCGATACATCCCAGGCCGCCGCCAGTTTCAGCAGGCCGCCTGGGTCGGGCTTGGGCGGCGCATCATCGCGCCCCAGTACATCCTCGACGGCAAAGCAGTCCGCCAGGCCAATCGCTTCCAACGTCACATGCGCCAGCTCCCGCGCGTTGCGGGTCAGGATGCCCAGGCGACAACCCCGCCCGGCCAATTCCCGCACCAGTTCCACCGCGCCTTGCGCCGCGACCGAACCCAGCGCCAGCTCGCGCTCATGCTCCAGCAACCAGGCATGTTTGGCCGCCGCGACATCCGCCGGCAATGCTGCGAGGTGGGTGAGGATGTCATCCTCGGGCGGAATATCCAGCGCTACGCGAATGGCCGCGAAATCATGCACGGCCACCGTGAGGGTGCCGTCCATGTCGAACACCCAATGTTTAATCTGCGCCAGGCTCACGCCCAGTCCTTACGGTGGCGGATCAGGCCTTCCTGAGTGACCGAGGCCACCAGTTGCCCAGCGCGGTTGTACACGCTGCCCCGCGAGAAACCACGGGAATTACCAGCCCACGGGCTGTCCATGGCATAGAGCAACCAGTCATCGGCGCGCAGGTCGGCGTGGAACCACAGCGCATGGTCAAGGCTGGCGACCTGCATGTCTTTCTGCCACACGGTCTTGCCATGGGGCAGCAGCGACGTGGTCAGCAAGCCGAAGTCCGAGGCGTAGGCCAGCAGGTACTTATGCAGCGCCGGCGTGTCGGCCAAAGCGCCGTCGGCGCGGAACCACACGTACTTGACCGGGTCGGACGGCTGCGGGTTGAACGGGTCTTTTTCGGTCACCGGGCGCACTTCGATCGGCTTGGGGCACAGCAGCTTGTCGCGCATGTGCTCGGGGATCAGGTGGACGCGCTGCTTGGTCAGTTCCAGCTCCGACGGCAGGTTTTCCGGACCGACCACCGCAGGCATGCTGGTCTGGTGCTCGAAGCCGGCTTCGTCGTACTGGAATGACGCGCTGCAGGTAAAAATCGGGTGGCCCTTCTGGATCGCCGTCACCCGGCGTGTGCTGAAGCTGCCGCCATCGCGCACGCGGTCCACCGAATACACCACCGGCAATGCGGCATCGCCGGGGCGCAGAAAATAACCGTGCAAAGAATGCACGTGCCGCTCGGCCTCTACGGTCTGGCTGGCAGCCGACAGCGACTGGCCGAGCACTTGCCCGCCGAACAGTTGGCGAAAACCCAGGTCCTGGCTGCGGCCGCGAAAGAGGTTTTCCTCGATCGGCTCCAGGGTCAGCAAGTCCACCAGATCTTCCAATACTTGGCTCATAGAGCAACTCCTACAATCTATGGGGCATTCCGGGCTGCTTATCCGTGCAGCGTGTCCAACCATTGGGCGCGGGTGATGCGGTACAAAACATGCGGGCGCAGCGGGTCATCGGCCGCGACCTTGGGGTGTTCAAAATCTGCCTGGGGATCGTAATGCATCCCGATGGCTTGCATGACTTTTTGTGATGGCAGATTGGTTTGGGTGGTGAAGGCGACGATTTCGTCCAACTGCAGGCGGTCGAAACCACAACGCAACGCGGTCCATGCCGCCTCGCTGGCATACCCCAGGCCCCAATGCTCACGCGCCAGGCGCCAGCCGATTTCCACCGCAGGGGTGAAGGCGGTTTCAAAGCTGACATTCTGCAACCCGGTCAGGCCGATGAACTCGCCGCTGTCCTTGCGCTGCAAGGCCCACAGGCCGAAGCCGTATTCGGCGAAATGCCCACGAATCCGGCCGATCAACGCGGCGCTTTCCAGGCGGTCCAATCGGGCCGGGAAATAACGCATCACCTGCGGGTCGGCGCACATGTGCGCAAACGCCGGCAGGTCGGCATCGCGCCATTGGCGCAGCACCAGGCGTGCGCTGTGCAATTCCAGTATCGGCTCCATGGGTCCCCCTCCCTTGCCATGTGCGTGAGTGTACCGCGCTGTTAAGATCCGTCGCAGGTTCCCGTCAGAAAATCCCATGCCTTTGCCATTGATCTACCACGATGATTACAGCCCCGAGTTCCCGGCGGAACACCGCTTCCCGATGGACAAGTTCCGCCTGTTGCGTGACCACTTGGTGTCCACCGGGCTGACCCAGGACAGCCAATTACTGCGCCCTCCGCTGTGCCCGGCGGACATTCTGGCCCTGGCCCATGAACCTGGGTATATCGAACGCTACATGAGCGGCGAGTTGTCCCGCGAAGACCAACGGCGCCTCGGCCTGCCCTGGAGCGAAGCCCTGGCGCGGCGTACCGTGCGCGCGGTGGGCGGTTCGATCCTGGCGGCGGAGCAGGCGCTGGAGCACGGCCTGGCCTGCCACCTGGCGGGCGGCACCCATCACGCCCACTACGATTACCCGGCGGGCTTTTGCATCTTCAATGACCTGGCCGTGATCAGCCATTACCTGCTGGCCAGCGGCCGGGTCAACCGCGTGCTGATCTTCGACTGCGACGTCCACCAGGGCGACGGCACCGCGCGCATCCTCCACGACACGCCGGACGCGATCACCGTGTCGCTGCACTGCGAGAAGAACTTCCCCGCGCGCAAGGCCCAGAGCGACTGGGACATCCCGCTGCCCATGGGCATGGGCGACGCCGATTACCTCAAGGTGGTGGACGACGCGCTCAACTACCTGCTGCCGCTGTACCAACCGGACCTGGTGCTGTACGACGCAGGCGTCGACGTGCATAAGGACGACGCCCTCGGCTACCTCAAGCTGACGGACGAAGGCGTCGCCGCCCGCGATGAGAGCGTGATGCGCCATTGCCTGGGCCGCGACATTCCGGTGATGGGCGTGATCGGCGGCGGCTACAGCAAAGACCGTGTGGCCTTGGCTCGCCGCCACGGCATCCTGCACCACAGCGCGCAACGGGTGTGGACGTCATCAGGTTGTCATTGAAATATGGGCGTTACCCACAATGCCTGTGGAACGGCCTGTGGATAACTTGAGCGTAAACGTCTGAAAGCCAGTAACCGCATAGCCTGTAGGAAGCTGTACGTTTTTTGATCAGGAACTTGCGCCGTCCTCGGGTAGAATGCTCGGCCTATTCACGCGACCGTAGCCCTGCCCATGCCTCAGACCCCTGCCCAACACGTCACCATTATCGGCGGCGGCCCTGCCGGCCTGATGGCCGCTGAAATCCTGAGCCAGGCGGGCCTGCGGGTGGACGTGTACGACGGCATGCCCTCGGTGGGGCGCAAGTTCCTGCTGGCCGGTGTGGGCGGCATGAACATCACCCATTCCGAGGCTTACCCGGCGTTCCTGTCACGCTATGCCGAACGTGCGCCGCAGATGGCGCCGTTGCTGCGTGCGTTTGGTGCGCAAGCGCTGTGCGAATGGATTCATGGCCTGGGCATCGACACCTTTGTCGGCACCTCCGGCCGGGTGTTTCCCACAGACATGAAAGCCGCCCCGCTGTTGCGTGCCTGGCTCAAGCGCCTGCGCGACCACGGCGTGGTTATCCACACCCGCCATCGCTGGCTGGGCTGGAGCGCGGACGGCGGTTTACTTATCCACAGCCCGGACGGCGAAAAAACCATCCACAGCGACGCCGTGCTGCTTGCCCTTGGCGGCGGCAGTTGGTCGCGCCTGGGCTCCGACGGCACCTGGCTCAAGCGGCTGGAAGCTAAAGGCGTGCCCTGCGCGCCGTTACAGCCGAGTAATTGTGGCTTCGAGGTGTCGGCCTGGAGCGAACTGATGGTCAGCAAATTCGCTGGCGCACCGTTGAAAAACGTCGCTATCGGCCTGGGAGATGACAAGCCGCGCCTCGGCGAATGCGTGATCACCGCCAGCGGTATCGAGGGCAGCCTGATCTATGCGCTGTCGGCACCGATTCGTGAGGCGATCAATCGCAATGGCGCCGCCACGGTGCACATCGACCTGCTGCCGAGCAAGCCGCTGGACAAGGTCCAGGCCGCCTTGGCCAAGCCGCGTGGGTCGCGCTCGATGAGCAAGCATCTGCACAGTCAGTTGGGGTTGGATGGGGTCAAGGCGGCGTTGTTGCGTGAGCTGGCACCCGCCGAACACTTCAACGACCCGGCGCAATTGGCTGTGGCTATCAAGGCATTGCCCCTGAGCCTGGTGAAAACCCGGCCGATGGATGAAGCGATCAGTACGGCGGGCGGTGTGCCGTTTGAGGCGCTGGATGAGCAGTTGATGCTCAAGCAATTGCCGGGGGTGTTTTGTGCGGGGGAGATGCTGGACTGGGAGGCGCCGACCGGCGGGTATTTGCTGACGGGGTGTTTTGCCAGTGGCAGAGCGGCCGGGCGGGGGATGTTGGAGTGGCTTAAGCGCTGAGATCTGTGGTGAATTCAAAGCCGTCGTCGGGGGCAAGCCCCCTCCCACATTTTGAATGTATTCACAGATCAAAACTGTGGGAGGGGGCTTGCCCCCGATGAGGCCATCAGCCACGCCGCAAAATCACTTCTTCTTACGCGGCCCGGTATTGAACACCGGCACCTTGCGCACCGGCTTGATCGACGGCTCGGCAGGCGCAACCTCGCCACTGTCCACCCACTTGCCCAGGTTGCGCTTGCCGCCACCACCGGAAGCCTTGGGCTTCTTCGGCTTTTTCGGTTTCTTCACCACTTGCCCACTGGCATCGGTGTCCGGCACGCGGTGTTCCGGCTCGAAATCCTGTTCCATATGCCGGGTCAAGGTCTGACGCGTGAGCATCTCGATGGCCGACAGCATGTTCACTTCATCGGCGCACACCAGGGAAATCGCCTCGCCGGTGTTGCCCGCGCGGCCGGTGCGGCCGATACGGTGGATGTAGTCTTCAGCCACAATCGGCAGGTCGAAGTTGACCACCAGCGGCAGGTCTTCGATATCCAGGCCACGGGCCGCCACGTCGGTGGCCACCAGGATCTGCACGTCGCTCGACTTGAAGCGGTCCAGCGCGCGTTGGCGGGTCGCCTGCGGCTTGTCGCCGTGGATGCCGTCAGCATTGATGCCCAGGCCCTGCAGCTTATCCACCAACGCGTCCACGCCGTTACGGGTCTTGGCGAACACCAGCACCTGCTTCCAGCGGCCCTTGCGCATCAGGTGGACAAACAGCTCCGGCTTGCGCTTCTTGTCCACCGGCACCACCCATTGCTTGACGGTATTGGCGGCGACGTTGCGCGGGCTGACTTCGATGCTCAGCGGGTCGTTGAGCATTTGCCCGGCGAGCGTGCGGATTTCATCGGAGAAGGTCGCGGAGAACAGCAGGGTCTGGCGCTTTTTCGGCAGCATGCGGTAAATATTCGCCAGCTCCTCGGAGAAGCCCAGGTCGAGCATGCGGTCGGCTTCGTCGAGCACCAGGGTTTGCAGCTGATTGAGTTTCAGCGCGTTCTGACGAAACAGGTCGATCAGGCGGCCAGGCGTGGCGACCAACACGTCGACGCCTTTGCGCAGCTTCATCATCTGCGGGTTGATGCTCACGCCGCCGTACACCGCGTAGGTGGTGAGTGGCAGGTGCTGGGCATACTCAGCAACGCTGGCGTGAACCTGCTCGGCCAGCTCGCGGGTCGGGCACAGAATCAGCGCACGCGCCGAGTTGGCAGCGACTTTCGGCCCTTCCATGGTCAGCAGTTGCAGGAGCGGCACGGCGAAAGCAGCGGTCTTGCCGGTGCCGGTCTGGGCAGCGGCCATCAGGTCGCGGCCGGCCAGCACCGCCGGAATGGCTTGCGCCTGCACCGGCGTCGGGGTCTGGTAGCCGAGCGTCTCAAGGGCGCGCTGCAAGGGTTCGATCAGGCCAAGTGTGGCGAAAGTCATGTGGTTACCGTAGGGGAAATTCAGCGCCTAAGCGGGTAAAAAGGCGTTATGCGCGGCAGTTTACCTTATTTTCGGCCCAGGCTTTCGCCACTGGGGCAGGCTGATCAACAGCACGGCGCTGATGATCACCAACATGGCCAGTGCCTCTTCGATGCCGATGGACTCGCCGACAAACACGATCCCCAACAACACCGCCACCGCCGGGTTCACATAGGCATAGCTGGTCGCGGCAGCCGGACGCACGTGCTTGAGCAGGTACATATACGCGTTGAAGGCGATGATCGAACCGAACACCGTCAGGTAGGCCAGGGCCAGCCAGCCCTCCAGCGGCGGCATGGCTTGCAGGTGCTCACCGGACACCGCGCTGCCGAGCAACAGGGCCGCACCGGCCACCAGCATCTCCGCCGCACTGGCCATGGCGCCCTGGGGCAGCGGCAGTTGCCGGCTCCACACCGAACCGAACGCCCACGAGGCGGCGGCAAACAGCAATAAAGCCGCGCCGATCGGGCTCGATTGCAAGGTGCTGCCCATGTTGAGCATGGCAATGCCGATAATGCCCAGGATCACCCCCGCCCACTCCAGACGGGTATTACGCGCGCCCCAGAAATAACCGCACAGCAAGGTGAACAGCGGCACGGTCGCCACGGCCAGCGCAGCGACACCGGACGACACCCCCGCGTGCTCCGCCAACGTGACGCCGCCATTACCGAAAGTGAGCAGCAAAATCCCGATCATCCCGGCAGACTTCCATTGCACCCACGTCGGCGCTGGCACTCCACGCCAGCGCAAAAACGCGTACATCAGCGCCCCCGCCGTACAGAACCGAATCCCCGCCAGCAACAGCGGTGGCCAGTACTCCACACCGATCCGGATCACCAGGTAGGTAGACCCCCAAATCACATACCGCGCAAAAAAGGCGGCGATCAACGGTAAGGGAAAGCGACGTGGGCCAGGCATTGGGCAGCTCTGCGGCAGAAAAAGAGAGGCTTATTCTAAAAAGACAGGTGCATAAACATAAGTTACAAAACCTGTTTAAACCGCCCATACACTTTTCAAAGCATGGTTATGAGGGCTATAAACCATGCTTTCGAAAGCCACCTGACGCTGGAGCCTTTTCATGGACAAATACGACCGCATGCTCCTCAGCGCCCTGCTCGAAGACGGCCGCGCGTCCTACGCGCAACTCGCGCGCACGGTCAACCTCTCCGCCCCCGCCGTGGCCGAGCGCGTGGCCAAGCTGGAAGCCAGCGGCGTGATCACCGGCTACCAGGCCAAGGTGGACCTGTCCAAAGTGGGTTTGCCGATCCAGTGCGTGATCGAACTGCGCCTGACCAACCATGGCAGCCAGAAGGTGTACGACGCCCTGGCCGAAATCCCCGAACTGACCGAATGCCACCGGGTCACGGGCGATCCGTGCGTGATCATGCAAGCGGCGGTAGGCACCATGCCGGAGCTGGAGAGTTTGATTAATCGGATAGCGAAGTTCGGGTTCAGCAAGACCTCGATCATTTTGTCGAGCGCGATAGAGCGGCGGGTGCCGTTGGGGCAGTTGGAGGGGAATGGGAAAAGTGGTGGCTGATCCAGCGCCATCGGGGGCAAGTCAAATCGTCGCACCGCCCTTCCCACTTTGATGGATGAACACAGTCAAAATGTGGGAGGGGGCTTGCCCCCGATAGCAGTGGATCAGTCAGCTTATGTGTAGCTGACCCACCGCAATCGGGGGCAAGCCCCCTCCCACATTCGTTATGTGTGGTTCAACGAGGTTGCACACACTCCAGCGCCCGATCCACCACTCCCTTCGCCATTTCCACCAAATGCATCACCGCACGCTGCTGCGCGTTCATCGCCTCACCCGGCAAGTGCGCAGTTTTCACCGCGCAATGCAGCAAGTCCGCCGCATGGGCGAGGGCATCTTCTAGGCTCA
Organism: Pseudomonas sp. K8; assembly: GCF_014889455.1. NCBI lineage: Bacteria > Pseudomonadati > Pseudomonadota > Gammaproteobacteria > Pseudomonadales > Pseudomonadaceae > Pseudomonas > Pseudomonas sp. K8. The sequence goes on from NZ_VJWO01000002.1 coordinate 220,829, forward strand.
GGTTGTCATTCAGGATGAAGGTGGGTGCATCCGGGGCGGACGCTTTGAGGTAGTAGTCGATGGCGCGGCGGTTGAGCAGGGCGTCTTCGCTCAAGAAGTCTGGTGGATCGGGGGTGACTTTGACCATGGTGTAATTCCTCTGAAGTAAGAGGCCGTCACCGTTCGCTTGCACGCGAATGAGGGTGGCAGCTGTACGCAGGTGTGCAAGACCGGGGCAAAGGAAACCCGGCAGACCCCGAAGGTCTCCAGCGCACAGCCGCCATAACAGATAAACGCCGACCACTAAAAACCAGGCGTTGAGATGTAGGGCGCTAGTGCACCTTTGCGAACCGGACTTGCACGTCCGATCATCGATGATTCGATGACGAGGCGAGACTAGCTACCTGATCCGAGGGGCGCAAGGCCGTGGAATTCTCTAGGAAACGTCCCGCAAATGAAAGGGATTGGTCTTGCTTGCCACTAAAACATCAGTTCTTTGTGGAGGCTTTTAGCGGTCTTCTGAAACGTCAGTAGGCTAAGCGCTACTGCTTCGTCGGACCTTTCTGGTTTTTCCCGCCAACCACCAATCGCCCTTTGCTGAAACTTACTATCCGCCTGTCATTTACGTACAGGGACTACGGCATGCAGGAAAGCGATCTTCATACAGCAATCATGCGAAGCAAGTTTGAGCTCGAAAGCAAGGGCATCGATTTCGGCTCAACTTCAAGCATGGCGTTTCATATGGGAAACACAATGACAAGCTGCCCGGCAGTCATGGCTTTGCCTAATTCGCCAGGCCGGACCCATGGCGCCAGATCGGGCGAGGCATTCCCTTCGTGGCTGCGGGGTTGGCTGTCTTTGATCTAATCAGTATTGGTAAGTGTGCCTACGAGGCAAGAAATGGAAAGTAATCTGACCCGAGCCGAGATCAGCGAAAAGGTCATTCAACTGTTCGTCGATATCATCGGCTTCATCGACCGCAGCCAGGTGACGGAACAAACGGATTTCATCCATGACTTCAAGATCATCGATGACGATTTGACTTGCTTTGTCATGCAGATCAAGTGGCAATTCAAACTGCGCGCGACGCAGGCAGATTGGGATCACATCACCACCCTTGAGCAAATTGTCGACTTGATCGTTCAGCGTTCAAATCTGCAGTGCGGCCTCTGACGCCATCGGGGGCAAGTCGAATCGTCGCACCGCCCTCCCACTTTGATGGATGAACACAGTCAAAATGTGGGAGGAGGCTTGCCCCCGATAGCAGTGGATCAGTCAGCTTATGTGTAGCTGACCCACCGCAATCGGGGGCAAGCCCCCTCCCACATTTTGAACGGCGTTGTTCTATCAGAACCCGCGATGCTTCTTCAAATGCTCATTGATCTTCGCCGCCGGGACTTTCTGCAAGGTACACAGCAGGTCGTGGGACAGCTCGCGCAAGCCATGGGTCCGTCGCAGTTGCTCGGCCAGGTGCGCCGTCAGGTTAGCCGCCATCTCCGCATCGGCCATGGCCCGGTGAGCCTGGCCGGTGTGGGGCAGTTGGGCGTAGCTGTTGAGGGTGCCGAGTTTGTGGTTGGGTGCAGCCGGCATGAGGCGGCGGGCCAATAGCAGCGAGCAGGCGAATTTTTGCAGGCGGGTGCGGCGGATCAGGCCCAGTTCGAAGTCCCAGAACTTCTGGTCGAACGCGGCGTTGTGCGCCAGCAGCGGTGTGGTGCCGACGAACTCGTTGACTTCGTTCATCACCCGCTCGGCCGGCGGCGCGCTGCGCAGCATGGCGTTGCTGATGCCGGTGAGCTGTTCGATAAAGCCCGGCACGCGCACACCTGCGTTCATCAGGCTCTGGTAGCGGTCCACGATCTGGCCACGTTCGAGGATGACCACCGCGATTTCCGTGGCCCGGCAGTGGCTGCTCGGGGTGATGCCGGTGGTTTCAAAGTCGATGACCGCTATACGTTCCAAACCTGTTCCAACTCCGTCTAAGCATTTATCTATTGAACCGCAGCGCTTATTTGAGCAGCAACGCGCCTTCGATCGGCACGTAGCGGCTGGCGGCGCGTATCAGTGAGTTGGCCGTCAGCCCCGGCACGCCGTAGGCCACGGCTTCAACGCCATGCTTGTGGATGATGCGGTCGAGCAGCATGTCGAAATCACCGTCGCCGGAAGCCAACACCACTTCGTCAACGTTAGCGGCGGCGTCCATGATGTCGATGGTGATGCCCACGTCCCAGTCGCCCTTGGCCGAGCCGTCGCTGCGCTGGATGTAGGGCTTGAGCTTCACGGTAAAGCCCAGGTTGCGCAGGATCTGCTGGAATTGCTGCTGCTTGCTGTCACCACGGTCGATGGCATAGGCATACGCCTCGACGATCTGCCCGCGCGAGCTGATGTCAGCCCACAGGGCGGCGTAGTTGAAGTGGCAGCCATACGCCTGGCGCACGGTGTAGTAGAGGTTTTGTACATCGGCGAACACTGCAATTTTCTTCACCGCACTTCCCCATGACTGCCGCTTGGACCCCGGACGCGAAGGTCCGCAAAGGTTGCCAGTATGCCAGCCACGGGAAAGTTTCCGGGAAAAATCAGCCCGGGGCGGCAAAGCGCCCCGGCCTGGATGCGTCAGACGAAGGAATCGTCGTCGTCGAAGGAGGACGAGTTGTCGGAATAATCACTGTCCGCGAAGCTGTCGGAATTGTTGCTGCCCCAGTTGTCATTGCCAGCAAACTTCTGGTCATCGTTGCCCCAGTTGCTGTTGTCACTGGCAGGCGCGGGCACTTCACGGATGATTTCTTCCACCACTTGCGGCTGTTGCGAGTTGTGGTTGAACAGGCTGCTGATACCTTCCGCCAGCATCACACCACCGGCCACACCCGCTGCGGTTTTCAGGGCGCCACCGAGAAAGCCACTGCCGATGGGGGCGGCGGCGGGTTGTTGCGGCTGTTGGTAATTCTGCTGCGGGGCGGCGTAGTTTTGTTGCGGTGCAGGTTGTCCGAAAGACGGCCGAGCCGGTTCACGCCAACCGCCGCCGGATGAGGCCGGAGCGCTCTGTGGCGGTTGCGCGTCACGGGAACCGCCGCCGAAAATGCTCGACAGAAAGCCACCGCTGCTCGGCGCCGGTTGTGCCGCCTGGGACTTGGCCCGCTGCAGCTCGTCCTGCAATTGCTGGATCTGTTGCGCCTGCTGCTTGTTCTGCGCGTCGAGGCTCTTGAGCGCGTGTTCCTGCACCAGGATCGACTGGGTCATGTAGTACCCGGCCGCCGGTTGGCGCGTCATATGCTCCTTGATCCGCGCTTCGGCCTGCGCGTCGCGGGGGGCTGAGTCCGTTTCGGCCTGTTGCAGCCGTGAAAACAGTCCATCGATCAGGGTTTGCTCTTCGCTGTTCATGGCGACCTCGTTAGATTGCCGGTAGAAATCATGGTCCGGCCTGTGATCAGGCTCGGTCCTGCTAGTTATGGGGGTGTTACCAGTTGTTTCAATGGTCTTTACTCAAGGTTTACGTTTGCTTGCTCACGGCACCTATCGGTTAAAGTGTGCCCCTGCTTTTTTTCGGCCTGTGATGACTCTGATGAATCCGTTAGATGTGCTGCGCGACTCCCTCCGTTTCACCCAGCGCAACCTGGGCGCCATCGTCCAGCTGTGCCTGCCGCTGGTGATCCTCGAAGCCCTGCTGCAACAGGTGCTCGACCACACGCTCGGCCCGGATGCCTTCCCCGGCTACAGCGTGGTGGTGGGGTTGCTGGTGTATCCGCTGTACACCGGGGCGCTGATCCTGTTTCTCGACGCCCGCACCCGTGGCGAATCGCCGCGCACCAAGGATGTATGGGCCATGGCCCTGACGCTGTGGCCGCGCTTCGCCCTGCTGACGGCGATGAGCACCCTGCTGATATTGCTCGGGCTGTCGCTGTATTTCCTGCCGGGCCTGTGGCTGATGGTGGTGCTGGCGTTCGCCGAGTACCTGCTGGTGCTGCGCGGCATGTCCGCACTGGCGGCGATGAAGGAAAGTTTGCGTCTGACCCGCGGGCATTTCTGGCGAATCCTGGTGTGCCTGCTGTGCGTAATGACGCCACTGTGGCTGCTCAAAGGCGCCAGCATGGCCGCGTATCCCGAGCCCGCGCCGTTGCTGGGCGTGCTGATCGACAGCGCGCACAGCTTCCTGCAGCTGTTTACCAGTGTGGTGCTGTTCCGTTTATTTATGCTGATCGGTGGCGACGCCGACGTGCGGTGATATGCTCCGTGTCACCTCTGACACGCTATAAGCCGAGCCGATGACCCGTTTATTGCGCCTCACCTTGCTGGGCCTGCTGATCATCGCGGGCCTGCTGACGGCCCTGATCTACAGCCTGACCTGGCGCCCCGCCGACAAGCAAACCCTGCCCGTGAGCTGCATCGCGCCACGTGCGCCGACCCTGCTGCCCGGGCAGGCGCTCAAGGTGATGACCTGGAACGTGCAGTACCTGGCCGGCAAGAACTACGTGTTCTGGTACGACACCGCCGACGGCAGCGGCCCGGACGACCGCCCCACCGTCGAAGACATGGCCTTCAGCCTCGACGAAGTGGCCCGGGTGATTCGCGACGAACAGCCCGACATCCTGCTGTTGCAGGAACTCGACGAAGGCGCCAAGCCGTCCCACTACCAGGATCAGGTGGCGCTGCTGCAAGAGCGGCTCGTCGATCTCTACCCCTGCAGCGCCCAGGCCTTCGACTGGAAAGCCGACTTTATCCCCAACCTGCATATTTTCGGCAGCGTCGGCCGCAAGCTGGTGACCCTGAGCCGCTACCAGATCGAACACGCCGAACGCCTGCAACTGCCCGTACCGCCCGCGGATTTCATCAGCCGTCAGTTCCAACCCAAACCGGCGTTGCTGCTGACCTATCTGCCCTTGAGCGACGGCGGCCAACTGGCGGTGCTCAACACTCGCCTGGAGGGCGACGCACCCGGGCGCAGTGCGGTGCAAGCACAAGTCCAGGCCACGGTGAAACTGCTGGATAAGTTCGAAAGCCGCGGTACGCCGTGGTTGATCGGTGGGGATTTCAATTTGCTGCCGCTGGGGCAATTCCTGCGCCTGGATGCCGGTAAACGCGGGCAGTATTCACCGGACAGCGAACTGCATCTGCTGTGGGACAAATACCCGATGATCCCGAGCAACAGCGAATCCACCGGGATTGATCGTGAGCAGTGGCTGACGCACTTTCCGAATGACCCGAGCCTGGACGGGCCGGATCGCACCGTCGATTACCTGTTCTACAGCTCGCGGATCAAGCGTGTAGAAGCCAAGGTGCGCCAGGCGGATACGTTGCGCATTTCCAACCATCTGCCGGTCATCGCCCGCTTCCTGCTGCCCGCCGCGCAATAACCGCCCCTCCCACATTTGAGTCGCGGTCACGCTTACTTGCGGGGTTTGATTCGGGCGGTGGCCTCGGCCACCAACGGGTCATCCGGCCAGTAATGTTTGGGATAGCGCCCTTTCAGATCTTTCTTCACCTCGGCGTAGGTACTGCGCCAGAAGTTCGCCAGATCCTGGGTCACCTGCACCGGCCGTCGCGCCGGGGACAGCAGGTGCAACTTGACCACCTGGCGCCCGCCGGCAATGCGCGGTGTATCCGCCAGGCCGAACAATTCCTGCAGGCGCACCGCCAGAATCGGCGGATGCTCGCTGTAGTCCAAGCGCACCGACGAACCCGACGGCACTTTCAAATGGTGCGGTGCCAGTTCGTCCAGGCGTTGGGGCAACGGCCAGGGCAACAGGTTGTGCAGGTAGCTGGAAATATCCAGATTGGCGAAATGACTGAGGCGCGAGACCTTGCCCAGGTAAGGCATCAGCCAGTGCTCCAGGCCGGCGAGCAAGGCGCTGTCGCTGACGTCGGGCCATTCGCTGGTGTTGCCGGTGTCCAGCTGGCGCAGCAACATCACACGGGCCTGCCATTGGCGCAGTTCCGGCGTCCAGGGCAACAGCTCCAGGCCTTTGCGCCGGACCAGGTTGACCAGCGCCTGGCTGCGGGCGTTTTCGTCGAGGCCGCTGAGGGGTTCGCGGCTGAGCACCAGTTCGCCGACTTTGCGTTGGCGCTCGGCGCGCAGCACGCCTTCGCGCTCGTCCCAATCCAATTGGTCGACGGTGCGTACTTGTTCGGCGAGGACCGTGTCGAACAGCGCCGGATCAAAATCCGCCGCCAGGTAGATGCGTTCTTCGCGCTGGCCCTGGCGGCTGCCCAGGTCGGCAATCACCAGCCAGGCTTGTTTCATCAGGCTATCGGCCTCGGCGAACAAGGCGGCGCGGCCATTGGCCAGGCGGTATTCGGCGCCGCCGGGGCGGCGTTGTTGGGCCACGCGGTCGGGATAGGCCAACGCCAGCAGCGCGCCAAGCCAACGCGGGTGTTCGGGGTCGGCCACCGGCTGGGTCGCCTGGCCGCGCAAATAGCCGCGATATTGCCGGGCCAACTGCTTGGCGCGCTGAACACCACCCTGAGTGCCCCGCGCGCGTTCTTCACCGGACAATAACGCCAGGCGACTGTGCAGATCCGCGCCGCCCCCGCGCAGGATATCGCGCTCGCCCAGCAGCGCGGCGACATCACACGCGCTGGCCGCCAGCCCCAGATCCTGCCCGCGCAGCAGCAGATGGGCGATGCGCGGATGGGCCGGCAGCTCGGCCATCTTCTGGCCGTGGGCGGTCAGTTTGTCGTCATTCAAGGCGCCGAGGCGTTGCAGCAGGTCCTGGGCCTGGGCATACGCGGCAGCGGGCGGCATGTCGAGCCACACCAACTGCGCGGGCGCAACGCCCCAACGCGCCAGTTGCAAGGCCAGCCCGGCGAGGTCGGCGGCGAGAATTTCCGCGCTGCCATAGGCGGCCAGGCCTTCGTGCTGGTCCTCGGACCACAAGCGATAGCACACGCCCGGTTCCAGGCGCCCGGCCCGGCCGGCACGCTGAGTGGCGCTGGCGCGGGAGATGCGCTGGGTGTCGAGGCGGGTCATGCCGCTGCCGGGGTCGAAACGCGGCACACGCGCCAACCCGGCGTCGATCACCACGCGCACGCCATCGATGGTCAGGCTGGTCTCGGCGATGTTGGTGGCCAGCACCACTTTGCGCTTGCCGGCGGGCGCCGGGTCGATGGCGGCACGCTGGGCGTTCAGGTCGAGTTCGCCATGCAGCGGGCAGAGCAGCACATCGCGGCGATCACCGAGCGCGTCCGCCAGTTGCTGGTTGACCCGGCGGATCTCCGCCTGGCCGGGCAGGAACACCAGCACGCTGCCGGTTTCGTCATGCAAAGCGTCGAGGATGGTCAGCACCAGGCGCGGCTCGATGAATTCACCGGCCTGGTACGGCCGCCCCCAGCGCATCTGCACCGGGAACATACGCCCTTCGCTGCGCAGGATCGGCGCGTTGTCCAGCAGCGCGGCCAGGCGCTCGCCTTCGAGGGTGGCGGACATCAGCAGGATTTTCAGCGGCTGCTCATCGCGAAACAGGTCGCGGCCATTCAGGCTCAGGGCCAGCGCCAGGTCGGCGTCGAGGCTGCGTTCGTGGAATTCGTCGAAGATCAGCAGGCCCACGCCGTCCAGCGCCGGGTCGTCCTGCAGGCGGCGGGTGAGGATGCCTTCGGTGACCACTTCGATGCGCGTGTTGGGCCCCACTTTACTGTCGAGGCGGATGCGATAGCCGACGGTTTCACCGACCTTTTCCCCCAGCTCGCTGGCCAGGCGCTCGGCGGCGGCGCGCGCAGCCAGGCGTCGGGGTTCGAGCATCAGGATGGTCTGCCCGGCCAGCCAAGGCTCATTCAACAAGGCCAAGGGTACGCGGGTGGTTTTACCGGCGCCGGGCGGTGCTTCCAGCACGGCTTCATGGCGATTCGCCAAGGCGTCACGCAGGGCGGGTAAAACATCATCGATCGGCAACGAATTCATACTGGCTCCAAAGCAGAGCAGCAAGTATAACGGCGAACTGTCGGATGCCGGTGGTGGTCTCCCGTAGGCGCGAGCCTGCTCGCGAAAAATCACAGAGCACCACGCACATTCAGGCAGCACGCGGTATCGTTAACGTCTTTCGCGAGTAAGCTCGCTCCTACAGTGACTGACAGGAGATTTTCCATGCGTATCGCTTCCCGTGTCATCGGCGGTGTCCTCGCCGTCACTCTGCTGAGCCAACTGACGGCCTGCGGTTCGATTTTCTATCCCGACCGCCGCGGCCAGATCGACGGCAAGATCGACCCGACGATTGCCGTGCTCGATGCCGTGGGCCTGCTGTTCTACGTGATCCCTGGCCTGATCGCCTTCGGCGTCGACTTCGCCACCGGCGCGATCTACTTCGAACCGGGCAAGACCGCACAAGTCGCCCCGGAGAAACTGCAGCAAGCCATCGGTGCCGACGGCAAGGTCGACACCACCAAGCTGCAGACCATCATCCAGCAGGAAACCGGTCGCACGCTGCCGCTGGACGACCCGCGCATGATCCAGTTCAAGGGCAGCGTGCAACAACTGGCGGCCCTCGGCTTACAACCGTCCGCCTAAGGATCTGACCCGCTTATGACCAGCAGTCCCGAACACGCCCGGCTCTTGCGCCTGGCCACGCGCGCGTCGGTGGGCGTGGCCTCTGTGCTGATTGTGACCAAGGCCATCGCCTGGTGGCTCAGCGGCTCGGTGAGCATGCTCGCCGGGTTGACCGATTCGCTACTCGATGGTGTCACCTCGCTGCTCAATCTGCTGGCGGTGCATTACGCCCTGCGCCCGGCCGATGACGATCACCGTTACGGGCATGGCAAGGCCGAGTCGCTGGCCGGAATGGCGCAGGCGCTGTTTATCGCCGGCAGTGCGGTGCTGATTGCGTTGCAGGCATTCGAACGGATCAAGCATCCCGAGCCGGTAGGCGCGCCGTGGCTGAGCATTGGCGTGATTATCTTGTCCCTGGCGCTGACCGTGGCCCTGCTGGTCCTGCAACACCACGTGGTGCGGGAAACCGGCTCAAGCGCCGTGCGCGCCGACTCGCTGCACTACCGCTCGGACCTGCTGCTCAATGGCAGTATCTTGATTGCGCTGATCCTGGCCGGTTTCGGCTTCCATCAGATCGACGCCTGGTTTGGCCTGGGCATCGCGGCCTACATTCTGTGGAGCGCGATCCAGATCGCTCGGGAAAGCTTTGCCGTGCTGATGGACGAAGAACTGCCGCCGGACGTCAGCCAGCACATGCTGGAATTGGCGCGTGGCGTGCCCGGCGTGCTGGGCGCACACGACTTGCGCACGCGGATTTCCGGCAACCACTGGTTTGTGCAACTGCACCTGGAATTGCCGGGGGAATTGACGTTGTCTGTCGCCCACGGCATCAGCGACCAGGCCGCCGATGCCATTCACAAAGCCTACCCGCGGGCCGAAGTGCTGGTACACGCCGACCCGTTGGATGTGGTGAGTGGCGCCCAGGCCTAGTACTGCACCTGATAGCCGCGACTGCTCAGACAGTTGCCCTGGGCCTGGCGGTAGGCTTGCACCACTGCCGGGGCTGGAGCGTAGGTGACCGCTTGCGGGTCAAAGCCACTTTGCTGCACGGCCCAGCGATAACAGTCGTAACCATCCTGCTGCACCTGCGCCGGTGACTGGCCGTTGGCGGGATAGGCCACCACGTCATAACCGTTACCCTGGGGTGCTGGCTGCGGTGCCGGTACGGCGGTCGGCGGTTCCACCACCACGTACTGCTGGGTGCTGCTTTCGTAGGTGTAATAGGCACCCGCCGCGAGGAAAAACAACGCACCGCCCACCCACACTTCGCGCGCGTAGTCCGGCAAGTAATGCACGCGGATGCCATACGGCGGCGCCACCACTACATAGCGCGGGCCTTGCGGGCGATACCAGTAGCCGCCGGAGAAGAAATAATCCTGGCCACGGTAAGGCACGCGGTAATTACGCTCGGGAAAACGATCCACCATATACCCCGGGCGATACTGCGGGCCGGGGCCCCAGCCGTTGCCGTGCCCATCGGGGCGACCTGGCCAGCGATTATCACCGGGACGCCCATTGTGGTAGCCACCGTCGTTGCCTGGACGTGAACCGGGGCCACCGGCCTCCCAATGTTGATTGCCGTCGTTGCGGCGCGGGATATCGCGGTAGTAACCCTCACGCGGTTCCTGGGTCTGGCGCACCGTATCAGGCCGCCCCTGGATCGGCAGGCTGTTCGACGGTTGTGGCTGCGGTGCCGGGCGACCCGGCTCATTGCCCTGGGGCCGGCCTTGCCCCTGACCGCCGCCGTTCGGGCCGCCGCGATCAAAATGTGGGTTCTGCGGGCGTGGTTGATTATTCTCGGGCCGCCCGCCACCTTCAGGGCCGCGCTCATGCTGCCCGCCGCCCTGCGGCCGCTCGGGTGAATTATCGCGCTCGTCCGCTGTTACCTGCGCGCTGACGCTGACCACCAACAAACCAACACCTGCCATTCGCCAGATGCGCTTCATGCTCTTCCTCACTGCGGTTTAGGGCTTATCAATGAGACTGGAAAAGCCTCGCCCGGTTCTGGAACAGGTTATCAGTCACGAGAACTATTTTCTTAAGGCAAAAAGAAAGGGGCAGCCCGTCGGCCGCCCCTTGAGAACTTCGTCCTGGCTCAACGCTTATGACGTTGGCTCACCTCACGCCGTCTTGTGGACAGTGTGCAGCCTGGAGGCCGGCTCAACCCTGCTGGGGTGGCGGCCGCAGCGGGCCTGATTGGGCGAGCTGCAGTGGACTATGTCCAGGCGGTGATTCTGTTGGTAATCATAGACGCAGCGCCCCGGCAGATGATTGCGAAGATTGCGTCAATAAACAGTGCTTGCGCAATTTTTAACCCTTAAGGGATAATTCACCGCAATAGTTACGACAAAGGCCAGCCCCATGAGCAAACTTGACCGATACGACCTGAGTATTTTGGCGGAATTGCAGCGCGACGCGAGGATCTCCAACCAGGAGTTGGCCGAGCGTATCGGGCTGTCGCCGTCGCCCTGCTCGCGCCGGGTCAAGCAATTGGAGGACGACGGCTACATCGCCCGCCAGGTCGCGCTGCTCGACCGCAAGATGCTCGGCCTGAGCCTCACCGCCTACGTGCTGATCGGCATGGACCGCCACACCCCCGAGCGCTTCGAGAACTTCGAAGCCGCCATCCGCACCCTGCCGCAGGTGCTGGAATGCAGCCTAGTGACCGGGATGGATGCCGACTATCAGTTGAAAGTGGTGGTGCCCGACATGGATCACTACCAGAAGCTGCTGCTGGGCCACCTCACTCGGATCGAAGGCGTGACCAGCGTGCGCTCGAGCTTTGTGCTGAACCAGGTATTGAACAGCACCGAGCTGCCGCTGACCCATCTGCGTACTTGAGATCGGTGACGGTCAAAGGTGGGAGGGAGCAAGCCCCCTCCCATATTCAGCCTGTGTTTCAACCGTGAAGTCTGCCTGCGACGCACCGACGCAGGTCAATGCCCAGCCCGAGCACTGCCGTATACTTCCCGCCTGCCCTGTCGGAAAAATTACCGAATGAACTCGATTGACCCCGCACTATTCGAAGAATGGATGATGACCGGCCTGGTCACGATTCTGATCATTTTCATGGGCTTCATCGTCTGGGACCTGGCGAAGAAATCCAAGGCCGGGCGTTTTGGCTCGTTCATTCTGTTCTTCGTGCTGGGCCTGGGCGTGGCCGCGTTCGTCATCAAGAGCGTGGTGATCGGCCTGATCGAGTCCGGCGCCTTATAAGCGCGCCGGCACGGCCTTCCATTGGCCCTGATCCAGGCCGTCGATGGACCAATCGCCAATCCGCACGCGCACCAGGCGCAAGGTGGGCAACCCCACCGCCGCGGTCATGCGCCGCACCTGGCGGTTTCGCCCCTCACGAATCACCAACTCCAGCCAGTGGGTCGGCACGCTTTTGCGAAAACGCACCGGCGGGTTGCGTGGCCATAACTCAGGCTCGTCCAGTTGCCGGGCTTCGGCGGGCAAGGTCATGCCGTCGTTGAGCTCCACCCCGTCGCGCAGGCGTTGCAGTTGTTCTTCGGTAGGTTCGCCTTCCACCTGCACCCAGTAGGTTTTCGCCAGCTTGTGCTTGGGGTCGGCAATCCGCGCCTGTAATTGACCGTCGTTGGTCAACAGCAGCAGGCCTTCGCTGTCACGGTCCAGGCGGCCCGCCGGGTAGATGCCGGGGATGTCGATAAAATCCTTGAGAGTCGCCCGCCCGCCTTCGTCGCTGAACTGGGTCAGCACGTCGAACGGTTTATTGAACAGGATCAGCTTCGGCTCGGCCGGTGGCGCCTTGGCGACGCGACGGGCTGCGGAATACGGGGCTTTCACGCCAGGGCGACGCGAATCGGGACGGCTGGGACGGGACATGGCGAAGGAACATCTAACGGTCAGGACCGACAATGCTAGTGGCCTGACCGCTAAATGACCATCCCAACCGCTTAGCGGAACGGCGGCTCGTCGAAGCTGCGCAGTTTGCGCGAGTGCAGCGAGTTGAGCTCGGTGCGCAACAGGTCGACCGCCTCGATGCCGATCTTCAAGTGCTGGCTGACCGCCCGCTCATAGAACGCGTTGGCCGAGCCCGGCAGCTTGATCTCACTGTGCAACGGCTTGTCCGAGACACACAGCAACGTGCCGTAAGGCACACGCAAACGGTAGCCTTGGGCGGCGATGGTGCCGCTCTCCATGTCCACCGCGACGGCGCGGGACAGGTTGATCAGCGGCCGTTCCTGGGCCCAGCGCAGTTCCCAGTTGCGGTCGTCGTAGGTCAGCACGGTGCCGGTGCGCAGGCGCTTTTTCAGCTCTTCGCCTTTTTCGCCGGTGACGTTGGCCGCCGCTTGCTGCAAGGCCATCTGCACTTCGGCCAGGGCCGGGATCGGGATGTTCGGCGGCACTACGCGGTCGAGAATGCCGTCACGGCGCATATAGGCGTGAGCCAGGACATAGTCGCCGATGGTCTGGGATTGGCGCAGGCCGCCGCAGTGGCCGATCATCAGCCAGCAATGCGGACGCAGCACGGCCAGGTGGTCGGTGATGTTCTTGGCGTTGGACGGGCCGACGCCGATGTTCACCAGCGTCACCCCGTGGCCGTCACTGGCCTGCAGGTGGTAGGCCGGCATCTGGTAACGGTGCCAGACCACGCCTGCGGCAATGGCGGACGCTTCGCCGTGGTCCATGCTCTTGTCGATGATCACGTTGCCCGGCAACACCATGCGGATAAAACGCGGGTCGCTGCGCAGTTGCTCCAGGCCATGCACGATGAACTGGTCGACATAACGGTGGTAGTTGGTCAGCAGGATCCACGGCTGCACATGGCGCCAATCGCTGCCGGTGTAATGCACCAGGCGGCGCAGGGAAAAGTCCACGCGGGCCGCATCGAACAGGGCCAGGGGCAGCGGGTCGGTGTTTTCCCAGTCGTACAGGCCGTCGGCGATGCCATCGGTGGCGGCCGACAGGTCGGTGCTGGGGAACACCCGCGCCAGGGTCGCGGCGGTCACGCCGGAGCCGGCCAGTTCGTCGCCCTGCTCGACCACATACGGGTAAGGAATATTCTGCTGGCTGACGCCGACTTCCACCGTCACGGTGAAGTCGTGCATCAGCGGCACCAATTGCTCCAGCAGGTATTTACGGAACGCCGACGGATGGGTGACGGTGACGCTGTAAGTCCCCGGCAGCTGGACCTTGGCATACGCCCGGGTGGTTTGTGGGACTTCGCCATGGCATTGGTAAGTCAGGCGCAGCTCCGGGTAGCGAAACATCGCGCGTTGTTCGGCGTCGGGCTCGACGCGGTCCTTGAGGTATTGCTTGAGGGCCTGATTGAGCGCGCCGGTAGCACGCTCATGCAGAGCCGCCAGCCGGTCCACGGCTTCTTCGGCGGTTTGAACGACAACAAAAGCTTCGGTCACGGTAAGCATCCTGTGTGCTGACTTGCAGACCTTTATCTTGCCTGTATCCCTGTCAGACGCAAACTTTGAATTGGCATGCCTACTCAAGAAGAGCTCAGTCCCTGTGGGAGGCTGGCACACCGCGATCGCAGGCAAGCCAGCTCCCACATGTTGACCGCGTGTATTCAAAGGGCCTGTGGCGTGGACCGCGCGACAATCGCCTCAACATCCACACCGCGTGGCAAGGTGCCATACACGCGTCCCGACGACTGGCCCAAACGGCTGGCGATAAACCCATCGCTGACCGCCGCGTTCCCGGACTCCAGCAACAACTTGGCCTGCAACGCTACGGCAATGTCCTCGGTCAGTTGCCGCGCGCGGTACTGGATATCCTGGGTGTCCATGAACGCCGATTTCAGTTGCTCGACATGCCGCGCCAACTGCCTGTCGCCATGCCCGTCGCCCAGTTCGACGAACAGCGCTTCCAGCACGCCCGGTTCTTTGGACAAGGCGCGCAGCACGTCCAGGCACTGCACATTGCCGGAACCTTCCCACGTCGAATTCACCGGCGCCTCACGATACAAGCGCGGCAGGATACTGTCCTCCACATAACCGGCACCGCCCATGCACTCGGCGGCTTCGTTGATCATCGCCGGCGCGCGCTTGCAGATCCAATACTTGCCCACCGCCGTCACCAGCCGGGAGAACTTGGCCTCCTGCTCATCGCCCAAATGATCGAGGGCGCGGCCCATGCGCAGGCTCAAGGCCAGCGAGGCCTCGCTTTCCAGCGCCAGGTCGGCCAGCACGTTTTGCATCAGCGGCTGCTCGCTGAGTACGCGACCGCCGACCGAACGATGGGCGCAATGATGGCTGGCCTGGGTCAGCGCCTGGCGCATCAAGGCGCTGGAGCCGACCATGCAATCGAAGCGCGTCATGGCGACCATCTCGATGATGGTCGGCACGCCACGGCCTTCTTCGCCGACCATCCAGGCCAGGGCGCCGCGGAACTCGACTTCGCTGGACGCGTTGGAGCAATTGCCGAGTTTGTTTTTCAGACGCTGGATATAGAACTGGTTGCGCGTGTCGTCCGGACGGTGCCGAGGCAGCAGGAAACAGGTGAGGCCCTTGTCGGTCTGGGCCAGGGTGAGGAACGCATCGCACATCGGCGCCGAGCAGAACCACTTGTGCCCCACCAGCTCATAGGCTTGGCCGGGGCCGCCCGCGCCCACGGGGTAAGCACGCGTGGTGTTGGCGCGCACGTCGGTGCCGCCCTGTTTCTCGGTCATCGCCATGCCGATGGTGGCACCGGCCTTGTGGGCGATGCCGACGTTGCGCGGGTCGTAGTCGGTGCTGAGGATTTTCGGCAGCCAGGTCTGCGCCAGATCCGGTTGCAGGCGCAGGGCCGGGACGCAGGCAAAGGTCATGGTCAACGGGCAGCCTGTGCCGGCCTCGGCCTGGCTGTGCAGGTACGTCAGGGCAGCACGGGCCACATGGGCGCCGGATTGTGGATGAGCCCACGGCAGCGACGGCAGGCCATGCTCGACGGCGGTGTGCATCAGCTCATGGTAGGCCGGGTGAAACTCCACCAGGTCGACACGGTGGCCATAGCGGTCATGGCTGCTGAACTGTGGCTTGTTCTGGTTCGCCAGGAACCCGGCCGCCATCAGCGGCCCGCCGGCCAACGCGCCATACGCATCGAAGCGCGGTGCTGCCCAGCCGGCGTCGAAGCGGCGCGACCAGTCTTGCAGCGGCACATCGATGCGGTACAGGTTGATGCCGTCCAGGGAGGGCGGCTGGTTGGTGACGTCGTGGGTTTCGGCGAACTGGTGCAGGTTCATGACGGGCCTCCTGGAAAAAAAGGCCACCTGGGGTTGCGGCCCGAATTTCAGTTAAGCACCGTCATCTCGCTTAAAAAAGTGGCATACGCGCCGAATGTCCGGCGCTTTCGCCCTCTGACGGACACAGCAGCCGACGTTCCAGTAGCGCTTGCAGCGCGTCGAAACGTACCGGCTTGACCAGGCGCTCGGTGATGCCGATGCCATGGCAGCGCTCGCGTTCGGACACATTCAACGTGGTGCTCAGGGCGATCACCGGTAACTCGCCGCAGCCGGGCAACGCGCGAATCTGACAGCACAACGAGAAACCGCCTTCCGGTATATCCAGCAACACTGCGTCGAAGGTTTCCCCCTGCAACGCCGTCAACGCCGCCGGCCCGCTGTCGACGGTTTTCACCCGATAACCGAGCTTGAGCAACATGCCGCGCACCACCAACTGGCCGACGCTGTTGTCGTCCACCAGCAACACCGCACACTGCGCAGGCGTGCGTGCGTGCGCGGGGCTTGCCGGGCGTGGCTCGGGCTGCAGCGGGGTGACCGCCAGTTCCAGCTGAAAACGACTGCCCTTGCGCGGTTCGGAATGATGGGTGAGGCGCCCGCCGAGTAATTCGATCAGTTGCCGGCAGATCGCCAGACCAATCCCCAGGCCGCCATATTCGCGGGTCGTCGAGCCATCGAGCTGGAAGAAACGCTGGTACAGGGTGGCCTCGTCGAGGAACGCAAAGCCGATGCCCGTGTCGGTGACGATAAAACTCAGGCGCACTGCACCATCGCTCAGGGGCACGCCGACCACCCGCAGACGCACGACGCCTTCGTGAGTGAACTTGAAGGCGTTGTCCAACAGGCAATCCAGGCACTGGCTGAGTTTGTCGGCATCGCCGCGCAGGCGATCGGGCAAGTCGTCGGCGACATCGATGGAAAAGGCCAGGCCTTTGCTCTGGGCGCTGGCGCTGAACTGCTGGCGCAAGGTGTCGAGCACGCCGCGCAGGCTGAACACCCTGGGCTGGGCACTCAGGCGCCCGGCCTGCAACTCGGTGAGGGTGAGGATGCCATTGACCATCCGCATCATGTCCCGCGCCGAGCCGGCGGCGGTTTGCTGGTAGTTCGACAGGTCGTCGTCCAGAGGCACGGTCTGCATCAACTCCAGGGAGCCGATCACCCCATTCATCGGCGTGCGCAGTTCGTGGGTCAGGGTGGCGAGGAATTCGTCCTTGAGCCGGTTACTGCGGGCCAACTGCTGGTTGAGCACTTCGAGCTTCTGGCTCGCGTCGTAGAGGATCTGCGCCTGTTGCTCGCGCATGGCGTTGATGCGGTCCGCCAGGGCCAGGGACAACAGCGCCACTTCGATCGCCGAGCCGATCTGGCTGGCGTACATGGTGAGGAACACATTCGGCAGGTAACCCAGCACCATCAAGGTGTTGACCACGCCGCCCAGCAGGAACGCCGACCAGGCGATGATGAAATAACGCGCCACCCGCTGGCCGCAGTACCAGGCCTTGATGGCGGCGACGAAGATAGTCACGGTGAACACCAGCGCCAGGCCGGTGGCCAGGCGCAGCGCGAGAGCGTAGCTGGTCATCAGTGAGAGCAGCATCACCACCGCGCCACAGGCCACCAGCGCCAGCAACAGGCGATTGATCCAGCGGCTGTGCTGGGCGGTGTGCAGGAAGCTGCGGGCGAACAAGCTGCCGAACAACGCCGCCGAGCCGATCATGAACGGCGTCGCGGCATTCGCCCACCAGGGGTTGTTCGGCCAGAAATACTCCACCGCCGCACCGTTCACCGACAGCTGGTACAGACCGAACGAGGCGATATAGAAGATGTAATAAAGGTAGCTGGTGTCGCGCACGCTGAGGTAGATGAACAGGTTGTACACCAGCATCCCCAGCAACACGCCATAGATCAGGCCCAATACATATAGGCGCAGCGGTTGTTGTTCCAGGTAGGCAGTGCTGGACCACAGCGTCAGCGGCGCCTGGATCGAACCTTCGCTTTGCAGGCGCAGGTAGACGGTCTTGGTTTCGCCCGGCGTGAAGTCGACCTTGAACAAGTAGTTGTTCTGGCGAATCTCGCGGCTGGAGAACGCCAAGGCATCCCCGGTGCGACCGGCCAGGCGATAGTTGCCGGTGCTGTCGGGCAAGTACAGGTCAAGGTGGTCGAGGGGCGGATAGGCCAACTCCAGCAGCCAGGTGCGCTGGGTTTCAGGCGGCTTGGGCTGGTAACGCAGGTTGACCTTGAGCCAGAACACCGAGCGCGAATAGCCGGCGTTGAGGGTGTCTTTGTCGTGGGGCTTGAACTGTGTGGCAGCGGCGGGAGCGCTCACATCGGCGATGGTCAGGGTGTTGGTCGGGTCTTCGAGCACTTGCATGGCCCGGCCCAGCGGCAGGCTTCGAGTGTCTTGGGTGAACTCAATGGCGTCGGCGAGCAGCGGTAGCCCGCACAATAATAAAATCAGCAAATAACGCATAGAGCCCCAGCGTGACCTGTCCGGTCATGTCAAAAAGCCCCCCATTCCTTTTGAGAAGACGTATACCGGCGATACAGTAAGTTGTTTCGAATCACTTTAGCATAGCCGCTAAAGGCCATTAGACACCATTGATATAATTTTTCTAAAGGCTCTAGAACAAGGCTTTCAGCGGACTTCACAACTAAAATCCGATACTAGCAAACAGCCATAATCGCCCATGGTTCCCGGCGAAATTCAGCCATCGCCAGACGGCCACGCCAAAAGCGTTTGGTGGTAAGCTCGCGCACCATGAATATCTACAGCTCTCGCCCC
The DNA here is from genome assembly GCF_014889455.1 of Pseudomonas sp. K8. NCBI lineage: Bacteria > Pseudomonadati > Pseudomonadota > Gammaproteobacteria > Pseudomonadales > Pseudomonadaceae > Pseudomonas > Pseudomonas sp. K8. Next base: position 239,249 of record NZ_VJWO01000002.1, read on the forward strand.
GTTGTCCTCTGTCTCTCCGGCCATGATCCCAGTGGTGGCGCCGGCTTGCAGGCAGATATCGAAGCCCTGCTCGCCCAGGGTTGCCATGCGGCCCCGGCCGTTACCGCGCTGACGGTGCAGAACACCGTCAACGTCAGTGATTTCCGCGTGCTCGACCGCGAGTGGGTGCTGGCCCAGGCCAACGCCGTGCTCAGCGATTCGCCAGTGGCGGCGGTCAAGCTGGGCATGCTCGGCTCCACCGCGATGGTCGACACCGTGGTCGAACTGCTGCAGGCACACCCGCACCTGCCGGTGGTGTGCGACCCCGTGTTGCGCGCCGGCGGCGGCGGCAGCCTGGGCAAGGACGAAGTCGGCTACGCCATGCGCGAGCGGCTGTTGCCGTTGTCGCTGATCGCCACGCCCAACCTGCCTGAAGCACGCATCCTTGCCGAACTGCCTGAGGGGACGGCGGACGAATGCGCGGAAAAGCTGTTGCCGTTTATCAAGCACCTGCTGATTACCGGCGGCCATGGCGATGAGCACCAAGTCCACAACCGTCTGTACAGCCGCGACGGCACGCGCCAGACCTTTACCTGCCAGCGCCTGCCCGGCAGCTATCACGGTTCGGGGTGTACGCTGGCCAGCGCGCTGGCGGGCCGGATCGCCCAGGGTGAAGGCCTGGTCAGCGCCGTGCAATCGGCCCTCAACTACACTTGGCGCACCCTGCGTGACGCCGAACAACTCGGCCAGGGCCAGTTCGTGCCTCGCCGGCTGCCGCTGGATTTCTGCTCGTAACACCAAGAGGCCTGCCCGATGAAACTACGTGGCCTTTATGCCATTACCGACAGCCAATTATTGGCCGGCAAATTCCTCGCCTACGTCGAAGCGGCGCTGGATGGCGGCGTGACCCTGTTGCAGTACCGTGACAAAAGCAGCGACGAGGCCCGGCGCCTGCGTGAAGCGGAAAAACTCCGCGAATTGTGCTCGCGCTACAAGACCCAACTGATCATCAACGATGACGCCGAACTGGCCGCGCGCCTGGGCGTCGGCGTCCACCTGGGCCAGACCGATGGTCCCCTGACCACAGCCCGTGCGTTGCTGGGCTCCAAGGCGATCATCGGCGCCACCTGCCACAGCCAGATCGAACTGGCCGAACAGGCCGCGAAAGAAGGCGCCAGCTACGTCGCCTTCGGCCGCTTCTTCAACTCCAGCACCAAGCCCGGCGCCCCCGCCGCCAGCCTCGAAATGCTGGCCCAGGCCCGCGCGCGCCTGCAGTTGCCGATCTGCGTGATCGGCGGCGTCACCCTGGAGAATGCCGAACCGCTGGTGGCCCACGGGGCCGACTTGCTCGCCGTGGTACACGGCCTGTTTGGTGCCGACAGCACCCAGGAAGTCACCCGTCGCGCCCGCGCTTTCAACGATCTTCTTAAATCTTCAGTTTAGAGAGCCCGATCATGTCCCGTTCCGAAACCCTGTTTGCCGATGCCCAGAAACACATCCCCGGCGGTGTGAACTCCCCCGTGCGTGCATTCAAGAGCGTCGGCGGCACGCCGCTGTTCTTCAAGCATGCCGAAGGCGCCTACGTCACCGACGAAGACGACAAGCGCTATGTGGACTACGTCGGCTCCTGGGGCCCGATGATCCTCGGCCACAGCCACCCGGACGTACTCGACGCCGTGCGCCAGCAGTTGCAACACGGCCTGTCCTACGGCGCCCCGACCTCGATGGAAACCGAGATGGCCGATCTGGTCTGCTCGATCGTGCCGTCGATGGAGATGGTGCGGATGGTCAGCTCCGGCACCGAAGCCACCATGAGCGCGATTCGCCTGGCCCGCGGTTTCACCGGCCGCGACAGCATCATCAAATTCGAAGGCTGCTACCACGGTCACTCCGACAGCCTGCTGGTCAAGGCTGGGTCCGGCGCGCTGACCCAGGGCGTGCCAAGCTCGGCCGGTGTGCCGGCAGACTTCGCCAAACACACCCTGACCCTGCCGTTCAACAACATCGCCGCCGTCGAGCAGATGCTCAATGAAGTGGGCCAGGAGGTGGCGTGCATCATCGTCGAGCCGGTCGCCGGCAACATGAACTGCGTACCGCCGGCCCCGGGCTTCCTCGAAGGCCTGCGCGCACAGTGCGACAAGCATGGCGTGGTGCTGATTTTCGACGAAGTGATGACCGGCTTCCGCGTAGCCCTCGGTGGCGCCCAGGCGCATTACGGCGTAACGCCGGACCTGAGCACCTTCGGCAAGATCATCGGTGGCGGCATGCCGGTGGGCTGCTTCGGCGGCAAGCGCGAAATCATGCAATACATCGCGCCGCTGGGCCCGGTGTACCAGGCGGGCACCCTGTCCGGTAACCCGCTGGCCATGGCCGCCGGCCTGACCACCCTGCGCCTGATCAGCCGCCCGGGCTTCCATGCCGAGCTGACCGACTACACCTCCCGCCTGCTCGACGGCCTGCAACAGCGCGCCGATGCCGCCGGCATTCCGTTTGTCACCACGCAAGCAGGCGGCATGTTCGGCCTGTATTTCAGCGGTGCCGACGATATCGTCACCTTTGAGGACGTGATGGGCAGCGACGCCGGCCTGTTCAAGCGCTTCTTCCACCTGATGCTGGACGGCGGCGTGTACCTGGCACCGAGCGCCTTTGAAGCCGGCTTCACCTCGATCGCCCATGGCGACGCCGAGTTGAAACTGACCCTGGATGCTGCCGAGCGCGCCTTCGCCGCCCTGAAATAACCGGCACAGCATTCTGACGTCGCCCCCCGGCGGCGTCAGATTTGCTACTTTGCTTACAGACTTTTCCTGGTTTTCTCGAGAAATCACCTGCAATCCGGCAGATAACTTGCCCAACCGGCAGAAAAACGAGTAAAGACTTTGTAAGCAGAGGTCTGCTTATTTCATAATGCGCGCTTATTGGACCCCCGAGGGTCCGCGTGCCCCGTCAGAGGTAAGTCGATTCCCATGAAACGCACCGGCCGCACCCTGGTCCTGGGCTGCCTGTTGCTCCTTCAGCCGCTGCTGGCACATGCACAAGCAGGCGGCAACTCGTTGTTAATCCCAGCGATGGGTCGTTGCACCCTCAATACCCAGCCAGACAGCCAGGCCGAAGCCCTGAGCGCGTGCCAGAAACAGGCCGACGGCGGGGATGCGCAGGCGCAATACGAGTTGGGCGAGTACTACCACGACGGCAAGAACCCCGCGCGCGACCTCAACAAAGCGTTGAACTACTTCGAAAAAGCCTCGCTGCAGGGCCACGCCCAGGCGCAATTCCAGCTGGGCACCATGTTCTTCAAAGGCGAAGGGGTGCCGGCCAATAACGTCCAGGCGTATATCGTGCTGAAAATGGCCGCGGTCAACGGCGCCGAAGACGCACTGGACACCGCCGACGAAGTTGCCGAACACATGCAGCGCGATGAGCTGGAACTGGCGACCCAGGTGCTGGGCCAGATCTTCCGCAATTATCTGCAGGAACTGCAGAGTGCGGATGGGCGCTCGCCGTTCTCGCCCCTGCCCTGATCGACCGGTGACGAGGGAGCCAGCGCCCTCGCTACAAACGCCCTACTTCTCAGGCATCGGCATCGGAAACGGCATGACATTGCTCGTGCCACGCGCTTCGCTGATCTTCGGCGTGCCCAGGCGCTCGACTTCATCGATACGCACGATCGAATGCATCGGCACAAAACTGCGCACCACGCCTTCGAACTGGGCCTTGAGTTTTTCCTCGCCCGGGTCGACGACCAGTTGTGTGCGCTCGCCAAAGACGAACTCTTCCACTTCCAGGAAGCCCCACAGATCACTTTGATAGATCTGCTTGGCGTACATTTCGAACACCTGGCCCTGGTTGAGGAAAATCACCTTATAGATTGGAGCTTCACGTTTGGTCATGGTGGGCGGGGAACACATCGGGGATATAAAAGAGGGCGCGAACTATAGCATGGCACCCGATGCACAGTGCTAGGAACCGATGGACATGACCCCTATAATGCGCGGTTCTTTACCACCAGTTGACGATTCCCATGGCCAAGAAGCTCTACATTGAAACCCACGGCTGCCAGATGAACGAGTACGACAGCTCGCGCATGGTCGATCTGCTGGGTGAACATCAGGCCCTGGAAGTCACCGCCCGCGCCGAAGATGCCGACGTGATCCTGCTCAATACCTGCTCGATCCGCGAACGGGCACAGGACCGCGTGTATTCGCAGCTGGGCCGCTGGCGTGAATTGAAACTGGCCAACCCGGAGATGGTGATTGCCGTCGGCGGCTGCGTCGCCAGCCAGGAAGGCGCTGCCATCCGCGACCGCGCGCCCTACGTGGATGTGGTCTTCGGCCCGCAAACCTTGCACCGCCTGCCGGAAATGATCGACGCCGCGCGCCTCACCAAGCTGCCCCAGGTCGACGTCTCGTTCCCGGAAATCGAAAAATTCGACCATTTGCCCGAGCCGCGCATCGATGGGCCGAGCGCCTACGTGTCGGTGATGGAAGGTTGCAGCAAGTACTGCACCTTCTGCGTGGTGCCCTACACCCGTGGTGAAGAAGTTAGCCGGCCGTTTGACGATGTAATGTCAGAAATCATCCACCTGGCCGAAAACGGCGTGCGTGAAGTGACCCTGCTGGGCCAGAACGTCAACGGCTATCGCGGCCAGACCCACGACGGGCGCCTGGCCGACCTCGCGGAGCTGCTCCGGGTTGTCGCCGCGGTGGATGGCATCGAGCGCATTCGCTACACCACCTCGCACCCGCTGGAGTTCTCCGACAGCCTGATCCAGGCCCACGCCGAAGTGCCGGAGCTGGTCAAGCACCTGCACTTGCCGGTGCAATCGGGTTCAGACCGCATCCTGTCGGCGATGAAACGCAACCACACCGCCCTGGAATACAAATCCAAACTGCGCAAATTACGCGCGGCAGTGCCGGGCATCTGCATCAGTTCGGACTTTATCGTCGGTTTCCCCGGCGAGACCGAGAAAGACTTCCAGCAGACCATGAAGCTGATTGAAGACGTCGGTTTCGACTTTTCCTACTCGTTTGTCTACAGCCAGCGCCCCGGCACGCCTGCCGCCGACCTGCTGGACGAGACCCCGGAAGAGCTGAAAAAAGAGCGCCTGAACGCCCTGCAGCATCGCCTGAACCAGCAGGGGTTCGAGATCAGTCGACAAATGGTCGGGTCCACCCAGCGCATCCTGGTCACCGACTACTCGAAAAAAGACCCGGGCGAACTGCAAGGGCGCACCGAGAACAACCGCATCGTCAACTTCCGTTGCGACAACCCGACCCTGATCGGCCAGTTCGCCGATGTCCACATCGATGCGGCGCAACCGCACTCGTTGCGCGGCTCTCTGGTGTAATAAATGTGCGAGGGGGCTTGCCCCCGATTGCGGTACATCAGCAGCACATGAGCTGCCTGACACTCCGCTATCGGGGGCAAGCCCCCTCCCACACTGGATCGGGTTGGATAAGTGCTTTCGCACACTGGCGCGTGGCGTTATCCTCTCTTTCACCTCAACAGCCAAAGGGCGGCTAAAAGCGACCTTGAACGCACCCATCGAACCCCATCGTTTTCTCCTCGAGCCGTTTGAGGCTCGCCGTTTCGCCAATCTGTGCGGACAGTTCGACGAGCACCTGCGCCTGATCGAACAACGCCTGAGCATCGAGATCCGCAACCGCGGCAATCAATTCGAGCTGATTGGTGAACCCCAGCACACCACGTCTGCAGAAAACCTGCTCCGCCGCCTCTACCGCGAAACCAAGGGTAGTGAGCTGTCGCCGGAAACGGTCCACCTGTACCTGCAGGAATCGGCCGTGGAAGACCTGGCCAACAACCCGGTGGCCGAAGCCAGCGTGGCCTTGCGCACCAAAAAGGGCATGATTCGCCCACGCGGCTTGAATCAGCAGCGCTACGTCAAAGAAATCCTCGGTAACGATATCAACTTCGGCATCGGCCCCGCCGGTACCGGCAAGACCTACCTGGCCGTGGCCTGTGCCGTCGACGCCCTGGAGCGCGAGCAAGTGCGCCGCATCCTGCTGGTGCGCCCGGCGGTCGAGGCCGGCGAAAAGCTCGGCTTCCTGCCCGGCGACCTGGCCCAGAAGATCGACCCGTACCTGCGCCCCCTCTACGACGCGCTCTACGAGATGCTCGGCTTTGAATACGTGGCCAAGCTCATCGAGCGCCAGGTGATCGAGATCGCCCCGCTCGCCTACATGCGCGGCCGGACGCTGAACAACAGCTTCATCATTCTCGACGAAAGCCAGAACACCACCGTCGAACAGATGAAAATGTTCCTCACCCGCATCGGTTTCGGCTCCACCGCCGTGATCACCGGCGACGTCACCCAGGTCGACCTGCCCAAGGGCACCAAGTCGGGCCTGGCCCAGGTGATCGAGGTGCTCAAAGACGTGCCGGGGATCAGCTTCACGCACTTCATGCCCAAGGACGTCGTCCGCCACCCGCTGGTCCAGCGCATTGTCGAAGCCTACGAGCGCTTCGAGCACCGCGACGACGCCCCGGCCAAGGACACCCGCCGCGATGCTTGAGCTTGACCTGCAACTGGCAACCGACGCGCCCGCTCCCAGTGAAGAGCAGTTCCGTCAATGGTGCGCCCTGGCCCTGCGCCAGCGCACCGCCGACTCGGAGCTGACCATCCGCCTGGTGGACGAACCCGAAGGCCGCGAACTGAATCACACCTGGCGCCAGAAGGATTACGCGACCAACGTGCTGTCCTTCCCCGCCGACGTACCCGACGAACTGCTGGATATCCCGTTGCTGGGCGACCTGGTGATCTGCGTCGAAGTCGTCGAGCGTGAGGCGCAGGAACAAGGCAAGGCCCTTGAAGCCCATTGGGCTCATCTGGTCATCCACGGCTGCTTGCATCTGTTGGGTTACGACCATATAGACGATGACGAAGCCGAAGAAATGGAAGCACTGGAACGATCGTTGCTTGCAGAATTGGGTCACCCTGATCCGTATGCAGATGACGAAAACTGATCAACACTCAACTGAAACATCAAAGGATTTAGAGTAATCGCTATGAGCGAAGACCGATCGAGCAACGGGCAAAAGTCATGGCTGGGTAAACTGACCCAGGCTTTTGCCCACGAGCCGAAAAACCGCCAGGAGCTGCTGGAGCTGCTGCGCGAGGCCCATCAGAACAAGTTGCTGGACAGCGAAGCGCTGGCCATCGTCGAAGGCGCCATCCAGGTGGCTGACCTGCAAGTTCGGGACATTATGGTCCCGCGTTCGCAGATGATCAGCATCAAGGCGCCCCAGACCCCACGGGAATTCCTCCCGGCCGTGATCGACTCGGCGCACTCGCGCTACCCGGTGATCGGCGAAAGCCATGACGACGTCATGGGTGTCCTGTTGGCCAAGGACTTGCTGCCGCTGATCCTCAAGGAGAACGGCGACAGCTTCAACATCAAGGACCTGCTGCGTCCGGCCACCTTCGTCCCCGAATCCAAGCGCCTGAATGTGCTGCTGCGCGAGTTTCGCGCCAACCACAACCACATGGCCATCGTGATTGACGAATACGGCGGCGTCGCCGGCCTGGTGACCATCGAAGACGTGCTGGAACAGATCGTCGGCGATATCGAAGACGAGCACGACGTCGAAGAAGACAGCTACATCAAGCCGCTGCCGAGCGGTGATTTTCTGATCAAGGCGTTGACGCCGATCGAGAACTTCAACGAGTTCTTCGACAGCGAATTCTCCGACGACGAGTTCGACACCGTCGGCGGCCTGGTGATGAGTGCGTTCGGGCACCTGCCCAAGCGTAACGAGACCACCGAGATCGGCGCTTATCGCTTCCGCATCCTGAATGCCGACAGCCGCCGGATTCATCTGATTCGCCTGACACCTATTGCCCGTTAAGGACTGACATGCGCCGTTTCATCGCACCCGGCTGGCCCGGCAACTTGTTGGCCGTGGTGGCTGGCGCCATCACCACCCTGGCGCTGGCGCCATTCGATCTGTGGCCGCTTGCGTTGGTCGCGGCCGGATTGTTCTATATCGGGCTGCGCGAGCTGTCCCCACGCCAGGCCCTCGGCCGTGGCTGGTGTTTCGGTTTCGGCCTGTTTGGCGCCGGCACCAGCTGGATCTACTACAGCATCCACCACTTCGGCGGCGCTTCGGTGTTGCTGGCTGGCTTGCTGATGCTGGCGTTCACCGCCGCCATTGCCTTGTTCTTCGCCCTGCCCGCCTGGTTGTGGGCGCGCTGGCTGCGGCGCAATGAAGCGCCACTGGCCGATGCCCTGACGTTTGCGGCGCTGTGGGTCGGCCAGGAAGCGTTCCGGGGCTGGTTCCTGACCGGTTTTCCCTGGTTGTACTCCGGTTACAGCCAACTTGACGGCCCCCTCACCGGCCTCGCGCCGCTGGGTGGGATGTGGCTGATTTCCTTCGCCCTGGCCTTGACCGCCGCCCTGCTGTGCAACCTGCCGCGCCTGCTGGCGACCCAGCGCAACGCCTTCATTGGCGCTGGCCTGTTGCTGCTGGTGGCGCCCTGGGCCATCGGCCTGGCCCTCAAGCATCACGCCTGGACTTCACCGTCCGGCGACCCGCTGAGCGTGGCGGCGATCCAGGGTAACGTCGAACAAAGCATGAAGTGGGACCCCGAGCAGCTCAATGCACAACTGGCGCTGTACCGCGACATGAGCTTCAGCTCCAAGCGGGTCGACCTGCTGATATGGCCGGAAACGGCCGTGCCGGTGCTCAAGGAATCCGTCGAGGGCTACCTCGGGATGATGGGCAAGTTCGCCGCCGAACGGCACACCGCGCTGATTACCGGCGTGCCGATTCGCCAGGAAGTGCATCACCAGAAGCGCTACTACAACGGCATCACCGTCGTGGGCGAAGGTGACGGCACCTACCTCAAGCAGAAGCTGGTGCCCTTCGGCGAGTACGTGCCGCTGCAGGACATGCTGCGCGGCTTGATTGCCTTCTTCGACCTGCCCATGTCGGACTTCGCCCGCGGCCCGTCCGACCAGGCGATGCTACAGGCCAAGGGCTATCAGATTGCGCCGTTCATTTGCTATGAAGTGGTCTACCCGGAATTCGCCGCCAGCCTCTCGGCCCAGAGCGACTTGCTGCTGACCATCAGCAACGACACCTGGTTCGGCACCTCCATCGGCCCCTTGCAGCACCTGCAAATGGCGCAGATGCGTGCGCTGGAAGCCGGCCGCTGGATGATCCGCGCCACCAACAACGGCGTGACCGGGCTGATCAACCCGTATGGGCAGATCACCGCGCAGATCCCGCAGTTCGAGCGCGGCATCCTCTATGGCGAAGTGGTGCCGATGCACAACCTCACGCCGTACCTGCAATGGCGTTCGTGGCCGCTGATCGTGGTGTGCCTGGTGTTGTTTGGCTGGGCGCTGCTGGCCGGCCGAATGTCCAAAACCGTCTAACAGAATCAAACCGAACCCAATGTGGGAGGGGGCTTGCCCCCGATAGCAGTGTGTCAGTCAGTAGATTTGATACTGATACACCGCAATCGGGGGCAAGCCCCCTCCCACATTTTGATTTGCGGTGCTATCGGTAGAACAACCGATACCCCACCTGCCCCACCGCCTCATTGAGCAACTGCCCGCTCTGCCACACCGACTTGAACTCCGGCATCCAACCACCCAGCGGCCGCGCGTTATCCTCGCCGAGGAAGCCGACCGGCGCCGGCACCACGCTGAAACCGGCTTTTTCAAAGCTCCAGACCGCACGCGGCATATGCCAGGCCTGGGTCACCACCACGACGCGCTTGATCCCTTCGGGCAACAGAATCTCGGCACTCATCTGCGCATTTTCCCAGGTGGTGCGGCTGCGCTCTTCCTTCCAGCGCACCGCCACATCGAAGTCGTCCCGCATCGATACCGCCATCAACTCAGCTTCGCTGGGCGGTGTGCCGTAGTGCAAACCGCCGCTGGTCAGCACCGGCAGCCCGGAGGCCTTGGCCAATCGCGCGGCGTAGCGCTGACGCTCCAGCCCGATGCCGGTTGGCTGGTCCGAACCCCAGGCCGGGTCGCCACGCTCGCGCCCCGAACCCAGCACCACAATGGCATCGGCGCGCCGGGCCAGGCTCGACCAGTCCTCCCGGGCCAACGGCGGCGCCGTCTCCAGGGCGCGCGCGCCCCACTCCACCATGATCGGCAGGCTCATCAGCCACATCCCGCCCAGGCCGAGGGCAAAGCAGCAGCCGGCCAGGCGCGGGCGGCTGCGGCGAAACCACCAGGCAAGGGCCAGCAACAGCAAGAGAATGCCGGGCGGCAACAGCAGTTGTTTGATGAAATAACGAATAGGCATCGAGCATCTCCATAGATGCCCGAAGCCTAAGGTGTAACGGGGTTTAGCGACAATCTTTACAAGAACGAAGCAGAGTCAGCGATGATCAGGAAACTAAGGGGCATGTATTACTTGAACCGCACGGACCGATGTTTTTCCGGACCGCGAGCGGCTGACACATCCTTGAGCCACACCACCTTGGCCGACCGCACGGGCTCGTTGGGCGGCGTGCTCGCCACGCCGGTAAAAGCCGAACGTTCGTTCCTTGCCAGGTAAGCCTTGATCAGTTCCAGCTCCGCGTGGCTCAAGCCTCGCAGTTCCAACTCGACGGGCTGCTCATCACGCAATCGACCCGCCGTACTTGCTGCATCCAATGCACGACCCAAACGGTCGATGAGTCCTTGGTACACATCCGGTTTAGATAACATTCGCTGCGATTCCACCATCCCCTCACCTCATTGAAGATAAGACTCACTCCCCAATAAACAGCGTAGCCCCCATGGCTGCGCCTGCCCGGCGCCGCGACAGACGGCCTCGACCGCGCAATCAGGGTTTCCCTCGATAGAGTGGGGTCATGTATGCTACGGCGCTTCCTGTAACTCCACTTCCCGCAGGGTTTGGGCACGGACGCGGCGCTTTATGGTGTCGGCCAGCTCGGACAATGCACCGAAGAGGATTAGGCCACCCCTATTCAGTTCAAAAGTAGCCATGCACGAACAATATCAGCCCCGTGAAATAGAAAATGCCGCCCAAACCTTCTGGGACGAGCAAAAGTCCTTTGAAGTCAGTGAACAGCCGGGCAAGGAGACGTTCTATTGCCTATCGATGTTCCCTTACCCCAGCGGCAAGCTACACATGGGGCACGTGCGTAACTACACCATCGGCGACGTGATTTCCCGTTACCAGCGCATGCAAGGCAAGAATGTCCTGCAACCCATGGGTTGGGACGCCTTCGGCATGCCGGCGGAAAACGCCGCGATGAAGAACAACGTAGCGCCCGCCAAGTGGACCTACGAAAACATCGCCTACATGAAGACCCAGCTGCGCAGCCTGGGCCTGGCGGTGGACTGGTCCCGCGAAGTGACCACCTGCAAGCCGGACTACTATCGCTGGGAACAATGGCTGTTCACCCGCCTGTTCGAAAAAGGCGTGATCTACCGCAAGAACGGTACCGTGAACTGGGACCCGGTCGACCAGACCGTGCTCGCCAACGAGCAGGTGATCGACGGTCGCGGCTGGCGTTCCGGCGCGCTGATCGAAAAACGCGAAATCCCGATGTACTACTTCAAGATCACCGCCTACGCGGATGAGCTCTTGTCGAGCCTCGACGACCTGCCGGGCTGGCCTGAACAGGTCAAGACCATGCAACGCAACTGGATCGGCAAGTCCAAGGGCATGGAAGTGCAGTTCCCGTACAACGTCGATTCGATCGGCGAAGCGGGCACCCTCAAAGTCTTCACCACCCGTCCGGACACCCTGATGGGCGCGACTTACGTCGCCGTGGCCGCGGAACACCCGCTGGCCAGCCAGGCCGCACAGAACAACCCTGAGCTGCAGGCGTTCATCGCCGAATGCAAAGGCGGCAGCGTGGCGGAAGCCGACGTCGCCACCCAGGAGAAAAAAGGCCTGCCGACCGGGCTGTTCGTCGAGCACCCGCTGACCGGCGAAAAATTGCCAGTATGGGTCGCCAACTACGTGCTGATGCACTACGGCGATGGCGCAGTAATGGCTGTGCCGGCCCACGACGAACGCGATTTCGAATTCGCCACCCAGTACAACCTGCCGATCAAATCCGTGGTACGCACCAGCTCGGGCGACACCAACCCGGCCCCGTGGCAAGACGCCTACGGCGAGCACGGTGAATTGATCAACTCCGGCGAGTTCGACGGCCTGGACTTCGCCGGCGCCTTCGACGCCATCGAAGTCGCGCTGATCAAGAAAAACCTCGGTGCCTCGCGCACCCAGTTCCGCCTGCGCGACTGGGGCATCAGCCGCCAGCGTTACTGGGGCTGCCCGATCCCGATCATCCACTGCGAAACCTGCGGTGACGTGCCGGTGCCGGAAGACCAGTTGCCGGTAGTCCTGCCGGAAGACGTGGTGCCGGACGGCGCCGGTTCGCCTTTGGCGCGCATGCCTGAGTTCTACGAGTGCAGCTGCCCGAAATGCGGCCAGCCAGCCAAGCGCGAAACCGACACCATGGACACTTTCGTCGAGTCCTCGTGGTACTACGCCCGTTATGCCTCGCCGCACTACGAGGGTGGCCTGGTCGAGAAATCGGCGGCCGACCACTGGTTGCCGGTGGATCAGTACATCGGCGGTATCGAACACGCCATTCTTCACCTGCTGTACGCGCGCTTCTTCCACAAGCTGATGCGCGACGAAGGCCTGGTCAGCTCCAACGAGCCGTTCAAGAACCTGCTGACCCAGGGCATGGTGATCGCCGAGACGTATTACCGTCGCGAAGCCAATGGCAGCTACACCTGGTTCAACCCGGCGGATGTCGAGCTCGAGCGCGACAGCAAAGCCAAGGTCATCAGTGCCAAGCTGATCGCCGACGGCCTGCCGGTGGAAATCGGTGGCACTGAGAAAATGGCCAAGTCGAAGAACAACGGCGTCGACCCACAGTCGATGATCGACCAGTTCGGCGCCGACACCTGCCGCCTGTTCATGATGTTCGCCTCGCCGCCGGACATGAGCGCCGAATGGTCCGACTCCGGCGTCGAAGGTTCGCACCGTTTCCTCAAGCGCGTCTGGCGCCTGGCCCATGCCCATGTCAGCCAGGGCCTGCCGGGCAAGCTGGATGTGGCCGCCTTGAGCGACGAGCAGAAAGCCATTCGCCGCAGCACCCACCTGGCCATCAAGCAAGCCAGCCAGGATGTGGGCCAGAACCACAAGTTCAACACCGCCATCGCCCAGGTGATGACGCTGATGAACGTGCTGGAAAAAGCCCCGCAAGCCACCGAACAGGAGCGTGCGCTGGTTCACGAAGGCCTCGAGACGGTCACCTTGCTGCTGGCCCCGATCACGCCGCACATCAGCCACGAACTGTGGCACCGCCTGGGCCACAGCGAAGCCGTCATTGACGCCCGCTGGCCGGTGCAGGATGACGGCGCGCTGGTTCAGGACACGCTGCAGCTGGTGATCCAGGTCAACGGCAAACTGCGTGGCCAGATCGACATGCCGGCCAGCGCCAGCCGCGAAGACGTCGAAGCGGCCGCGCGCTGCAACGAGAACGTGCTGCGCTTTACCGAAGGCCTGACGATCCGCAAAGTGATCGTCGTGCCGGGTAAACTGGTCAACATCGTCGCCAGCTAAATCGGATCGGGCGCAGGGCTTGAGCGCTGCGCCGAACTAAACCTTCAGGGCCTCGATAAGGCCCGCATGGTTTCAAGGGGAGCAATAAAATGATCAAACGCAATTTGCTGGTGATGGGCCTTGCTGTGCTGCTGAGCGCTTGCGGCTTCCAGCTGCGCGGTACCGGCACCAATGAACTGACCATCAAGGAATTGGACGTCAGCGCCCGCAACGCCTACGGCGAAACCGTTGTGCAACTGCGCGACACCCTGAAAAACAGTGGCGTACACGTCTACACCGGCGCGACCTACAAGCTGTTCCTGGCCGACGAGAAAGAAACCCAGCGTAACCTCAGCTACGCCAGCGCCGGCCGTGCGTCCGATATCGAGTTGATCACTTCGTTGACGTTTGAAATGCAGGGCCGCGACCATCTGCCGTTGATGGGTGACAAGATCGAAGTGCAAAAGGTCGTGAGCCACGATGGCAACAACCTGGTGGGCTCGGACTCGGAAATGACCCAGGTGCGCAAAGAAATGCGTCGTGAGCTGGTCCAACGCGTGATGCTGCGCCTGCAACAGCTGACGCCGGAAAAACTGGAACTGCTGCAACAGACCGCCGACAACAAGGCCAAGGCTGACGCTGACGCCCTGAAAGCCGCGCAAGAGTACGAAAACAACACGCCGAAACAATCGCCTGTTGAAGTCCCTGTAGACTAAGCCAGACGGGGCGCCCCAGGCGCCCCGTTCATCGCGCCTATGAAACTCGCCCCCGCCCAACTCGCCAAACACCTGCAAGGTGCTCTCGCGCCTGTCTATATCGTCAGCGGCGATGACCCGTTGCTGTGCCAGGAAGCGGCAGACGCCATTCGCACCGCCGCGCGCCAGCAAGGCTTCGACGAACGCCAGGTGTTCAGCGCCGACGCCAGTTTCGACTGGGGCACGCTGCTGCAAGCCGGCGCGAGCATGTCGCTGTTTGCCGAAAAACGCCTGCTGGAACTGCGCCTGCCGTCGGGCAAGCCCGGCGACAAGGGCGCGGCGGCCTTCATCGAGTACTGTTCGCGGCCTGCCGAAGACACGGTGTTGCTGATCAGCCTGCCCAAGCTCGACGGCAGCGCGCAGAAAACCAAGTGGGGCAAAGCGCTGGTGGAAGGGGCACAGACCCAGTTTATCCAGATCTGGCCGGTGGACAGCAATCAGTTGCCGCAGTGGATTCGTCAGCGCCTGTCCCAATCGGGGCTGTCGGCCACGCAGGACGCCGTGGAACTGATCGCCGCCCGGGTCGAAGGCAACCTGCTTGCCGCCGCCCAGGAGATCGAAAAGCTCAAGCTGATGGCCGAAGACGGGCAGATCACCGTCGAAACCGTACAAGGCGCGGTGGCTGACAGCGCGCGTTTTGACGTGTTCGGGCTGGTGGACGCCATCCTCAACGGCGAGCCTGCGCACGCCCTGCGCATGCTCGAAGGGCTGCGCGGTGAAGGCGTGGAACCGCCGGTGATTCTCTGGGCGCTGGCTCGCGAGTTGCGGGTACTGGCCAATATTGCGCTGCAATACAGCCAGGGCACGCCGTTGGACAAATGCTTCAGCCAAGCCAGACCGCCGGTCTGGGACAAGCGCAAACCGCTGATGAGCAAAGCCCTGCAGCGGCACTCGGCGCAACGCTGGGCGCAACTGTTGCTCGAAGCCCAGCGCATCGATGCGCAAATCAAGGGCCAGGCAGCGGGTTCGCCGTGGATGAGCCTGAGCCGTTTGTCACTGCTGATGTCTGGCCAGCGCCTGACATTACCTGCCGAATAACCCCCCCTCTTAAAAACACCGCAAAACCAATGCGGGATGGGGCAAGCCCCCTCCCACATGTTGGCTGCATTTGTATTTCAAAAAACTTGTCGGGCTTTACAGCGGCCAGACTTCGGCAGATGATTTGCACCGCTGCATCCCACCTGAAGAGAGTAACGACCATGAGCAAAAAGCCATCTAAGCATGGCCCCAACAAGGCCAAATCCATCATCGCCCAGCCACTGTTCCGCAGCCGTCAGGAACGCGCCGGCAAGGGCAAAGGCAGCTACCGCCGCGAAGCCTTCCAGTCTAATAGCTGGGAGGCTTCTTACTTTCTGGCCGCCTGAAGGCAAGCGCCCCTCCGGCATGATAAGGTCAGCACTTGATTTGTAATCCCTGGACCTGTGCATGCCCTCTAGTCTTTCCCGTCGTTGGCACCTTCGCCAATTGATCGCTGCCTCCAGCCTCATTCTGCTTGTCGCCTGCGCGGAAAAACCTACCGCCGCAGATGCTCAACCCTTGCCGACACTGTCGACCGCACCGGTCGTAGCGCCCGCTGTCGTGGCCCCGCTGGCTGTGGATAACCTGGACATCCAGCCCACCCAGACCTTTGCCGAATGGCAGGCCGGTTTCCGTGCGCAAGCCTTGAAGGCCGGCATTACCCCAGCCGTGTTTGATATCGCCTTCGCCAACGTCACCCCGGACATGGCGGTGATCCGCGCCGACCGCAGCCAACCGGAATTTTCCCGCCCGGTGTGGGAATACCTCGACGGCGCCCTGTCGCCAGTACGCGTGCGTAATGGCCGGGCACTATTGGTCAAGCACGCCGACATCCTGCAAAGCATCGAGCAACGTTATGGCGTCGACCGCCAGGCGCTGGTCTCGGTGTGGGGCATGGAAAGTAACTTCGGTCAGTTCCAGGGCAATAACTCGGTGATCCGTTCCCTCGCGACCCTGGCCTACGAAGGCCGGCGCCCGGCCTTTGCCCAGGCGCAATTGCTCGCGGCGCTGCAGATCATCCAGCACGGCGATATCCAGGCCGACCAGATGCGCGGTTCGTGGGCCGGCGCCATGGGCCAGACCCAGTTCATCCCGACCACCTACAACACCCACGCCGTGGACTTCGACGGCGACGGTCGCCGCGACATCTGGAACAGCCCGGCCGACGCCCTCGCCTCCACCGCGCATTACCTGCAAAGCTCCGGCTGGCAGAAAGGCCAGCCGTGGGGTTTCGAAGTCAAACAACTGCCGGCCAACTTCGATTACACCCTGGCCGACGGTGGCGTGCGCAAGACCGTCGCCGACTGGCTGAAGCTGGGCATCCAGCTGCCACCGGGAGCGAGCATGCCGCCTAACGTCGACCAGCTCTCCGCCGCCCTGCTGCTGCCAGCGGGTTACCGTGGCCCGGCGTTCCTGGTGCTGGATAACTTCCGCGCAATCCTCAAGTACAACAACTCGTCGTCCTACGCACTGGCCGTGGGCCTGCTGTCGGAACGGTTCGGCGGAAGTGGTGTGATTCGTGGCGATTGGCCGAAAGATGAACTACCGCTGAGTCGTTCCCAGCGCATCGACCTGCAGACCGTACTCAGCAGCAATGGCTATGACGCGGGCAACCCGGACGGGATTATCGGCGCCAACACGCGTAAGGCGATCCGTGCGGCGCAACAGTCACTGGGCTGGCCGGCGGATGGTTATCCGACGGTGAAGTTGCTGGAGTCGTTGCAGAACCGTTAGATCGGCTTATGGCGACTACCGCTATCGGGGGCAAGCCCCCTCCCACATTTTGACCGCGTACATCCTTTGAAATGCAGTCAAATGTGGGAGGGAGCTTGCTCCCGATAGCGGTTTAGCAGACGACAGATTCAGCGGTTGAACACCACATCCTGCTCCAACACCACCCGCTGCTCCCCCGCATCCAACCGCACACGCGCGCCCATCGGCAGCGTCACGTTCGGATCGCAATGCCCACTGCGCCAGCCAGACAGCACCGGAATGCACAGCGGTTCGAAGGTCTGCTTCAGCAGCCGCTCCAGCGCGGTGCTATCCACCCCCGCCACGTCCCCCACCAACACACCTGCTACCTGAGCCAGCTTGCCGGTCAGGCGCAGATGCGTCAGCAAGCGGTCGATGCGGTAGATCGGCTCATTGACGTCTTCGATAAACAGGATGATGCCCTCGGCATCGATTTCGTAGGACGTCCCCATCATGGCCGCGATCATCGATAGGTTGCCGCCGAGCAAGCGCCCACAGGCGATACCGGGCTCGATCGTGGTCAATGGGTAGGCCACCGGGTGCGCCAGCACGCTGCCTGCACCTACCTGGCCACGCAGCATGTTGAACAACGACGACTCGGTGGGTGGCTGCTTGTCGCCGAGCAGGTCGGCATTCAGCATCGGGCCGTGGAAGGTCACAAAACCGGCATAGCGGTTGATTGCCAGGTGCAACGCAGTGATATCACTGTAACCCACGAAAGGCTTGGGGTTGGCGCGCAGCAGGTCGAAGTCCAGGCGGTCCAGCAGGCGGGGCGTGCCGTAGCCGCCGCGCAGGCAGAAGATCGCATCGATATCAGGGTTGGCGAAGGCGGCGTGCAGGTCGCGCAAGCGCACGTCATCGCTGCCGGCCAGGTAGCCGTCGCGTTCATATACTCCGGGGAAGATGCGTAGCTCATAGCCACGGGCGCGCATCCACTGCCCGGCTTTTTCCACGTCCAGCGCGGCAGGGCCGGCGGGTGCGATCAGGCCGATGGTGGCTTCAGAACGCAATGCAGGTACGGCGGCGGCTAGTCGACTGGTCATCCCTGATTCTCCCTATATGACGCGGAACGAAATGTGGGAGGAGGCTTGCCCCCGATAGCGCTGAATCAGCCAGTACCTGTAGCGACTGACACACTGCCATCGGGGGCAAGCCCCCTCCCACATTGGATCTGCGGTGTTGCGCAGATCTGTATTACGAAATCAGGCTAGCCTTGACCAGCTTGGCCTGCTCATCGGCGTGGTACGAGGAACGTACCAGCGGGCCCGACGCGACGTTCTTGAAGCCCATCTTGTAACCTTCCTCGGCGAACCAGGCGAAGGTGTCCGGGTGAACGAAACGCTGTACCGGCAAGTGGCTGCGCGATGGTTGCAGGTATTGGCCGAGGGTCAGCATGTCGATGTCGTGTTCGCGCATGCGCTGCATGACTTCGATCACTTCCTCGTCGGTTTCGCCCAGGCCGAGCATCAGGCCGGATTTGGTCGGGATGTGCGGCATCATCTGCTTGAATTTCTGCAGCAGGGTCAGCGACCACTGGTAGTCCGAACCTGGACGCGCCGCCTTGTACAGGCGTGGCACGGTTTCCAGGTTGTGGTTGAACACATCCGGCGGCTCGGCGGCGGTGATTTCCAGCGCGACGTCCATGCGGCCACGGTAGTCCGGCACCAGGGTTTCGAGCATCACGTCCGGCGACAGCTTGCGGATTTCGCGGATGCAGTCGGCAAAGTGCTGGGCACCGCCGTCACGCAGGTCGTCACGGTCGACGGAGGTGATCACCACGTACTTGAGTTTCAGGTCGGCGATGGCGATGGCCAGGCTTTCCGGCTCGTTGACGTCCAGCGGCTTCGGCCGGCCGTGGCCGACGTCGCAGAACGGGCAACGACGGGTGCAGATGTCACCCATGATCATGAACGTGGCAGTGCCGCCGGAGAAGCATTCGCCCAGGTTCGGGCAGGACGCTTCTTCGCACACGCTGTGCAGCTTGTGCTTGCGCAGCAACGCCTTGATACGGTCGACTTCCGGCGAGACCGGGATACGCACGCGAATCCAGTCAGGTTTTTTCGGCAGTTCGGTGGTCGGGATGATCTTGACCGGGATGCGTGCAACCTTCTCGGCGCCGCGCAGCTTGACGCCGGCTTCCACCTTGGCACGCGGGGCCGGGGCCGAACGTTCGGTGACGTCCAGCGTCGGGATCATGGTTTGCACTGCATCAGTAGTCATAATCAGTCGATTCCGCCCGTAAGGGTCGTCTGCTCAGCATAGTCGAGGTGTTTGACGAGCTGCGCACGCAGCCGGGTACTTACCTCGGCAAATTTAATCGGTGTGGCGTGGTCGCTCAACTGGGTCATCGCCAACCCGGCATAACCGCACGGGTTGATGCGCCGGAACGGCGCCAGGTCCATGTCCACGTTCAACGCCAGGCCATGAAACGAACAACCGTGGCGAATGCGCAGCCCCAGGGAAGCGATTTTCGCACCATCCACATACACACCGGGTGCATCGGGCTTGGCCACGGCGCTCACGCCGTAACTGGCCAACAGCTCGATCAGGCAAGCCTCCATACGGTTCACCAGGTCGCGCACGCCAAACCCCAGCTTGCGCACATCCAGCAGCAGATACGCCACCAGTTGACCGGGCCCATGGTAAGTCACTTGACCCCCTCGGTCGACCTGCACCACCGGAATATCACCCGGAAGTAGCAGATGCTCGGCCTTGCCGGCCTGGCCCTGGGTGAACACCGGCGGGTGTTCCACCAGCCAGATCTCATCGGGTGCCGAGGTGCCGCGCTCGTTGGTGAAGCGCTGCATCGCGTGCCAGACGGGCTCGTAGTCCATCCGGCCGAGCTCGCGAAAGCCCAGGACCTGTGGCATCACAGCACCATATGTACGAAGCCGGTGGCCCGCAGTTCGCTGTTGATGTCGTAAAGCTGGTCTTGACCGGTCGCAACGATGTGCAACTGGATCGTGGTGTACTTACCGTTGGTGCTCGAACGCTCATCCACACGGTTGTCGTTGATCGTCGCGTGTTTACGCACGATGTCGAGAATCTTGTCCTTGTTGCCCACACCGGTATCGCTGATCACCTTGACGGGATAATCCGTCACCGGGAATTCGATCTTTGGCGCCTTTACTTCTTTATCGGTCATGGCGTAACGGCCTCGTAAGCGTAAGCCGTGGCGACGGGCAAAGCCCCGCGTCGGATCAACACGGGGCTTTGCAGGTGCACACTTATCAGTTGAACAAGCTGTAGAAGAACAGGCGGATGCTATCCCACACGCGGCGGAAGATACCACCCTCGTCGACGGCATCCAGGGCGATCAGGTCGGCACTGTGTACCACTTTATCGTCCAGCTTCACTTCGACCTTGCCGATCACGTCGCCCTTGGCGATTGGCGCAACCAGGTGCGGGTTCATGGTCATGCTGGCCGCGAGCTTTTTCAGCTGGCCTTTAGGCATGGTCAGGGTCAGGTCTTCAGCCAGGCCGGCCTTGACTTGCGAGGTCGCGCCTTTCCATACCGGCGCGGTCGCCAGTTCAGCACCCTTCTGATAGAAGGTCTGGGTTTCGAAGAAGCGGAAACCGTAGGTCAGCAGTTTTTGCGTCTCGGCCGCACGGGCCTGCTCGCTGTTGGTGCCGAAGACCACGGCGATCAGGCGCTGGCCATCACGCACGGCGGACGACACCATGCAGTAGCCGGCTTCTTCGGTGTGGCCGGTTTTCAGACCGTCGACGGTCTTGTCGCGCCACAGCAACAGGTTGCGGTTAGGCTGCTTGATGTTGTTCCAGAAGAATTCCTTCTGGGAGTAGATCGCGTAGTGGACCGGGTCGACACGAATGATCGCGCGCGCCAGGATCGCCATGTCGTGAGCCGACGAGTAGTGCTCTGGGTTCGGCAGACCGGTCGGGTTCATGAAGTGGCTGTTGGTCATGCCCAGGTCGGCCACGGTTTTGTTCATCATGTCGGCGAACGCGTCTTCGCTGCCGGCGATGTGCTCGGCCAGGGCGACGCTGGCGTCGTTACCCGACTGGATGATGATGCCGTGCAGCAGGTCGCTGACCGTCACCTGCGAGCCGACCTTGATGAACATCCGCGAACCACCGGTGCGCCAGGCGTTTTCGCTGACGGTCACCGGGTCGTTTTCGCCGATCTGGCCGCGACGGATTTCCAGGGTCGCGATATAGGCTGTCATCAGCTTGGTCAAGCTGGCAGGCGGCAGGCGCTGGTCACCGTTGTTTTCCACCAGCACGTTGCCACTGGCGGCATCCATGAGGACCCAGGCCTTGGCGGCCAGTTGCGGTGAAGCCGGCACCATTTCAACCGCCCAGGCGGCCGGGGTGATGATCAGCGAGATAAGCAGGCACGTGCGTTTGGCTAAGGTGATGATGTTCATCCGTCTCTCGAAATTACGTATGGAAACTTGCCCTCGCGGGCAAAACTTATTCAGACAGCCCGTTACCAGTCTGTCGCGTGTTCGGTTGCCTGCTCACCCCTTGCCCCTGGGTTTTATTGTTCAACGAGCCAACAACCAGGGCCCAGGCCCGCGCACGGACCTGAACCATCAATCCTTTACGGTTTATTCGGCGCTGACCACGCTGGGTTGCCCCAGGTTGGCCAGGCGCACGCTGTTCTGCACTTGCGCGACCTCGCTCGGCGAACCGATCGGGCCCATACGCACACGGTGCAGGGTCTGTTGATTACGCACGATGGAACTGATGAAGACCGGCGCATTGACCATACTGCTCAGCTTGGACCTTAACAGCTCTGCCGCATCCGGGTTGGCGAAAGCGCCCACCTGCAGGTATTGCCCACCGGCAGCCGAAGCACCCGGTGCGGCGCGAGGCACCACGACCGTGTCGGGCGCGTGCTGTTGCGCGGGTGGCGTCCACTGCTCGATCTTGCCGGTCGAGGCTGTGACTTGCGGTTGCGCGGCCTGCGGCTCGTTGAGCATCAACGGTGCCGGTTTGCCACGCTGGGCCCAGTATTGCGCGGGGTCGATCCCTTCGACCTTGACCCGCGCGGTGCCGGTTTCGGCATAACCGAGTTTCTTCGCGGCGGCGTAGGACAAGTCGATGATCCGGTCCGAATAGAACGGCCCGCGATCGTTGACCCGCAGGATCACCGTGCGGTTGTTGTCCAGGTTGGTCACGCGCACATAGCTGGGCAGCGGCAGGGTCTTGTGGGCCGCGCTCATGCCATACAGGTCGTAGACCTCGCCATTGGCGGTGTTCTGGCCATGGAACTTGGTCCCGTACCACGACGCCGTGCCCGACTGCACGTAGGTCTTGGAGTCCTGCAGCGGGAAGTAGCTCTTGCCCAGCACGGTATAGGGGTTGGCCTTGTACGGACCGGTGTGCAGGGTCGGCGTGGCATCCGGGATTTTCGACACGTCGACGTCCCACCACGGCGCACCGTCTTTATGCGCGCGGTTGATGTCCAGGCCCGGCTGGGAACGAATAGCGGTGCCGCCGGACTTTTGCGTCGGCGCGCGGCTGGTGGAGCAACTGACAACCAGCAAGGACAACGCGGCAAACGCCACCAGCTTGAGCGGTTTTTTCAACGGCGATGCCCGCATTACTTGTTGCCCCGTGCTTGGACCAGCATGTCAGACAGTTGATGCACAGCCATGGCGTACATCACACTGCGGTTATAACGCGTGATTGCGTAGAAATTCTTCAGGCCCATCCAGTATTCAGGGCCGTTTTCGCCTTCCAGGCGGAAAGCCGTGACCGGCATATCATCGCGCAGCGCATCATGACTTGACCAGCCCAGCGCCCGCAACTCCCCGACCGTCTTGGCCGGCTCGATGCCCTGGGTCAGGCCTTCATCGGCGCGCTCGCCGCTCACGTCGGCACGGCTGACGACCGGTTCGCCGCTCACCCAGCCATGGCGCTTGAAGTAGCTGGCCACGCTGCCGATGGCATCGTCCGGGTTGCTCCAGATATTGATATGGCCGTCGCCGTCAAAATCCACCGCGTAGGCGCGAAAACTGCTCGGCATGAACTGCGGCAAGCCCATCGCACCGGCGTAGGAGCCTTTGAGGGTCAGCGGGTCGACCTGCTCTTCGCGGGCCAGCAGCAGGAATTCACGCAGTTCCTTACGGAAGAATTCAGCGCGGGGCGGGTAATCGAAGCTCAAGGTCGACAAGGCATCGATCACCCGGTAACCGCCAGTGTTGCGCCCGTAGAAGGTTTCAATGCCAATGATCGCGACAATCACCTGGGCAGGCACGCCGTATTCCTGCTCGGCGCGGGCCAGCGTGGCTTCGTGCTGGCGCCAGAAGTCCACGCCCCGGGCCACGCGGGCATCGGTCAGGAACATCGGGCGATAGTCCTTCCACTGCTTCACGCGCTCGGCCGGGCGGGAGATGGCATCGAGGATCGCCTGCTTGCGCTGAGCCTCGCGGAACACGCCCATCAGCTGTTCACCGGCGAAGCCATAGTCACGGGTCATCTCACCGACGAATTCGGCGACCTGAGGTGAGCCATCGTAGTCACCGGCCTGCGCTTCGTGCATGGCGCCCAGCAGCCCGATCAGGCTCATCCAGGACGCATGCCGAGTCGCCCAGCCGCGCAATACTTGCATTGACATCTTCACCTTATTCAAACCTGTGCGATCCATTTGCGATGCGTGTGAATCGACATCAAAACCCCAAACGCTGACAGCAATGTCACCAGCGAAGTTCCGCCGTAGCTAATGAACGGCAACGGCACCCCAACCACCGGCAAGAGGCCACTGACCATACCGATGTTGACGAAAACGTAAACAAAAAAAGTCATGGTCAACGAGCCCGCCAGCAATTTGCCGAACAACGTCTGCGCCTGCGCGGTGATCACCAGGCCACGCCCAATCAACAGTAAATAGATCAGCAGCAACGCGCAAATACCCACCAGGCCGAACTCTTCGCCCATCACCGCAATAATGAAGTCGGTGTGGCTCTCGGGCAAAAAGTCCAGGTGCGACTGGGTGCCCATCAGCCAGCCCTTGCCAAAGACACCGCCGGAACCGATGGCCGCCTTCGACTGGATGATGTTCCAGCCCGTGCCCAGCGGGTCGCTCTCCGGGTCGAGGAACGTGAGAATCCGCTGCTTCTGGTAGTCATGCATAAAGAAGAACCACATGGCCACGGCCACCGGCACGGCAGCGGCGAGCACGCTGAGAATCCAGCGCCAGCGCAAGCCGCCCATGAACAGCACGAATGCACCGCCCGCCAGGATCAGCAGCGATGTACCGAGATCCGGCTGACGCACGATGAGGATGAACGGCACGCCGATCAGGATCAGGCTGATCCCCACATGCTTGAGTTGCGGCGGCAAGGTGCGCTTGGACAGGTACCAGGCGATGGTCGCCGGCATCAGGATCTTCATGAATTCCGACGGCTGGAAGCGAATCACCCCCGGAATGTTGATCCAGCGGGTCGCGCCCATGGCGTTGTGGCCCATCACGTCCACCACCACCAGCAACAACACGCCGGCGACGTACCCCAGCGGCACCCACCGCGCCATGAAACGCGGCTCCAGCTGGGCAATCACCACCATCGACAACAGGCCCAGGCCGAACGACGACGCTTGCTTGATCAGCAGGTCCCAGTTCTTGCCGCTGGCCGAATACAGCACGAACAGACTGCCGGCCGCCAGGGTCAGCAGCAGGATCAACAACGGGCCATCAATGTGCATGCGCTGCAGCAATGTCGCGCGGCGACGCATCACATCCTCACTGGAGAGGATGCGGTCAAAATTACTCTTCACTGGCCGTAACCTCGGTGCTTGAAGGGGGGCCGCCATATTCGGGCTTGAGCTTGCCGTCGTCGGTCAACAGCCAGGCATCCATCACTTGACGGACCACCGGCGCGGCGACGCCCGAACCGGACTCGCCGTTCTCGACCATCACGGCGACCACGATCTTCGGGTCGTCCGCCGGAGCGAAGCCGACAAACAGGGCGTGGTCGCGGTGGCGCTCCTGGACTTTGGAACGATCATATTTTTCGCCTTGCTTGATCGCGACCACCTGGGCCGTACCGCTCTTGCCGGCAATGCGATATTGCGCGCCGATCGCCGCCTTACGCGCCGTGCCCCGGGCGCCGTGCATCACCTGCTGCATGCCGTGGTTGACCTTGGTCCAGTCCGACGGGTCACGCAGCACAATGTCCGGGATCGGGTTTTCATCCACCGGCTTTTCGCCTTCGATGGTGCGGGCCAGGTGCGGACGGTTCCAGACGCCTTTGTTGGCCACCAACGCCGTGGCCTGGGCCAGTTGCAGCGGTGTCGCCTGCATGTAGCCCTGGCCGATGCCAAGAATCAGAGTCTCGCCGGGGAACCACGCCTGGCGGCGGGTGGCACGCTTCCATTCGCGCGATGGCATCAGGCCTGGGGATTCTTCGAACATGTCCAGGGAGACTTTCTGACCCAACCCGAACTTGCCCATGTAGGCCGACAGGCGATCGATCCCCAGCTTGTGGGCCAGGTCGTAAAAATAGGTGTCGTTGGACCGCATGATCGCGGTGTCCAGGTCGACATAGCCGTCACCGGTGCGGTTCCAGTTACGGTATTTGTGATCGTAATTAGGCAGCATGTAGTAGCCGGGGTCGAACACGCGACTCGACGCCGTGACCACGCCCGCGTCCAGGCCGGCAATCGCTACCGCCGGCTTGATCGTCGAACCCGGCGGATACAGGCCGCGCAACACCCGGTTGAACAGCGGCCGGTCGATGGAATCGCGCAGCTCGGCGTAGGCCTTGAAGCTGATCCCGGTCACGAACAGGTTGGGGTCGAAACTGGGCTGGCTGACCATGGCCAGGACTTCGCCGGTACTCGGGTCCAGCGCCACCACCGCGCCACGGCGCCCGCCCAGGGCCATCTCGGCCGCTTCCTGCAGCTTGATGTCCAGGCTCAGCACAATGTCCTTGCCCGGCACCGGATCGGTACGTTTGAGTACCCGCAACACACGGCCGCGGGCGTTGGTCTCGACCTCTTCGTAACCCACCTGGCCGTGCAGCTCGGGCTCGTAGAAACGCTCGATGCCGGTCTTGCCGATATGGTGGGTGCCGCTGTAATTGACCGGATCGAGGCTTTTCAGCTCTTTCTCGTTGATCCGCCCCATATAACCGACGGAGTGCGCGAAGTGCGGCCCTTGCGGGTAATGCCGCACCAACTGCGCCACCACTTCCACGCCCGGCAGGCGGAACTGGTTCACCGCGATCCGGGCGATCTGCTCTTCGGTCAGCTCGAACAGGATCGGCACCGGCTCGAACGGCCGACGCCCCTGTTTCATACGCTTTTCGAAGATCGCCCGGTCTTCCGGGGTCAGTTGCAGCACGTCGACGATCACAGCGAGAACCTGCTGCCAGTCGCCGGAGCGTTCGCGGGTCATGCTCAGGCTGAAGCTGGGCCGGTTATCCGCGACCACCACGCCGTTGCGGTCGAAAATCAGGCCACGGGTCGGCGGAATCGGCTGCACATGCACCCGGTTGTTTTCCGACAGAGTGGAGTGATAGTCGTACTGGATCACCTGCAGGAAATACAGGCGCGCGATCAACACCCCGATCAACGTCACTACCATGATCGCGCCAAAAACCACGCGCGAGCGCACCAGACGTGCGTCTTTCTCGTGGTCCTTGATGCGGATCGGCTGAGTCATCGGGAGGGGCGCAGACTATTTGTGGTAAGGGTGCCCGGACAGAACTGTCCAGGCGCGATACAGCTGTTCACCGATCAGAATCCTTACCAACGGGTGCGGCAACGTCAGCGCCGACAGCGACCAGCGTTGGTCCGCCCGCGCGCAGACTTCCGGCGCCAGCCCCTCGGGGCCGCCGACCATGAAGTTGACGGTGCGCGAGTCCAGGCGCCAGCGATCCAGTTCCACCGCCAATTGCTCGGTGCTCCAGGGCTTGCCGTGGACTTCGAGGGTGACGATGCGCTCGTTGGGACCGACCTTGGCCAGCATGGCTTCGCCTTCCTGACGGATAAAGCGCGCCACGTCGGCGTTCTTGCCCCGGGTATTGAGCGGAATTTCCACCAGCTCAAGCGACAGCTCGGCGGGCAGACGCTTGGCATATTCATGCCAGCCTTCTTCCACCCACTTGGGCATGCGTGAACCGACAGCGATCAGACGCAGGCGCACAGCCGTTCCTTATTCCTGGTCTTTGTTGAGCTTGTCGAAGTGCGCGTGGCCCACTTCCGGACTGTGGTGCTTGCCATCAGCGGCACGGCTCTGTTCGGCGCCTTTCCACAGACGCTCCAGGTCGTAGAACTGACGGGCGTTGGAGGTCATCATGTGAACGATCACGTCGTCCATGTCCAGCAGCACCCAGTCGCTGTCGCCCTTGCCTTCTTCACCCAGCGGCTTCACGCCCTGGGCTTTGACGGCTTCGCGCACTTTGTCGAGCATCGCGCCGATCTGGCGGTTGGAGGTACCGGTGGCGATGATCATGAAGTCGGTGATGCTCTGCTTGTCGCGCACGTCCAGCACCTGGATGTCCTGGGCCTTGACGTCTTCCAGGGCCGCCACGGCGACTTTCACCAGCTCTTCGCCAGCCAGTTCCGGGCCAACGTGGGCTTCAACCGGCAGTGGCGCGCTTTTGAAGGTGCCTTTGCGCTTAACTTTGCTTACGTCTTTGTTCGTCATATAAAACTCGTTTTGCTCGTATGTTCGGGCGCTCGCTGCACGACTGTTCGTGCGTTCAAGCGCGCCTTTTCAGTTCGACGCACGGTAAAGCCCGTGCGCATCGATGTAGGCCAGGACCGCGTCAGGCACCAGGAAACGTACCGACTTCCCGCTGGCCAGCAGTTGACGGATCTGGGTGGCGGACACCGCAAGCGGGGTCTGCCAGACGAATGCAATATTCCCGTTCGGCCCGGTCAGGGCCAAGGGGTCACTTACCGACCGCGCGGCCAGCAGGTTGCGCAAGGCATCCGGCGGTTCGCTGTCGGCATCCGGGCGTTGCAAAACCAGGATGTGGCAATGCTGGAGGAGTTCCTCCCAGCGATGCCAAGAGGGCAGGCCGCAAAATGCGTCCCAACCCAAAAGCAGAAACAACTGGTCGTCCGCGGCCAACTCGGCACGCATCAGTTCCAGGGTGTCGACAGTGTAGGACGGTTTATCGCGCTTGAGCTCGCGGTCGTCCACCACCAGCGGCGGTATGCCGGCTACGGCAAGGCGCACCATTTCCAGGCGCTGCTGCGCTGACACCTGCGGCGTATCGCGGTGCGGCGGCCGGGCATTGGGGGTCAGGCGCAATTCATCCAGCGCGAGGGCATCCGCGACTTCCAGGGCACTGCGCAAATGGCCGATATGCACGGGGTCAAAGGTGCCGCCGAGCAACCCGATGCGTTTACCCATCAAGCGCGCACATGCCCGTCGCCGAACACTACGTACTTCTCGCTGGTCAGGCCTTCCAGGCCAACCGGGCCACGTGCGTGGAGCTTGTCGGTGGAGATACCGATCTCCGCGCCCAGGCCATACTCGAAGCCGTCGGCAAAACGCGTCGAGGCGTTGACCATCACCGAAGCGGAGTCCACTTCGGTGAGGAAACGCCGGGCATCGCTGAAATGCTCGGTAACAATGGCATCGGTGTGCTTGGAACCATATTTGTTGATGTGCTCGATGGCCTGGTCCAGGTCGTCGACGATGCGGATCGACAGGATCGGCGCCGTGTACTCGGTGTACCAGTCTTGCTCGGTGGCTTCGATCACGTCCGCGCCGAGCAGCGCACGGGTGCGCTCGCAACCGCGCAGCTCAACGCCCTTGTCGCGGTAGATGGCAGCCAGCGGCGGCAGCACGCGATCGGCAATGCCGGCGTGCACCAGCAGGGTTTCCATGGTGTTGCACGGCGCGTAACGGTGGGTCTTGGCGTTGTCGGCGATGCGGATCGCCTTGTCGATGTCGGCGGCGATGTCGATGTAAACGTGGCAGACGCCGTCCAGGTGCTTGATCACTGGCACCTTGGCATCACGGCTGACGCGTTCGATCAGGCTCTTGCCACCGCGCGGCACGATCACGTCGACGAATTCCGGCATGGTGATCAGCGCGCCGACGGCGGCGCGGTCGGTGGTTTCCACCACTTGCACCACTTCGGCCGGCAATTCGGCCACGGCCAGGCCCTGCTGGATGCAGGCGGCAATCGCACGGTTGGAGTGGATCGCCTCGGAACCGCCGCGCAGGATGGTGGCGTTGCCAGACTTGAGGCACAGGCTCGCAGCGTCGATGGTCACATTCGGGCGCGACTCATAGATGATGCCGATCACGCCCAGGGGCACGCGCATCTTGCCGACCTGAATGCCGGACGGCAGGTAACGCATATCGCGGATTTCACCGATGGGGTCAGGCAGCTTGGCCACCTGACGCAGGCCTTCGATCATGTCGTCGATACGCGCCGGGGTCAGCGCCAGGCGGTCGAGCAACGCCGGTTCCAGGCCATTGGCGCGGCCGTTGGCCAGGTCCAGTTCGTTGGCGGCGGTCAACTCGGAGCGCGAAGCATCCAGAGCATCGGCGGCGGCCAGCAAGGCACGGTTTTTCTGCGCGGTGCTCGCACGGGCGATCAACCGCGAGGCCTGACGGGCAGCGCGACCCAGGCGGGTCATGTAGTCAAGAACGGACTCAGTCATGGTCAGGGAGTCTTGGCAAAGAGGAAAGCGGCAGATTATAGCTGTGACGCCGCCCGACTGACAGCGGTGAGGGGCGGATGGTCGAAATGAACTGTAAAAACCTGGGGTTCAGCCGTAATTAAGGTAGGAGTTGTTATTATTCCGTCACATTTAGCCGTATTAACCCTGAAGGCCATGTCGAGTTTCACCCCCCAACTCCCTGCCAGCGCCCTGCCCGACCGCTTCTTCGACCGCGATGCACAACTGCTTGCGCGGGAATTGCTCGGCAAAATCATCCGTCATCGGGTCGGCGATCTCTGGCTTTCGGCGCGGATTATTGAAACCGAAGCGTATTACGTGGCCGAAAAAGGCAGCCATGCCTCACTGGGCTACACAGAAAAGCGTAAGGCTTTGTTTCTGGATGGCGGTCATATCTATATGTACTACGCCCGTGGCGGCGATTCGCTGAACTTCAGCGCCCAGGGCCCGGGCAATGCAGTATTGATAAAATCCGCCTATCCCTGGGTCGATGAGACCTCCGGCCCGGCCAGTTTGGCGCAGATGCTGCTGAACAACCCGGACGCCAATGGCAGGCCGCGCGCCTCGCAGAAGCTCTGCGCCGGCCAGACCTTATTGTGCAAGGCGCTGGGCCTGAAAGTGCCGATGTGGGATGCCAAGCGCTTCGACCGGGAGCGGCTCTATGTAGAAGACGTCGGCCAGGTGCCGACGCACATTATCCAGACCACCCGCCTGGGCATTCCCGGCGGCCGGGACGAACACTTGATGTACCGCTTCGTCGATGCAGGCTATGCGCCTTATTGCACGCGGAACCCGCTGCGCCGGGGCCAGGTCGAAGGCCGCGACTATTTTTTGATTTGAAACGGTGACGAGGGAGTGAAGAATCATGGGCCAATGGCTCGATAGCATCACCGGCTGGCTGACCCTGAACCCCCAATGGCTGGCGGCGGCGGTGTTTATCGTGGCGTGCGTGGAATGCCTGGCCATTGCCGGTTTGATCGTGCCCGGCACCGTGCTGCTGTTCGCCATTGCCGTGCTGGCCGGCAACGGTGCGCTGTCGTTGAGTGAAACCCTGCTGCTGGGTTTTCTCGGCGGCCTGGTGGGCGATGGGGTGTCCTACTTCCTGGGACGCCATTTCCACCAGAACATCCGGCGCCTGCCCGGCCTGCGGCATCACCCTGAATGGATGAACGGCGCCGAGACCTACTTCCACAAGTACGGCATCGCCAGCCTGCTGGTCGGACGTTTCATCGGCCCGTTGCGCCCCATGCTGCCGATGGTGGCCGGCATGTGCGACATGCCGTTCCCACGCTTTGCCCTGGTCAGCATTCTCGCGGCGGCCGGTTGGACAGTCGCGTACCTGCTGCCGGGCTGGGCGACAGGCGCGGCTTTCCGCCTGCCATTGCCGGCGGGGTTCTGGCCCGAGGCGGGAATTGTCGCGGCATGCCTGGCGGTGTTGCTGGGGCTGAGCTTGAACAGCAGCCTGCGCGGCCATCGCCGCGCCACAGGATGGATAGGTTGCGCCAGCCTGACCCTGTTGATCGCCCTGTTTATCGGCTACCCGCACCTCAACGACTTCGACCAGGGGCTGAGCGCCCTGGTGCAGGAGCATCGCAGCGCCTGGCTGGACGAGACCATGGTGAGGCTCACCCAACTGGGCGAGTTCAAGAATATGTTTGTCGCCAGCGCCCTGTTCACCGGCCTGTTGTTACTCGCACGCCAATGGCGCCACGCGCTGTTTGTCGGCATCACGCTGGGCATGGCCGCAGTGATCAATACCGCCACCAAGCTGTTCTTCGCCCGCGGTCGCCCGGAAATCCTCACCGACCCACTGAGCAGCTTCAGCATGCCCAGCGGCCACTCCTCCGGCGCATTCGCGTTTTTCCTGGCGTTAGCCGTATTGGCCGGGCGCGGGCAGCCCACGCGCCTGCGCCTGACCTGGCTGCTGCTGGGCTGCATCCCCGCGGCATTCATCGCGTTGTCGCGGGTTTACTTGGGCGTCCACTGGCCCACCGACATCCTCGCCGGAATGTTGCTGGCGATGAGCGTGTGTACATTGAGCCTGGGCGCAATCCAATACCGCAGCCCGCTGCCGCCGATGTCGCAGAAAGCCTGGTGGCTGGTATTGCCTGCCCTGGTGGCGGTGCTCGGTTTCATCGCCTTCAGCGACACCTCGCAGGCCCTGTTCAAGTATGCCTACTGACCCTTGGCCGGGCCGATCCAATCGATTGGCGCGGTTCGGCGCTCAACGCAACGTTCGCGCCGCTCCAGCAGCATTTCATCGGCAATTTCTGCGGCACGCTCGGCGATGTATTCCGGGCCGCGCTGTGCATCCTGCGCGAGCAGTTGTGAGGTAATGCTGACAAAAAAAGCGTCCCAGGCCGCCTGCTCCGATTGCGCTAGCCGAATCATGTTCATCCCCTGATCAGTGGTTGTGTGATCGGAAACTATTTCAGCCCGTGCGATGGGAGCAACGCAGAAACGTCTGAAAGCAGCACCAGACAATTCTGAAAATCAGGTGAACAGCTCACCTTGCAGTTCATCCAGCAGCCTCTGGATCGCATCCAGCCGTTGTTGCGGATCGTCGAGCTGCAGCAGGTCGATCTTGTCGGCCTCGGTGAACGGCAGCAAATACGCCAATTGATTGCCCAGAGCCTGCTGGCCGTCGGCATCGGCGCCCATGTCCAGCGAGGCCACCATCGGGTGTTCGGCCAGGGCCTGGAGCAAGGCCTGCAGGTCGGCGTCCGCCTCTTCCAGCGCGTGGTCCGGCCGTTCTTCCAGCCATTGCACCTCGGCCACCAGCAACTGGTCCTTCTGCACCTCGGCGTCGCGGACACGGAAGCGCCTCCCGCCCTCGACGCGAATGCCCAGCAGGCCGTTATCCTGCTGCTTGAAGTCGCGAATCAGCGCTTCACAGCCGATCAGAGCGTAGCCATCCGGGGCCGCGCCCACCTCTTTGCCGTCGAAGATGCACACCACGCCGAAACTTTCGCCCTTTTTCATGCAGCGGCTGATCATGTCCAGGTAGCGCGCCTCGAACAATTGCAGGTCGAGGGTGCAGCCAGGGAACAGCACGGTGTTGAGCGGGAACAGCGCCAGACTCATAAAGGTTTCCTTAACCCTGGTTCAAACAATCACCGACACGGCCAGCGGCAGGAACACCGCCGTCGCCACGCCCATCAGACTCATGGCCAGCGCCGCAAAGGCGCCGCACTCTTCGCTTTCCTGCAGGGCCACCGACGTGCCGACGGCGTGAGCGGTCATGCCCAGCGCCATACCGCGCGCCTCGGGGCTGTGGACGCCCAGGCGCGACAAGTACGCCGGGCCGATCATCGCCCCGATCACGCCGGTGATCAGCACGAACACCGCGGCCAACGCGGCCACGCCGCCGATCTGCTCGGCCACCAGCATGGCAATCGGCGAGGTCACCGACTTGGGTGCCATGGTCATCAACATCCTGTGTTCGGCACCGAACCACCAGCCCAGCAACACACACAGGCCGGTGGCCAACACACCACCTATCACCAGCGTAGTAAAAATCGGCCAGAACAATTGACGAATCCGGCGCAGGTTCAAATAGAGCGGCACCGCCAGGGCCACGGTCGCCGGGCCCAGCAGGATGCTCATGATCTCGGTGCTCTTGCGGTACTCGGCGTAGCTCAGGCCACAGGTGAGCAGCACGCCGATCACCAGCAGCATGGACACCAGCACCGGCTGCAGGAAGATCCAGCGGGTTTTCTCGAAGCCCGCGAGCACCAGTTGATAGGCGCCGAGGGTGATGCCGATGCCGAACAGCGGATGATGAATCACCGCCGCCCATGCGCCTTGCCAGTCGAAGGTCATGATTGCTCCTCCTGCTGCGCCTGGCGCTTGACCAGTTTTTGCATCAGCACGCCGACGAACCCCATGGCGATCACCAGCGACAACACCAAGGCACCGACGATGGCCCAAAAGTCTGCGGCGATGTCCTTGGCATACACCATCACCCCGACCGCCGGCGGCACCAGCAGCAAGGGCAAGTAACGCAGCAGGCTGCTGGCCGCCAGGCTCAGCGGCTCGCCGACTTCGCCGCGCCACACCAGGTAACCCAGCATCAGCAGCAGACCGATGATCGGCCCCGGCAACACCGGCAGCAGCAAATGGTTGATCGCCGTGCCGATCAATTGAAACAGCACCAGCCATGTCAGACCGCGTAATAGCATCCGTCCTTCCCCCCTCAAGACCGACCCGCATTATAAGCATGCCCGCGCTATGCTCCGGCATTCGTCATATGCATGGTGGGTTGACCGGGCTGGTTGCCCATGATGATCTAACATGGTTCTCGCACATCAATAAAAACCGATGAACCAAGGAGAGACGCAATGCCCTATGTACCCGTAGCGCAGCTCAAAGATTATGTCGGCAAGGAACTGGGACGTTCCGACTGGCTCACCATCGACCAGGCCCGCATCAACCTGTTCGCAGAAGCCACTGGCGACCATCAGTTCATCCACGTCGACCCGGTCAAGGCCGCGCAAACCCCGTTCGGCAGCACCATCGCCCACGGTTTCCTGTCGCTGTCGCTGATGCCCAAGTTGATGGAAGACATCCTGATCATGCCCGAAGGCCTGAAAATGGCGGTCAACTACGGCTTGGACAGCGTGCGCTTTATCCAGCCGGTGAAGGTCAATTCCAAGGTCCGCCTGAACGTGACCCTCACCGACGTCACCGAGAAAAAACCCGGCCAATGGCTGTTCAAGGCCACCGCCACCCTGGAAATCGAAGGCCAGGAGAAACCCGCTTACATTGCCGAGTCGCTGTCGCTCTGCTTCGTGTAACCGCCTCCTTCCTCCCTGTAGGAGCTGGCTTGCCAGCGAAAAGCCCCCAGACGCCACATTCCCCCTGAATGCCCGCGTTTTCGTTGACCACCTTCGCCGGCAAGCCGGCTCCTATAGGTCATCATTCCCCAACAGACCACTAGGTATGGCTCCTTCGCTGCGGCATACTCGGCGCTCAATTATCCGGATCCCGCTATGCGCCCACTCGCTCCCTTTGCCCTTGTCCTGTTGCTCACCGCTTGCGGAGACGGCGAATCGCTGTTGCCGCCCGATGCGCGCCTGCCCGACGGCGGCCGTTACCGGGGTGATGTGGTCAATGGCTTGCTGCAAGGCCAGGGTCGCGTGGACTACCCCAACGGCAGTTGGTACGCCGGCCAGTTCGACAAAGGCCAGTGGCACGGCCAGGGCGAATGGCATGGCAGCAACGGCGAAGTCTATAAAGGCCAGTTCCAGCAAGGCCTGTTTGACGGCCAGGGCAGCCTGACCACTGCGGGCAGCCACTATGTCGGTGGCTTCAAGCAAGGCCGGCGCAACGGCGAAGGCACCCTCAAAGAGGGGCAAATGACCTATCGCGGCGAATTCAAGGACGACCAGTATTCCGGCCTCGGGCGCCTGGAGCTGGCCGACGGCAGCCAATACCAGGGCCAGTTCGCCCACGGTAAGCCCAACGGCGAAGGCCAGCGCAACGACGACAGCGGCAACCAGTTCAGCGGCCACTTCGTCGATGGCCAGCTGGAAGGCAACGGCACCTTCAACAGCGCTGACGGCGACATCTACGTCGGCCAGTTCAAACAGAACCAATTGAACGGCAAGGGTCGCTACGAAAACGCCGACGGCGACGTGTGGATCGGCCAGTTCAAGGAAGGTGCCCTCAGCGGCAAGGGCGAGTTGATCGGCGTCGATGGCAGCCACTACATTGGCCAGTTCAGCGATTGGCGCTTCAGCGGCGAAGGCCGCCTGAACCTCACCGACGGCAGCTTCTATATCGGCGGTTTCGACAGCGACAACTACCAGGGCCACGGCACCCTGGTGCTCGCCGACGGCACCGTGCAGGCCGGCACCTGGGTCAACGGCATGCGCGTGCGCGACGCCGACGGCAAGCTGTTGCCCGACCCGTTGGAAATCGGCGTGCTGGCCCAGGGCCGCCTGCTCGATGCTGCCCTCGCCGCCGTGCCGCCTTCGACCCCCGCCGTGGAACTGTACACCCTGGTACTCGCTGGCGACGGCAAACAGAGCGTGTTCCTGCGCGAAGCCGATTACGTCAGCAACATGCTCGCCAGCCGCTTCGGTGCGCGCGGGCAGATTCGCCTGGTCAACCACCGCGACCATATCGCCGACCGCCCGCTGGCTACCCGCGAAAGCCTGCGCCGTGCGGTGCAGACCCTGGCCGAACGCAGCGGGCCGGAGGACCTGGTGTTTATCTACCTGACCAGCCACGGCACCCACGAAAGCGAACTGGTGCTCGACCAGCCGCGCATGGAGCTGGCCGACCTGCCGGCCGATGAGCTCGCCGCAGTGCTCACGCCGTTGAAGAACCGCGACAAGGTCGTGGTGATTTCCGCGTGCTACTCCGGCGGTTTCATTCCCGCGCTGAAAGACGAGCACACCTTGATTATGACCGCTTCCCGCGCAGACCGCGTGTCGTTTGGCTGTTCCGAGGAAGCCGACTTCACCTACTTCGGCGATGCCCTTTTCGCCCAAGCCTTCAACCAGACCGACGACTTGCAGCAAGCCTTCAAGCTGGCGCAACTGCACGTGACCGAACGCGAACAGGCGGACAACTTCGAAGCCTCCGAACCGCAGATCTGGGCCCCCAAAGGCGTGATCGCCCATTGGCAACTATTACGCAAGCAGCAAGCACGAAAGGCGCTCGAAAGCGTCTCAATGAATAGCAAGGAAGCTAAAGGCAACTAAGCTGTAACGTGTAACAAAGGGGGAAACACCATGTACCTGACGCCTCAGCATATTTTGCTCGCAGGAGCCTCTGGCCTGACCGGCGAACACCTGCTCGATCGCCTGCTCAACGAACCCACCGTGACCCGTGTGCTGGCGCCCAGCCGCAAGCCATTGGCCGAACATCCACGCCTGGAAAACCCAGTGGGCGACCCGGCGGTGGTCCTGCCGCAACTGCGTGGCCAGGTCGATATCGCCTTCTGCTGCCTGGGTACCACGATCAAGCAAGCCGGCTCCGAGGACGCCTTTCGCGCGATCGACCTGGACCTGGTCGTGGCCTTTGCCAAGCGCGCGCGGGAAATGGGCGCGCGGCACCTGATCGTCATCAGCGCGATTGGCGCCGACCCGAAATCCTCGATCTTCTACAACCGGATCAAAGGGCAAATGGAAGACGCCTTGAAAGCCCAGGGTTGGCCGCAACTGACCATCGTGCGGCCTTCGCTGTTGCTGGGGGAGCGCCTCGAACCGCGCCTGGCCGAGCAATTGGCCGGGCCGTTGTCACGGCTGATTCCAGGCAAGTACCACGGCATCGAAGTGTGCGAACTGGCACGCGCCATGTGGCGCCTGGCGCTGGAAGAGCAAGATGGTGTGCGTGTGGTCGAATCGGATGAGTTGCGCAAGCTGGGTAAATAAACCCGCCAACCGAGCTGCCAGCTCAACATGTGGGTTCAGATGGGGCCTGAGCGCGGAGTCACAGTCCTCCCGTGGCGTTGAACCCTACCCCCAACACCGTCAACACCGACAGCGGCAACAGCAGGGTATCGAGCAACGCGCTGGCTGGCAGGTCGACGCCGGGATAGCTCGGCGCCTCGGCACCAAAACGGTCCATCGCGCAACAGCCGCCGTTCATCGCATACAGGTCCAGCCGCGTGCCGGCGTACACCACCGGCGCGCCGGGCTTCGCCGCATCCAGCGTGCGCGCGGTGGCGCAGCCCGCCAGTTGCAACGCCAGTAACACCAACAACGCCTTATTCATCGCTGCTCAAATGGTGCTCACCCCAACGCGGGAGCATGTCCTGGGGAATGTTCAGCAGGTTGAGAATCCGCGCCACCACAAAATCCACCAGGTCATCGATGGTCTGCGGCTGGTGATAGAAACCGGGCGACGCCGGCAAGATGGTCACGCCCATGTTCGACAACTTGAGCATGTGCTCCAGGTGAATGCTCGAATACGGCGCCTCACGCGGCACCAAAATCAGCTGGCGCCGCTCTTTCAACGTCACATCGGCGGCCCGTTCGATCAAATTGTTGCAGGCACCCGTGGCAATCGCCGACAACGTTCCGGTGGAACACGGCACCACCACCATCGCCGCTGGCGCGCCGGAGCCGGAGGCCACCGGCGACATCCAATCCTCTTTACCGTAAACCTTGATCTGCCCCGCCGCCGCACCGGTGTACTCGGTGAGGAACGCCTGCATCATCTGCACCTTGGGCGGCAGCGCGACATCGGTCTCGGTGGCCATCACCAGTTGCGCGGCCTTGGAGATCAGGAAATGAACTTCACGCTCCTCGCGCACCAGGCAGTCGAGCAGGCGCAAACCATAGGGCGCGCCGGATGCGCCGGTCATCGCCAGCGTCACGCGCTCGGGCCCGCTCATTTCAGGGCCTCAGCCAATTTGCCGTGCAGGCCGCCGAAGCCGCCGTTGCTCATGACCACCACGTGGGTGCCGGGCGTGGCCTGTTGCTTGACGTGTTCAATGATGCCTTCGATCGAATCGCAGACCGTCGACGGCACGTGACACAGCGCCGCAATGGCGGGCAGGTCCCAGCCGAGGTTGGCCGGTGCGTACCAGACCACTTGGTCCGCATCATTGACGCTCTCCGGCAAACCATCGCGGTGCGCGCCGAGCTTCATGGAGTTGGAGCGCGGTTCGATAATCGCAATGATCGGCGCATCACCGACCCGCTTGCGCAGGCCATCAAGGGTGGTGGCAATCGCCGTCGGGTGGTGGGCAAAGTCGTCGTAGATGGTAATCCCATTCACATCGGCAACCTTTTCCATGCGTCGTTTCACACTTTTGAACGCACTCAGGGCCGCGATGCCCATGGAAGGCACCACGCCAACATGCCGTGCCGCCGCCAAGGTGACCAGGGCGTTGGCGACGTTGTGCTGGCCGGTCATGTCCCAGTCGACCACACCCTGGGCCTCGCCTTCGAACAGCACTTCAAATGTCGAACCGTCTTCACTGAGCAACCTGACCTGCCACTGCCCGCCCGCGCCGGTGGTTTGCACCGGCGTCCAGCAGCCCATGTCGATGACGCGCTGCAAGGCCGGCTCGGTGGTCGGGTGGATCACCAGGCCCTCACTCGGGATGGTGCGTACCAAATGGTGGAACTGCCGCTCG
The DNA here is from genome assembly GCF_014889455.1 of Pseudomonas sp. K8. Classification (NCBI taxonomy): domain Bacteria; kingdom Pseudomonadati; phylum Pseudomonadota; class Gammaproteobacteria; order Pseudomonadales; family Pseudomonadaceae; genus Pseudomonas; species Pseudomonas sp. K8. The sequence continues at coordinate 278,015 of NZ_VJWO01000002.1, forward strand.
ATGGCCGCCAGATCGGGGAAGATATCCGCGTGATCGAACTCCAGGTTATTCAGGATCGCCGTGCGCGGGCGGTAGTGGACAAACTTGGAGCGTTTGTCGAAGAACGCGCTGTCGTATTCATCGGCTTCGATCACGAAGAACGGCGTATCGCCCAGGCGCGCCGACACCGAGAAGTTCTGCGGTACGCCGCCGATCAGGAAACCCGGGCTCATGCCTGCGTGCTCCAGCACCCAGGCCAGCATGCTGCTGGTGGTGGTCTTGCCATGGGTGCCGGCTACCGCGAGTACCCAACGGCCTTGCAGCACATGGTCGGCCAGCCATTGGGGGCCGGACACATACGGCAAACCTTTGTTCAGTACGTATTCGACCGCCGGGTTGCCCCGAGACATGGCGTTGCCGATCACCACCAGGTCGGGGACCGGATCGAATTGGGATGGATCATAGCCCTGGGTCAATTCGATGCCCTGGGCTTGCAGTTGCGTACTCATGGGCGGATAGACGTTGGCATCGGAACCCGTCACATGGTGGCCCAACTCCTTGGCCAGAACCGCCATCGAGCCCATGAAAGTACCGCAAATACCGAGAATATGAATGTGCATGGTCGACCTCGTAAAACATCGAGGCAGGTTAGCGCAGGGAGGGGGAAATCGCACTCTTTTAGCGGTACACGCCAGCTCGATCGTCTGAATTCGGCCGGCAGTGCGGTCGTTGAGCCCGGTGCCGGCACCCGCCGTGACTGCACCGGACTCAGCGTATACGAGGGGTCACTATGGGGTGTCAATTAACGGCCTCCCCTGCATAACCCGCATCAGACAAACTGCATCGAGGATAGCGGCCCCTTCGGCTCCAACACCGTATTGATACGGGAGATCTGGTTTAAAACAGCCTGATTGCGTCGATCCAATGTTTCAAGGCGGCGCACAGGGTCTTTCTCGGTGGCGGCGGTATCACTTTTAAAGGGCCTGAATATAAAATCATTTTCCTTAGAGATTAATTCCAAGTTCGACTCGACGGTGTTGTATTGCTTTTCCAACATATCAAGTCGGGCAGTTGTCTCGGTTGGCCAATCGGGGCTTTTATCCAAGGCTTGACCCTCGCTCCCTTCGGTATAGGCCTGGATCGTATTACTGACCAAGAGCAGTTTTAATTCTGCATTGTCCAAGTGCAACGCCAGGTCTTGCGGCGATGAAGGACTCGGCGCCGATCCCGCCACACCGTTCTGTTGACTCGGCGCGGGCTGGTGCGCGGGAGGAAGTAAGGGGGTATTGGCGCTGAACGCCCCCTTGATCTGCTCGCCACTCCATACGGAGCCTGCGTAAGTACCAATACTCAATGGCGTACTGACCAAGCCGTTGACTGCGGCATTCACGAAAGCGTCCCGTGTCACGGTTTTCAGATCTGGCCCGGTCTTGAACACGCCAGCCTTGACCAGGCGATCGGCAGTGACGAGGTTTTGCGCCACCTCGCCAAACGTCTTGGGAACGGGGTGAGACCTGGAAGGAAGGGTAGAGCCCCCGAACCGGTTGTTATTAATCAGATCTCGAAAGGGCTTATTAGATGCATGAGTGGAAGGTGGGTTTGAGAAAAACGGTCCCTTATTAACCTGATTATATTGACCGGGCGTCCCAGACGGCACGCGGGAAGTGCTATGCGTCGGCCTGCGGAAAAAACGTCCGAAATCAATTCCCCTTTTGCTACGAACCTGCGTGTCCGAGTTCAAACGTTCAGCATCATAAGTAAGCTCGGAGCGATCATTTTGCCAAGTAGCCGAAGCGGCGTTGCGCGGGTTACCGGTCGATCCAGTATTATTGGCAGCTTGAGTAACATCAGCTGAAACGTCACTGGACGGTGCTGTAGTGTAAGTTGGAACACCTGTAACATTCATAATCATCACCTTAGTCAGTCAATAAAAACTTGCATTCACTGGGTGACAAAAATATCTATCTCAGTTCCACCGAAACAACATTACATGCATTTACTTCCGCGCCAGCCAGGACACACTTTCTCAACAATTAACCCACAAAAGCAAAAACAGTAAATCCCCCTACAACCAACAATTAAAAACCGCTCCCACACACTCGACAACAACTTACGAATTACAACGCCGAACGCAGTTCAATGCCATGTTTGCGTAACTTTCGATATAACGTGTTGCGGCTCACCCCCAACCGTTCAGCCACAAGGGTCATATGCCAGCGCTGCTGCGTCAGGACCTTCAACAATGCCAGGCGCTCGGCATCCTCAAGCAGCGACAGCGGGGGGACATCCGCAGCAGGCATAGCCAAGGACGCCGGGCGGATCATCGGCGGCAAATCATCGACACCGATCAACGCGCCGTCACACAGTGCAACCAGGGTACGCAACACCGTGCGCAACTGCCGCACATTGCCCGGCCAGGCGAACGCCAGCAATGCCTGACGCGCGCCGGCATCGAGCGTTATCGTCTGCTCCCCGGCTTCCTGGGCCAGCAGAAAATCCAGCAATTGCGGCTTATCACTGCGCTCGCGCAACGGCGGCAAGCCGATTTCGAGGCCATTGAGTCGGTAGTACAAATCTTCACGAAAGCTGCCTGCCTGCACACGCTGCAACAAATCACGGTGGGTGGCGCTGATGACTCTCACGTTTACCGCCTGGGGCTCGCCGCCGATGGGCACCACCAGGCGATCCTCCAGCACCCTCAAGAGCCGGGTTTGCAAAGCCAGGGGCATGTCGCCGATTTCATCCAGGAACAACGTGCCCCCATCTGCCTGTTGCAGCTTGCCGCGCATGCCTTCCTTGCGGGCACCGGTGAAACTGCCGCCGCGATAGCCGAACAGTTCGCTTTCGATCAGGCTTTCCGGGATGGCGGCGCAGTTGAGCGCAACAAAAGCCTTGTCCGCACGCTGGCTGGCCTGGTGTACGGCCTTGGCGAAGGCCTCTTTGCCGGAACCGGTTTCACCGTTGACCAGCAGCGGCACATCACGTTCGAACACGCGCAACGCCTTGCGAAAATCGCTTTGCAACGCGGAATCGCCCAGGCAGATACCGAGCAGACGCTCGGGCTTGGCGGCAACCACCGGCTGCGGCGGTACGGGCACCGGCACACTGCGCGGCTGGCCGCGCAACGCGGCAAACAGATGTCGACCGTCCCGCGTCCGCAGCGGCCAACTCGCTGTGGCATTGGCGCTGGCGCGGCCCAGCAGTTGATCCAGGGTGCATTCGAAAAGCACTTCCACAGGCTGCCCCAGCAAGCCACCACGCATCTGCCCCAACAGGTTCAGGGCACTTTGGTTGACTGCGCAAATGCGCCCTTCGCCGTCGAACGCCAGCAGCCCTTCACTGAACAAGCCCACGGACTCCGCCTGCAAGTGAAAACGCAGCAGCCAGTGGTGTTCAAAGTGACGCAGGAAGTAACAACTCTCGATCATCTTCGCCGACAGGTTGACCAGCGCCATGGTGTGGAACTGGCTCTGACGCGACACCGCTTCCCGCGCCGACGACACGTCCAGCACCGCCAGCAACTCACCATGGGGATCGAACACCGGGCTCGCCGAACAGGTCAGCCCGGTGTGGCGCCCGCGAAAATGCTCATCGCGGTGAATGGTCAACGACTGGCGCTCCACCAGGCAGGTGCCGATGCCATTGGTGCCTTCGCAGGCCTCGCTCCAGTCGGCGCCGAGCCACAACCCGGCGCGCTCGAAAATCTTGCGCTCGGACGGCGCGGTGACGCAGTTGAGGATCACCCCGCGCGCGTCGGTGAGCAACACGGCGTGACCGGCGCCCGAAAGTTGCTGATGCAGGCTGTTCATCTCGCCGCCAGCGATGTGCAGCACTTGCTGCAGGCGCTCGCGGCTTTCCAGCAGACGGCCATGTTCGAGCACGGTGGGGGCGATGCTCAGCGCAGGGTCGAGGTGATAATCCTCCAGGCAACGCAGCCAGGAGCGGGCGATGGACGGGTCGCTGCCAGGGCCCTGGGAAAGGTCTTGCCCACGGGTCACGGTCAAGACTTGCTGGGCATGGCGACTGAAATGATCGTGATGCATGTTCTTATTATTCTCCCTGCGTGAGAACGTCCAGCATCCCCCAGCCACCCGGCCATTGCAATCCCGCGCCGACCCACCGGTCACAGGTTGTACCGTGCATGGCACAAACTGTCACACAGACTGTACCAAGGCTGGCACAGCCGCACTTTTTGGCTCTCGCCAACCCCCTGATTTAACTGGCTTGCAAGGCAGTGGCCCGACCTTTGCTCTACGCTTTATCAAGCGCTTGCCGCGCTGCACTCCAATAAACATAAAAAGCCAGGAGATACCCACCATGCGTTACGCACACCCCGGTACTGAAGGCGCCATCGTTTCGTTCAAGGCCAAGTACGGCAACTACATCGGCGGCGAATTCGTGGCGCCGATCGATGGCAACTACTTCACCAACACTTCCCCGGTCAACGGCAAGCCCATCGCCGAATTCCCGCGCTCCACCGCCAAAGACATCGACAAGGCGCTGGACGCCGCGCATGCCGCCGCCGACGCCTGGGGCAAAACCTCTGCCCAGGACCGCTCGCTGGTGCTGCTGAAGATCGCCGACCGCATCGAACAGAACCTCGAACTGCTGGCCATCACCGAAACCTGGGACAACGGCAAGGCCGTGCGTGAAACCCTCAACGCCGACATCCCGCTGGCCGCCGACCACTTCCGCTACTTCGCCGGTTGCATCCGCGCCCAGGAAGGCAGCAGCGCCGAAATCAACGAACACACCGCCGCCTATCACTTCCATGAGCCCCTGGGCGTGGTCGGCCAGATCATCCCGTGGAACTTCCCGCTGCTGATGGCCGCCTGGAAACTCGCCCCGGCCCTGGCCGCCGGCAACTGCGTGGTGCTCAAGCCGGCCGAGCAAACCCCGCTGGGCATCAACGTGCTGATGGAAGTCATCGGCGACCTGCTGCCGCCGGGCGTGCTGAACGTGGTACACGGTTTCGGCAAGGAGGCAGGCGAAGCCCTGGCCACCAGCAAGCGCATCGCCAAGATCGCCTTCACCGGCTCTACCCCGGTGGGCGCGCACATCATGCATTGCGCGGCCGAGAACATCATTCCGTCCACCGTTGAATTGGGTGGCAAGTCGCCGAACATCTTCTTCGCCGACATCATGAAAGCCGAACCGCAATTCATCGAGAAAGCCGCCGAAGGCTTGGTGCTGGCGTTCTTCAACCAGGGCGAAGTGTGTACCTGCCCATCCCGCGCGCTGGTGGAAGAGTCGATCTACGACGACTTCATGAAAGTGGTGATGAAGAAGGTCGCGTCGATCAAGCGTGGCGACCCGCTGGACACCGACACCATGGTCGGCGCCCAGGCGTCCGAGCAGCAGTTCGACAAGATCCTGTCGTACCTGGAAATCGCCAAGGGCGAAGGCGCCGAGTTGCTGGCCGGCGGCAAGGTCGAGAAGCTGACAGGTGATCTGGCCACCGGCTATTACATCCAGCCGACCCTGCTCAAGGGCACCAACAAGATGCGGGTGTTCCAGGAAGAAATTTTCGGCCCGGTGGTGAGCATCACCACCTTCAAGGATGAAGCCGAAGCCCTGGCGATCGCCAACGACACCGAGTTCGGCCTCGGCGCCGGCCTGTGGACCCGCGACATCAACCGCGCCTACCGCATGGGCCGGGCGATCAAGGCGGGCCGCGTGTGGACCAACTGCTACCACCTGTACCCGGCGCATGCCGCGTTTGGCGGTTACAAGAAGTCCGGCGTCGGTCGTGAAACCCACAAGATGATGTTGGATCACTACCAGCAGACCAAGAACCTGCTGGTGAGCTACGACATCAATCCATTGGGCTTCTTCTAACCCAACACCGCCGGGGCGATAACCGCCCCCCGTAGGAGCGAGCTTGCTCGCGAAGAACCTCAACGATTACGCGGATAGCCTGGCTCTGCGCGGTGCTCTGAAGTTTTTCGCGAGCAAGCTCGCTCCTACATTACCCGGCGACAACTTGTCGGGACCAAAACAATAAGAATGAAAGGTACTTTCCCATGCCTAGCGAACCCACTGGATCCTCCGTCGACTTCGAAAAAGTCGATTCCCAATACTTCCAACAACGCGAACTGAAAAAAGGCGCCGCCGGCTGGGTGCTGCTGGTCGGCCTTGGCGTTGCCTACGTGATCTCCGGCGACTACGCCGGCTGGAACTTCGGCCTGGCCCAGGGTGGCTGGGGCGGCATGTTCCTCGCCACATTGCTGATGGCCACCATGTACCTGTGCATGTGCTTTTCCCTGGCCGAACTGTCTTCCATGATCCCTACTGCCGGCGGTGGCTACGGTTTTGCCCGCAGCGCCTTTGGCCCTTGGGGCGGGTTCCTGACGGGCACCGCGATCCTGATCGAATACGCCATCGCCCCCGCCGCCATCGCGGTGTTCATCGGCGCCTATTGCGAGTCGTTGTTCGGCATCGGCGGCTGGATGATTTACCTGGCGTTCTACATCATCTTCATCGGCATCCATATCTTTGGCGTGGGTGAAGCCTTGAAGCTGATGTTTGTCATCACCGCCGTCGCCGCCATTGCACTGGGCGTGTTCCTGGTGTCGATGGTGCCGCACTTCAACGTCGCCAACCTGCTCGACATCCCGGTGACCGACGCCAAGGGCGCCAGCACCTTCCTGCCATTCGGCTACGTCGGCGTGTGGGCGGCGATTCCGTATGCGATCTGGTTCTTCCTGGCAGTCGAAGGCGTACCGTTGGCCGCCGAAGAAACCAAGAACCCGAAGCGCGACCTGCCTCGCGGCCTGATCGGCGCCATTGTGGTGCTGACCAGTTTTGCCCTGCTGATCCTGGTGATTGCACCGGGCGGCGCCGGCACCTACGCGCTGATCAAGTCCGGCAACCCGCTGGTTGAAGCGTTGGCGCTGTCTTACGGCGGCTCGACGTGGATGGGCAGCTTCGTCAACCTGGTCGGCCTGGCGGGCTTGATCGCCAGCTTTTTCTCGATTATCTACGCCTATTCGCGGCAGATCTTCGCGTTGTCCCGCGCCGGCTACCTGCCGCGCAAACTGTCCCAGACCAACAAAAGCAAGGCGCCGGTCCTGGCGCTGGTGATCCCCGGCATTATCGGTTTCGGCCTGTCGCTGACCGGCCAGGGCGACCTGCTGATTCTGGTGGCGGTGTTTGGCGCGACCATTTCCTACGTGCTGATGATGGCCGCGCACATCACGCTGCGCATCCGTCGCCCCAAAATGGATCGTCCGTACCGCACGCCGGGCGGCATCTTTACCTCCGGCGTGGCCCTGGTATTGGCCTGCGTGGCCGTGGTGGCGGGCTTTCTGGTCGACCCGCGAGTGGTGATTGGCGCTGCAATCATCTATGGAGTATTAATTGCTTACTTTGCTTTCTACAGCCGGCATCACTTGGTAGCAGGCACGCCGGAAGAAGAGTTCGCGGCGATCCAGGCCGCAGAGGCCGCCTTGCACTGACTGCCGTAAACCTCGACGCGGGCGCCTTACCCATATTCGCCCGCGTCATCAAGGAGACACTGTATGGCAAGTTTTTCCCACGCGGTGGGTGCATCGACCTACCGCTTCGACAGCCTCAAGGACGTGATGGCCAAGGCCAGCCCCGCCCGTTCAGGCGACTTCCTCGCTGGCGTCGCCGCACAGAACGATGGCGAGCGGGTGGCGGCGCAAATGGCCTTGGCGAATATCCCGCTGAAGCACTTCCTGCAAGAGGCGCTGATTCCCTATGAAAGCGACGAAGTCACCCGACTGATCATCGACACCCACGATAAACAGGCGTTTACCGCCGTCAGCCACCTGACCGTCGGCGGCCTGCGCGACTGGCTGCTCAGTGACGCAGCCGATGAACAATCCCTACGCGCCTTGGCGCCAGGGCTGACACCAGAAATGGCCGCCGCCGTGTCGAAGATCATGCGCGTGCAAGACCTGGTGCTGGTCGCGCAGAAGATCCGCGTGGTCACCCGGTTTCGCGGCACCATGGGCCTGCGCGGCCGCTTGTCGACCCGCCTGCAACCCAACCACCCCACCGACGAACCGGCGGGCATCGCGGCGAGCATTCTCGACGGCCTGTTGTACGGCAACGGCGACGCCATGATCGGCATCAACCCGGCCACCGACAGCATCGCCTCGATCTGCGCCATGCTGGAGATGCTCGACGCGATCATCCAGCGTTACGAAATCCCCACCCAGGCCTGCGTGCTGACCCACGTCACCACCTCCATCGAAGCCATCAACCGTGGCGTGCCGCTGGACCTGGTGTTCCAGTCGATCGCCGGCACCGAGGCGGCCAACGCCAGTTTCGGCATCAGCCTGAGCGTGCTGCAGGAGGGCTACGAAGCAGGCCTGAGCCTGAACCGTGGCACCCTCGGGCAAAACCTGATGTATTTCGAAACCGGCCAGGGCAGCGCCTTGTCGGCCAACGCGCACTTCGGCGTCGACCAGCAAACCTGTGAAACCCGCGCCTACGCCGTGGCCCGGCACTTCAAGCCGTTCCTGGTGAACACCGTGGTCGGTTTTATCGGCCCCGAGTACCTGTACAACGGCAAACAGATCATCCGCGCCGGCCTCGAAGACCACTTCTGCGGCAAGCTGCTGGGGGTGCCGATGGGTTGCGACATCTGCTACACCAACCACGCCGAAGCCGACCAGGACGACATGGACACCCTGCTGACCCTGCTGGGCGTGGCCGGGATCAACTTCATCATGGGCATTCCCGGTTCCGACGACATCATGCTCAACTACCAGACCACCTCGTTCCACGACGCCCTGTACGCCCGCCAGACATTGGGTTTAAAGCCGGCGCCGGAGTTTGAACAGTGGCTGGCGAACATGGGCATTTTCACGCAAGCCGACGGCAAAGTGCGTTTCGGCAACAGCCTGCCACCGGCGTTTCGCCACGCCTTGGCGCAATTGGGATGAAGGAGCCGCCCGTGCAACCAGACCTACCCGAAAACCCGTGGCTGGAACTGCGTCGCCTGACCCCGGCGCGCATCGCCCTGGGCCGTACTGGCACCAGCATCCCCACCAGCGCACAGTTGGACTTCCAATTCGCCCACGCCCAGGCGCGGGACGCGGTCCACCTGCCCTTCGACCATGTCGGCCTCAGCACTCAGCTCGCCGAACGCGGGCGTGACAGCCTGTTGCTGCACAGCGCCGCCGTCGACCGCCACAGCTACCTGCAACGCCCGGACCTGGGGCGGCGTCTGAGCGATGAGTCGGCCCAGGCCCTGCGCGACCATGCGGCGGCTAACCCCGGCGGCGTCGACCTGGCCGTGGTGGTGGCCGATGGTCTGTCGGCGTTGGCGGTACATAAACACACGTTGCCGTTTCTCACGCGCATGGAGGAACAGACCCACGCCGAAGGCTGGTCCTTGTCACCGGTGATCCTGGTGGAACAGGGCCGCGTCGCGGTGGCCGATGAGATTGGCCAGCTACTCGGCGCCAAGATGGTGGTGATCCTCATCGGTGAACGACCGGGGCTCAGTTCGCCGGACAGCCTGGGCCTGTATTTCACCTACAACCCCAAGGTTGGCCTCACCGACGCGTACCGCAACTGCATCTCCAACGTGCGCCTGGAGGGTTTGAGTTATGGCATGGCGGCCCACCGCCTGCTGTACTTGATGCGCGAGGCCTGCCGCCGGCAGTTGTCGGGGGTCAACCTCAAGGATGAGGCGCAGGTTCAGACCATCGAGTCAGATGACCCGGACTTGGTGAAAGGCAATTTCCTGCTCAGCCCGCCCACCGACTGATCCCCGCACGATTGCGCTTTTTCGCGTCTTTAGGCAGCATCGAGTCACGGCCGCTCGCGTGGTCATATACCATCTGGAAGTTGAGGCCTGGCATGCGGATCACTCAAGCGACCCTGGAACACCTGGACCTGTTGACCCCGTTATTCGTCAAATACCGCGAGTTCTACGGGGCGCTGCCGTTCCCGGACTCTTCGCGGGCCTTCCTGGAAAAACGCCTGCGCCGCAAGGAGTCGGTGATCTACCTGGCCCTGGCCGATGACGACGACAAGCGCTTGCTCGGGTTCTGTCAGCTGTACCCGAGCTTTTCTTCGTTGTCGCTCAAACGGGTGTGGATCCTCAACGACATCTACGTCGCCGAAGACGCGCGCCGGCAATTGGTAGCCGACAACCTGATGCGCGCGGCGAAGAAGATGTCCAAGGAAACCCATGCAGTGCGGCTGCGGGTGTCGACCAGCAGCAACAATAACGTGGCGCAGAAGACGTATGAGTCGATGGGTTTTCGCGAAGACAGCGAGTTCAAGAACTACGTGTTGCCGATCAGCGAAGACTGACCCCATCCCCAAGCCCCCCCAAAGTCCCTGTGGGAGGAGCTTGCTCCCGATAGCCGTGGACCAGTCAGACTATTTATAACTGGCACGACCCGATCGGGGGCAAGCCCCCTCCCACATTTGGTTCTGTGGTGCTCTGGGAGCCGAGTGCCATGACATCACCCGCTACAAAACCCACACACTCTTTTCACTTCTCAATCCGTATAATGCCGACCTTTCAGGATTGTAAGAAGCGCGACAAATACTTGTAGCCTTATTACCCGAGCCTCCGCACAGGCCTGCTGAGTCGGGCCATTCACACAGGTGCCATCCATGGATTTCAACCCGCTTGACCTTATCCTGCATCTCGACGTCTACCTCGACCTGCTGGTAAAAAATTACGGTCTGTGGATCTACGCCATTCTGTTCCTTGTAATCTTTTGCGAAACCGGCCTGGTGGTCATGCCGTTCCTGCCGGGTGATTCATTACTGTTCATTGCCGGCGCGGTGGCGGCGGGTGGCGGCATGGACCCGGTCTTGCTCGCCGGTCTATTGATGTTGGCAGCGATCCTCGGCGACAGCACCAACTACGTGATCGGGCGAACAGCCGGCGAACGCTTGTTCAGCAACCCGAACTCGAAAATCTTCCGCCGCGACTACCTGCAAAAAACCCACGACTTCTACGACAAGCACGGCGGCAAAACCGTGACCCTGGCGCGTTTCCTGCCGATCCTGCGCACCTTTGCGCCGTTCGTTGCCGGTATCGCGAAAATGCCCTACCCGCGCTTCTTCGGCTTCAGCGTGCTGGGCACCGTCTTCTGGGTCGGCGGCCTGGTAACCCTGGGTTACTTCTTCGGCAACGTGCCGTTCATCAAGAAAAACCTCTCGCTGCTGGTGGTGTTCATCATCCTGCTGTCGCTGGTGCCGATGATCATCAGCGTGTTCCGCAGCCGCTTTGGTCGCACGTCCACCGAAGCCAAGTCGCAGTAACCTGCGATGTGGTCCCTCAGCGCCTGGCGTCGCCGGCGCCTGTTGGCCAGGCACCCGATTGCCGATGACACCTGGCAGCGGGTGCGCGAGCACCTGACCTTCCTCGACGGCATCAGCGCCGAGCAAGACCAGTGGCTGCGCGAAGCCTGCGTGGTGTTTCTCGCCGAAAAACACCTCACCGCCCTGCCCGGCGTCGAGCTGCACCAGGAACAACGCCTGCTGCTCGCCGCCCAGGCGCAACTGCCACTGATGAACCTCGGCGATCTCGACTGGTATCAGGGCTTCCACGAGATCGTGCTGTACCCCGACGACTTCCTCAGCCCGCAACGTCATCGCGATGCCAGTGGCGTCGAGCACGAGTGGGACGGCGAGCACAGCGGCGAAGCCTGGCAACAAGGCCCGGTGATCCTCGCCTGGCCCGGCGTGCTGGCCAGCGGCAACTGGGAAGGCTACAACCTGGTGATCCACGAACTGGCGCACAAGCTCGACATGCTCAACGGCGACGCCAACGGCCTGCCGCCCCTGCACCACGACATGCGCGTGCAAGACTGGGCCCGCGTGATGCAAGGCGCCTACGATGAGCTTAACCGCCAGTTGGACGCCAACCCCGACGCCGAAACCGCCATCGACCCCTACGCCGCCGAAAACCCGGCGGAATTTTTCGCGGTCACCAGCGAATATTTTTTCAGCGCGCCAGATTTATTGGTGGAAAGTTATCCACAGGTGTACGCCCAACTCAGTCATTTTTACCGCCAGGACCCTCTGGCCCGCCTCGCGCAGCTGCAAGCGCACGACCCGCGTTATCAGCCACAAGGCGAATGACTGTACGACGTCTGGTGCATGGCATCGGCGTCAGAATATGCCTATAATCGCCGCCACTTTTAGGCCAATCCGGCCATGTACATGGCCAACTACGGGGGCAACGCCCAATGAGCTACAGCAAGATTCCGGCTGGCAAAGACCTGCCGAACGACATCTACGTCGCCATCGAGATTCCGGCCAACCACGCGCCGATCAAATACGAAATCGACAAAGACAGCGACTGCCTGTTCGTTGACCGGTTCATGGCCACCCCGATGTTCTACCCGGCCAACTACGGTTTCATCCCCAACACCCTGGCTGACGACGGCGACCCCCTCGACGTGCTGGTCGTAACCCCTTACCCGGTTACTCCAGGCTCGGTTATCCGCGCGCGTCCAGTCGGCATCCTGAACATGACCGACGACGGCGGCGGCGATGCCAAAGTCATCGCAGTGCCCCACGACAAGCTGTCCCAGCTGTACGTGGACGTGAAGGAATACACCGATCTGCCGCCACTGCTGCTGGAACAGATCAAGCACTTCTTCGAGAACTACAAAGACCTCGAAAAAGGCAAATGGGTGAAGATCGACGGTTGGGGCAACGCAGATGCCGCCCGCGCCGAGATCATGAAGTCGGTCGCCGCCTACAAAGGCTGATACCGGCTCCTCATTGCTGCGGCAATCAAAAAGGCTCCGATCATTCGGGGCTTTTTTTGTGGAAAAATTTAAACACCAAGTTCAATTATTAACACTCCATGTTGAACTAAGCAGCACCAACGAAAGATCAGGCTACAACTAAGTAAAAACCTACACCGGCAATTGAACGCATAGTTTATTTGATCTATTTTCCCGGCCAGTAAACTCAGCGTTTATGAATACATCAGGTGATCGCTTAAAAGCGCTATTACGGGAAGTTCATCTTTCCGCTTCCGACTTCGCCAAGAACCGCGGCGTCACGCCTCAGCACGTGAACAACTGGTTCAAACGCGGTGTTCCCATGGGCCGACTCAACGAAATCGCAGAACTGCTGTGCGTCTCCAGCCGCTGGCTGCACGCCGGTGTAGGCCCTAAACACCCACCGGCCAACTTCCTGTTGGACGCTCAAGATGCAAGGAAAGCATTGCCCACCCGCGAAGAAAGCGGCAAATACCTCACAGGCCCCGCCCGTTCCCCGGAAACAATCGATGTGGAGATCACCCTCCATCCGTCCTTCACCTCAACCGAACGTATCCGCCTCTCCCGTCACACCCTCGAGACCTTAAACGTAAACCCCGACCGCGCCCTAGGCGCCTACATGGTCGACAACAGCATGGTCGACATCATCCAACAAGGCGCCACCCTCGCCATCGACCGCGGCCGCACCCAAATCGTCGACGGCGAAATCTACGCCGTCGAACACGACGACATGTTGCGCATCAAATACCTCTACAACCGCCCCGGCGGCGGCCTGCGCATGCGCAGCCACAACGCCGGCGAACACCCCGACGAATACCTGACCTTCGATCAACGCTTCGAACAGAACTTCCAGATTGTCGGCTGGGTGTTCTGGTGGTCCACCCTCAACAACCGCCGCCCACCCGTGCCGCTGGATGAACACCTGCTGGGCTGGGAAGGCTCTAAATCGGATACGGAGGTGGGCAACTGAGGTGAATGTGGGTATCATGCGCCGCACATTTGGCAGGGGCTGGTTTTAGGCCATTCACCCTGCCAGGCGATGCGGAAAAACGCCCGCGGATGCCCCGACTATTCAGCCAGACGCGATGTTGGCTGAGCGATTTGAAGGCTGGTGAGGTTTGTCAAAAACAAGCTGAGGCGGTCCCCGAGAAGCCGGCCACAAGCCGGCTTTTTAACGCTTTTTTGAAAGCCAGCCTCATCTACTGAAATCCTCGACAGCCTTGCTAGAACAATGCTTTCAGCCTATTTTTGTTCCTGTGACTTCTGTTTTGATCCGCCCTCTTCCACGACCAAGTGGGGGAACCGGTGGGGGAACTGAGGGTAGAAAAATGGGCAAGCTGACCGCGAAACAAGTCGAAAATTTGACCGTTCCAGGAACCTATGAAGACGGCGATGGATTACGCATGGTCATCAAGGACTCAGGTCGGAAATTTTGGGTGCTGCGCTTCCAGCTACACGGCAAACGGCGAGAGATGGGGCTGGGTGGCTATCCTCAACTCAATCTGAAAAAAGCCCGCGCCGCCGCGTATGAACATAAAGTCCAGATCCTCAACGGCACAGATCCCCTAGCCAAACGACAGGCTGAACAAGCCACTCAGCGTGAAGCTGAACGCCGAGAAATGGCACAGCTAATTACCTTCGAGAAATTGGCCGCCGACTACCGAGATGCCCATGGCTTGAGGTGGTCGGAGAAATGGCGAAAGGGCTGGCTGAGAAAACTCGAGCTCTATGCCTTCCCTACAATAGGAAAGCTGTCAGCTAACCAGATCGAGACCAAACATTTGATCAAGGTCCTCCATCCACTATGGTCGACCAAAACGCGGACGGCTGACGAAGTACGTGGGCAAATCGAACAGATACTCGATGCCGCCAGAGCCCGCGGCCTCAGGACCGGAGAGAATCCTGCACGCTGGCGCGGCCACCTGGAAAATCTGCTCAGCCGGCATGAGAAAAAGAAAGCTCGCAAACGCCAGCATCATCCTGCGCTGAAATGGCAGGACCTGCCGAGGCTCATGGAAGCCTTACGTAGGGACCCCAGCCACGCGTCTGTCGCGGCTCAGTTACTGATTCTAACCGGCGCTCGCTCGCATATGGTCCGATTCTCACGCTGGGATGAGTTTGACTTGGTGTCGGGTCGATGGTCTCTGCCTGATGAGCGCATGAAAACCCGGCAAGCGTTCGCGATCCCCCTGGCTCCAGAGGTGGTTTCACTTTTGAAAGGCCTTCCGAAAATCAACACAAGAAATCCCTACGTTTTTCCCGGCCACGGCCGAAGCGGCGTGATGCATGCTAATGGCATTCGCAATCTGCTACATGCACTGGGTTACGAGCACATCACTCGTCACGGTTTTCGCTCAACCTTCCGGGATTGGGCAGGTGAAAAGACGCCTTTCCCAAGAGATATCTGCGAGCTCGCACTGGCCCATGACGAGCGCGGGGAAACGGAAAGCGCGTACTCTCGATCAGACTTTTTTGATAAGCGACGGGAGCTGATGAACGCATGGGCTATCTACGCTACATCCACACCTGAGCACGCAGATAAGGCTCAACACGAAACATCGGGGGAATGATGAGGCGGCGACCGCTGAATGCGTCGGACCTTGGGGCGCATGCATCAAGGCGACAATCCCGCAACCGTGGTTAAACCAACATTGGTGTAGGACCACGAGTTCTCTGGTTACCAATTTTAAAGCCGGACCCCTTTAAGCAGGGATGCGTAGCCTCCCTGCTTAAAGGGGTCTCACTTAAAAAATCTAAAGCCCACGCAACTGTCTGTGGAAAACCACCGGTGGATAACTTCATCCACAGCCGCAGACATCCCGAAAATTCAAGCCTTGACCCGAATTATCCACAGGCGTAGAAGAGATCGGGCAAAGCGCTGTCGTTGACAGCAACCCAGGTAGCCAGAACCTTTGAGGCTACGCCACACCGTGGTGGTTCTCCCAAAGTGTGATTAGCGTCCGGCGGCTCGCACGATCACAGCGATGTGATGGATGCCTACTTTTACCAGTGTGCCCACTGCGGCAACCTCCCCCTTTCATAGCTGCCCTGCAGCAACCTATCCGCTTGGCCATTTCATTGCGCCAACCTACGCCCGTCTCTTTCTTCCGGAAAGAGACGGGCGCTCCTACCGCTGCTGCAGCCCAACTCGTACAAGGCTTTGCGGCATTCCCCCTCGTGACAATCGGCGTGACAAACACCGAAGTCACCAGCAACAGCGATGCAGATGATGATGCCGCAGCCCACGGAATGGGCTGCACCTGACTGACAGTCAGGCACGCCCCGGTCATCGCATTACTGCCTTCACCCGACTCAGGATCTCGCGGCGCCGGTCTCGTCAGCCAGCGCAGCCTCCACCCGCCCACTTCCTCGGGAGTGTTCAGGAGGCCAGATCATGAGATGCCCAAGCTCCCGGTCGTAAGGAGTCGCAAGTCCCGCGTTAGTGGACAACCCTCACAGGTCGCAGGGGCCTTGATCCCTGATAACACTCAACATTCTTGGCGGGATGACGTGGGGATGGCTTTAAAAGTTTGGCTTCGAGAGGAGTTTGATTCATGGTACTGGTGGCTAGGTGAGAAGGGCGAAATTTTGGCTATAGTGGGTAACTGAAACGGCGCCGTGCGGCGACGCTACTATTAGTATTCGCTGACCGTGCAATTGCTCACTATTCGATTAGGGTGCTCGACCGCTAAGCGAGGTGAGAGAACGGCCAGATCAGCTCAAACACTCCAACAACTTCCGACCGTTTCGCACTCAGCTTTCACACTGCATGCGTAGTGCCTCAACCGCCCTGTGAGCTATCACCACTTATACGTAATCGAACCAATCAAACTACGCTCATCGCCATACCGGCACGTGGTGTTGCAGTACAGATATTTCCTATCAAACAGGTTCTGCGCTTTAGCCTGCAGTTGCCAATTGCTGTCCACATCATAACTAACCAGCGCATCTACCAGCGTATAAGCCGGAATCTTTCCGTCATAAACACTCGGTGTAGTCCGCGTAGTCCCTATGTACCGGGCGCCAGCCCCCACGCGCAGGCGCTCCAGGCCGAGGCTCGCCAGCCGGTAGCTAGCCCACAGGCTCGCGGTGTTATAGGGCACGCCCTCGATGCGTTTACCTACGTTACTCGCGGTCTGGTCTTCCAGTACGTGGGTATCGGTGTAGGCATAGCCGGCACTGAGTTGAAGATTCTCGGTGAGGTTGGTCTTGGCTTCGAGCTCCAGGCCTTTAGAGCGGGTTTTACCATATTGCACGTAGGTGTTGGTGAGGCTGTCGAGGCTCAGCGAGTTGTCCTGGTCGAGCTGGTAAACGGCGGCGCTGAGTAGAGTATCGGTGCCGGGCGGCTGGTAGCGCAGGCCGATTTCGTATTGTTCGCCTTCCAGCGGGGCAAAGGCGTTGCCGAAGGCCGGGTTGCTGACGCTGGCCGGCTGGAATGATTGGCTGTAGCTGATATAGGGCGCCAGGCCGTTGTCCGCGAGGTAGACCAGACCTACACGGCCGGTGGCTTTTTTGTCGTTGCGGGTAGCACGGGCGTCGGTGGCAAATGTGGTGGTTACGCTCTCAGCCCAGTCCTGGCGGCCGCCGAGCAGCAGTACCCATTTGTCGTCGAAGGTGATCTGGTCTTGCAGGTAGATGCCAGCCTGGCTGCTGTGCAGGTCACTGCCGGTGTCGGCAGCAGTATTCGCGCCGACACCGGTGTATTGCGGGTTGGCCAGGTTCAACGACGGTGCCAGTTGGGCCAGGGTCGAGCTGATAAAGCGGTGCGAATCGTAGGTCTTGTGGTAGTAGTCCACGCCCAGCACCAAGTCGTGCTGCCAGCGCCCGCTGTCGAAGGTGAAGTTGAGGTTATTGTCGCTGGTCCAGCCAGTGGAACGCTCTTCGCGGGCGCTGTAGCGGCGCAGCAGTCGGCTACCACTGACAGACACGGGAATCAGGTAGTCCCAATTCGTATTGGCCTGGAAGTAACGAAGACTGTGGTTGACGGTGAGGTTGTCGTTGAAGCGGTGCTCGAAGAGGTAGCCGAGTGTGTCCATGCGGTTGGTGAAGTGGTCGTAGCCGGGTTCACCCACAAACTGATTGCGGCCGATCTTGTAGCCGGCGGTGTTGCTGTAGCTGCTAAGCGCGTAGCTCATCGGCGGCGAGAAACCGGTATAGGTGTCCTGGTGGCTGGCGAGGACGGTCAGCGAGGTATCGTCGTCGGGTTTCCAAGTCACGGCCGGGGCGATGTAGCGACGATCATCATCGACGTGGTCAACCTGGGTACCGCTGTCGCGCCAAAGGCCGGTCAAGCGGTAGCTGAACTGGCCTTGGTCATCCAGAGGGCCGCCGAGGTCGATGGTGTACTGGCGGCGGTCGTAGTTGCCCAGTTCCAGTCCGATTTCGTGCAGCGGCGTTTCGGTAGGACGCTTGCTCACGGTATTGATCATGCCGCCCGGTGAGAGCTGGCCATACAGCACGGACGAGGCGCCTTTGAGTACCTCGACGCGCTCCAGGCCATAGGCTTCGACACTGCCATCGTAGGGGTTCGATTGCAGTTTCATGCCATCGCGCAGGATACCCCCGGTTCCGGCGCCGACGTTGAAGCCACGTAGGGTGTAGTCGTCGGCGGTGCGGCTGAAACTGGCGGGCTGGCTGCTGAACCCGGGGGTGTACTTGAGCGCGTCGGAGAGGTTGTCGCTTTTACGCGTGTTGAGCTCTTCGCGAGTCACTACCGACACGGATTGTGGGATTTTTACCAGTTCCGTGCGGGTTTTTGTGCCGACCGAGGAGCGTTGAGCCACATAGCCGGCGTCGGCGATTTCCCCGTTCTGACGGATTGCGTTGATAGTGGTGGCGTCCAGGGTCAGGCCATCACCGGTTCGTTGCACGCTCAGGGCACCACTTGCGGTGACCAGCACACTCAAGCCGGTGCCCGCCAGGCTCTGGCGTACCGCTTCACTCGCACTCAGGTGACCGCGTACCACCGACGACTGACGACCTGCCACATCAGCCGGAATAAACAGCACCTGCTGGCCACTCACCTGACCAATACCTATCAGAGTCGCGCGCACGGCGCCGGCGGGCAGGTTGAAGTCATAGGCGGTTTCGGCCGCCTGCAGGGTAAAGCTGGCCAGACAGCCGGCAAACAACGGCAAAAGGAGGTTGGGATGCATGAGCGGGCTCGCAGAAGTACGGAAACGAGTGCGCGGAATTCGCGCGTCTATCAGGTATGTGACGCGAGCCCGGGATATTTTCAGGGGTGTCAGGAAAAAAATTCAAACACGTTCGATTCTCGTCCATACGCCCAGCCAGTTATCGATGCGCAACGGCAGCACATCCTTGAGCGCGGCCAGCGCGCCACGCGTGTCATCCAGGGTGAACACCCCGGAAATCCGCAATGCCGCAGCCTCCGCCGAAACGTGCAGCATCCCCTGGTGGTAAGGCGCCAGGTGCTCGATCACCTGACCCAGAGACTGGTCATGCACTTCGAGCAGCCCACTGGTCCAACTGCGTTCGTCAACATAGCGCGACGGGAGGTCCCGCCAGCGGTTGCCATCGAATGCCAGGCCCTGGCCGGTGACAAGGTGCTGGCTGTGATGGGGCGTACGCAAATGCAAGGAACCTTCCAGCGCCCACACTTGTGGCTGACCGGCCTGCATCGCCAACAGGCACCGCCCACTGTCGAGCCAGACCTCGCCCCACGGGCACGCCAGCACGAACGGTCGCGCCGGGTCGCTTCGCACCTGGGCCTGCAAAGCGCCGCGCAACAGTTGGACGTGACGCTGCCGAGGGTTGAAATTCAGGTCGACGGAACTCTGGGCGTTGAGTTGCAAGGTCGAACCGTCTTCAAGGGTGAACGTACGGCGTTGGGCGGTCAACGTGCGCAGGTCGGCGCGCAAACGTGCGTGTAACGGCCCACCCGGCATGGTCAACAACTGCCCACCGACAGCCATCGCCCCCAGGCCGAGGGCGCCACGTAGAAAACGTCGACGACTGTACCCCGCATCGCACAGCGCATGGACGGCGGCCTGCTGCTGCACCAACGGCGCCACGGTACGGTTCAACTGCTGCTGCAAGGTCTGCCATGCACGCAGATGACCAGGATCGGCGGCCAGCCACAGCATCAATTGCTTTTGCTCCTGCTCAGTGAACGCCCCCGAAGCACGCCGCGCATACCACTCGATCGCCTGTGCCGCCGCCGCGGACACCGTCGTCACCGAACGTCCCGATAACACGCCGTCAGTCCCTGCACAACATACTGATGTACCCGCGTCACCGACACCCCCAGCTCATCGGCGATGCGCGTGTAAGTCAGGCCATCGATCTGGCTATATAGAAACGCCGCGCGGGCCTTGGACGACAAGCCATCCAGCAATTGATCGACAGCCATCAACGCCTCCATCACCACCCAGTGTTCCTCGGGGGAAGGCTCGGTCGGCTCGGGCAAAGAGGCAAGGGCGTCAAGATAGGCACGTTCGATATCATTGCGCCGCCAGCGGGCGAACATCAGCCGCTTGCCAATGAGGCTCAACAAAGCCCGGGGCTCGCGAATGGCGTGGGGGTCCGGCAGCGCCACCACCTGAGCGAAGGTTTCGGCGGCCATATCGGCGGCATCCTCGCGGCAATGCAGGCGCAGGCGCAGGCGTTCGAGCAGCCAGCCGTGGTGCTCGCCGAACAAGCGATGGAGCGCCTGCTGGCGGGGGTCTTGGTTTGCCGGATAAGTAGGAAACACAGCAGGTGACTTCCGCGCTAATGAAAACTATTCGCAATAATGGTGCGATCGCGGCCTGATTGCAAGGGTGGGCGGTGAGTGTTAGTCGAGAGCGACTAATAATCGATGTTCGGCCTGCGGGCGAGAGTATGTGCGCATTCCACGCCATCCGGCCACCCAGCCCACCAACATCCGGCCACCTATTCCACGCTCATCCGGCCGGGCAGTCGGAGCGCAGCGACGCAGGTTTGCATTGTTAGTCTGAAGTCTCTGTCGCCG